>NZ_JAANBD010000029.1 GCF_011089885.1 Thioalkalivibrio sp. XN279 | reverse complement strand
GGATGGCGGGCCGGCGGCTTGCGATGCCGGCGGCGCTTCCGGGGCCTGGCGCTGTCGCGGTGCGTCCTCGTCCCTGCGGCGGCGGGCGCCGCCACCGTCGCGCGGCTTGCGCTCGCGCGACCTGCCGCCGCCTTCCGGCGGGCGCGAACCCCACTCGGTGCGCTCCTGGCGGCTGCTGCGTCGGGGGCGGACGATCTCCGGCAACGCGGCGCGATCGATGGCTTCCACCGGGATCTTCATCGAGATGTAGTCCTCGATCTCCGGCAGCGTTTGCACATAGGTCTCGCAGCCGAAGCTGATGGCGTCGCCGGACTCGCCGGCGCGCGCCGTGCGGCCGATGCGATGCACGTAGTCTTCACGATCCTGCGGCAGGTCGTAGTTGACCACGTGCGACACGCCCGGGATGTGCAGGCCGCGCGAGCCGACGTCGGTGGTGACGAGGATCGCCAGCTCGCCGGCCTGGAAGCGTGCCAGCACCTTCTGGCGTTTTTTCTGCGGCACGTCGCCGGAAATCACCTCGGCCGGGAGGTCGTTGGCCTCGAGGAAATCGCGTACCCGGTCCGCTTCGCGCTTGGTATTGACGAACACCATGGTGCGCGTGGCGGCCTTCTGGCGCAGCAGCCCGATGAGCAGGGGCAGCTTCTCGTTGTTGGCCGGGAAGTAGATGCACTGGCGCACTTTCTCCGCCGTCACCTGCTCCGGCTCGATGCGCACCAGCGTCGGGTCGTTCATGTGCTCGTAGGCGAGCTCCAGCACGCGGTGCGACAGCGTGGCCGAGAACACCAGGTTGAGCCGCTCGCCCGGCGGCGGCAGGCGCCGCATGACGTAGCGGATGTCCTTGATGAAGCCGAGGTCGAACATGCGGTCGGCTTCGTCGAGGATCAGCACCTGCACGTGCTGCAGGCCGAAGATGTGCTGCTTGAAGTAGTCGATCAGCCGCCCCGGCGTGCCGATGAGCACGTCGACGCCGGCCTGGATGTGCGCACGTTGCTTCTCGTAGTCGGTGCCGCCGTAGGCCAGCCCCAGTACCAGTCCGGTGTGGGCGCTGAGCAGCTCCGCGTCCTTGTGGATCTGGATCGCCAGCTCGCGCGTCGGCGCGAGGATGAGCGCGCGGGGGTCGGTCAGCTTGCGCGTGGGCTTGGGCGGGTTGCGCTCGAGATGAGTGAACATCGCGACCAGGAACGCGGCGGTCTTGCCGGTGCCGGTCTGTGCCTGGCCGGCGACGTCGCGGCCGTCGAGCGCGATCGGCAGCGTCTCCGCCTGGATCGGCGTGCAGCGGTCGAAGCCTGCGTCGGCGAGTCCCTGCATTACGGCTTCGGGCAGGTCCAGCGTCTCGAAACGCAGCTGAGTGAGCAGTCCTTCTGACATTGTTGTTGTATGCTTCCTGGGGAAAAAGGGCTGTTAGGTATTGCAACGCGCCTGAAAACCGGGCCAGAATACAGGCCTGTCGGCTCTGGAAGCCCTTCCGGAGCCCCCCGCGCAAAAGAATTCATAAGCCTTAAGCCGCGAGCGCAGCGACATTGTGCCTCATCGTGCGGGGCGCGTCACATCCCGTAACTGCGCCGCATGGACCCGGTTAGGGGTCTTAAATCCCTTTGGACGAGTTTCTCCAGACAGTTTTTTGAGCCAGCTTGCGGAGGCAGCCAACCATGAGCGAGCAAATCGTTTACACGAGTGATTCCAGTTTTGATAACGACGTGCTGAAGGCGGAGGTGCCAGTGTTGCTGGACTTCTGGGCCGAGTGGTGCGGACCGTGCAAGATGATCGCGCCGATCCTCGACGAGGTGGCCGGCGAGTACGCCGGGCGCCTGCGCGTGGCGAAGATCAACATCGATGAAAACCCGCACACGCCGCCGAAGTTCGGCATTCGCGGAATCCCCACGCTGATGCTGTTCAAGAACGGCTCGGTGGAAGCCCAGAAGGTCGGTGCGTTGAGCAAGAAGCAGCTCACCGAGTTCCTGGATCAGCATCTGTGACAGGTTACCTGGGCAATTCCGCCCGGGGCGCCCAGTCCAATCGCAACTCAGGTCGGAATAACGATATGGCCTCTGACGGCAGCAGAAACGACGGTCCCCAGGGGGGGAACCCGCAGGGTGGTCACCGCAATCCGCGGGACGGGGGACGGAAAAAGTCGCGGCGTCGCAAGCCCGGCGGTGGCGGCGGCGGTGGTGGCGATCGCCACCATCCGGACATGCTGCCGGACTTCGAGGAAGTCGAGGTCATCTCGCAGGAAGACCTGGAGCGCACGCGCAACGCGATGAACCTGGCCGAGCTCAAGCGCCGCCCGGCGCACGAGCTGGTGGCGCTGGCCGAGTCCATGGGCCTGGAAAACCTGGCCCGCTCGCGCAAGCAGGACATCATCTTTTCCATCCTCAAGGCGCACGCGAAGAACGGCGAGGACATCTACGGCGACGGCGTGCTGGAGATCCTGCAGGACGGTTTCGGCTTCCTGCGCTTCGCCGACGGTTCATACCTCGCCGGGCCGGACGACATTTATGTCAGCCCGAGCCAGATTCGCCGCTTCAGCCTGCGCACCGGCGACACCGTCTCCGGCCTGATCCGGCCGCCGAAGGAAGGCGAGCGCTATTTCGCCCTGCTCAAGGTCGGCGAGATCAACTACGACTCGCCCGAGAGCGCGCGCCACAAGGTGCTGTTCGAGAACCTCACGCCGCTGTTCCCCAACAAGCGCCTGCGCATGGAGCAGGGCAACGGCAGCCGCGAGGACCTGACGGCGCGCATCATTGATCTCGTCGCGCCCATCGGCAAGGGCCAGCGCGGCCTGATCGTGTCGCCGCCCAAGGCCGGCAAGACCATGCTGCTGCAGCACATCGCGCAGAGCATCGCCGCCAACCATCCCGAGTGCTATCTCATGGTGCTGCTCATCGACGAGCGCCCGGAGGAAGTCACCGAGATGTCGCGCACCGTGCGCGGCGAAGTCGTGTCCTCGACCTTCGACGAGCCCGCAACCCGCCACGTGCAGGTGGCCGAGATGGTGATCGAGAAGGCCAAGCGCCTGGTCGAGCACAAGAAGGACGTGGTCATCCTGCTCGACTCCATCACCCGGCTGGCGCGCGCCTACAACACCGTGGTGCCGTCCTCGGGCAAGGTGCTGACCGGCGGCGTCGACGCCAACGCCCTGCACCGGCCGAAGCGCTTCTTCGGCGCCGCGCGCAACATCGAGGAGGGCGGCAGCCTGACGATCCTCGCCACGGCGCTGATCGACACCGGCTCGCGCATGGACGACGTCATCTACGAGGAGTTCAAGGGCACCGGCAACCTCGAGATCCACCTCGACCGGCGCATCGCCGAGAAGCGCATCTTCCCGGCCATGAACATCAACCGCTCCGGCACGCGGCGCGAGGACCTGCTCACCGCCGAGTCCGAGCTGCAGAAGATGTGGATCCTCAGGAAGCTGCTGCACCCGATGGACGAGCTCGCGGCGGTCGAGTTCCTGCTGTCGAAGCTGCAGGACACCAAGACCAACGTCGACTTCTTCGACTCGATGAAGCGCTGACGGGGCGGCCCGGCGGTCGGTCGGGCCTGCTCCCCCTGCCTGTCCGCGGCACCGACCGCGCACACCTCCCGCTTGGCTCAGATGCCTGGCGCGTGAGGTGTGCGCGGTCGGTGCCGCTGCGCCGTCGCATGGCGCCGGATAAGTACTTCCTCCAATCGAGCCCGCGTCCGATCATCGCCACTATCGGGCTGGATCGACCATTCGCTAGATGACTCCGGCCGTCCCGACTTGGGGCCTGGCGATAGCGTGGGGAGCGGGGAAGCGATGATGCATACACGCTTGCTGAAGCAGCTCGGGGCCGGCCTGCTGCTGGCCGGCCTCCTGGTTTCCCCTGTCCAGGCCGAGACGGTCACCTACCTGCATACGGACCTGCTGGGGTCGGTGGTGCTGGAGACGGACCAGAACCGGAACGTCGTTCAGCGCTACGAGTACGAGCCCTATGGGCTGCCACGCCAAGCCATCGCCGATGCGCCTGGCTACACCGGCCATGTGCACGACGCCGGCTCCGGGCTGGTGTACATGCAGCAGCGCTACTACGACCCCGAGGTGGGGCGGTTCCTGTCGGTGGATCCGGTGGGGGTGGATACCGGGACCGGGGGGAATTTCAATCGCTATTGGTATGGGAACAACAACCCTTATCGATACGTAGACCCGGACGGGCGCTGGGCGGAAGACGTTCTGATCGGTGGCCCTAGCCTTGCCCTAGGGTTATCGAGTTTCCACAATAACGTCTCCGAGGGGAACTTCCTGGCCGCCGCAGTAGATGCAGCTGGGATCGTTCTCGATAGTCTGGCTATTGCTGTCCCCGGGGCCCCAGGTGGCGTGGGCCTCGGGATTAAGGCAGCGAGAGTCGCTGACACAGCGCGTATCGCCGACGATAGTCTGGTGGTTCGTGGTGGTTCTCCCGCGAACGCCAACTCGCCGGGGGGGATTGCCGCGGGCACATCCACACGAGGCGACAACGGGATCACGGGATTCTCTGCAGAAAGTGCCAACGCCGCGTCTCTTTGCGAACTTTGCGCCAATGTCCCAAACAACCAAGTTGGCGTTACCACTGCCGGTCAGGTCCGCGCAGCTGGCGGGGAGGTCACCGCAACGCCGGGGCGCTCCCCGAATCATGCGACCGTAAGTGGACTGACGCCCGAGGCAGCAAGCGAAATCCTGACGCCAATGAGAAACCCGGTTCCGAAGGCGGAGCGAACCAAATGGGACTGACAACGGCCATGGTTATTTTCGCGGATTTTAATAACTTCGATACTGACGGGTTCATTCGTCTGAATTGTATGGGTACTCTCCGTGACCTGACTAAGGCAGGCATCACCCTATGTGGTGGAGAGCATTTCGTGGTTTCTGATGGCGACCTTAGAGCGGAGATCGAAGTGACAACGCCGTCCGGTGAGGGCATCTGGCGCGGGCGGTTGGTGTCGGTTGTAGAAGAGTTCGACCATGAACGCCGCACTTGGTCGCCGGTGTAGTGCGAACCTGGGGGAGGACCAGCACCTTTCAGGCTTACCATATTCACAAGATCGAGATTACCCGGCGCGTGTTGGGTGCCGGACTGGGGATGGCGGCGGGCAGCCGGAGCCATCAAGTCCGATAGAGCGGGAAGTATCAAATCCGTAGCCCAGGACAGGTGTTGCCGGTGGATAACGCAGATCTCGTCGGCGCTGATAGTAACCACCCGATACCGGACCTCGGGGTGATCGACATCAACACGGTGAAGAAGTCCGGCGGCTCAGATCTATTCATCGTCATAGCGAGTCCACTCTGTGCGGATCGTCGATCTCTTGAACGCCTGCTGCGTAAGCTGGAGTTGTATTTGGAGTTCCTTGGCACAGACGAATTCCGCAGCGCCAGCGGTATACCAACTCCGGATAACACGAGGATTATCGTCCGAATTCACCCGGATTCAGACCCCCGTGCCTTCGATCTTCTGGAGCGCAACAAGCGATGGGTTAAGAGCAACAATGCAATCCTCGTAATCGATAATAGCCCAATGTCGGGACACTGAAATGAACCCGGAGGTGCCTGCTCCGTATTGCAGTTGTGTTCGACCCCATGAGCGAGCAACCCGACTTGGTTCCGGGCGATCCGCCGGTGAGCTGGTAGCCATGGACAGGCGAAGTGGAATGAAGACGATCTGGGCCGCTCTCTTCCTGGCCGGCCTCCTGGTAACCCCGGCCCGGGCCGAGACCGTCACCTACCTGCACACGGACCTGCTGGGCTCGGTGGTGCTGGAAACGGACCAGAACCCCAACGTCGCTGCACGCTACGAGTACGAGCCCTACGGGCTGCCGCGCCAGGTCATGTCGGACCAGCCCGGTTACACCGGCCACGTGCACGACGCCGGCTCCGGGCTGGTGTACATGCAGCAGCGCTACTACGACCCGGAGGTGGGGCGGTTCCTGTCGGTGGATCCGGTGGGAGTGGACACTGGGACCGGGGGGAATTTCAACCGCTACTGGTATGGGAACAACAATCCGTACACGTATACCGATCCGGACGGTAGGGCAGCCTGCATAGCAGCTCCGCCAGCGCCTGCTTGTGTAGCGGCTATTGCTGCAGTGGCAAGAGCGATCGTCAGTCGCGCAGCGCCGCGTGCTGGGGTCATTGTTGTCACCAGTGAGAGCAGCCAGGACAGCAACGAGCCTGGAGAACGACAGAGTACAGACGCAGCCGGCCCGAGGCCGGGCGACGCTTTCCCTGACCGACCCCTGCCGCGTGATCCTCTAAGCGGTGAACCCGTTGTTGACGACGAAGCCGCTGGAGTGCCTCACACCCAGCTTGGAACGCGGGATGGGAGTAAAGGCAAGTACCCTCAGGCACGCGAATTTGATAGCGACGGAAAGGAAATCAAGACGCGAGATTTCACGGATCATGGAAGGCCAGAGAGTCACACGAATCCGCATGACCACGTGCGCAAGCCGAATCCCAGTGGAGGAACGCCGCATCGAGGAAAGGCCGAGCCACCACCGCCACGTGAGCCACCAAAGACTCGAAAATGAGAACATACCGTTTCGATATGTGGTCGGACGACCATAAACTCTTGTTGAGGGATGTCCTCAGCAGAATTAGGTTCAAGCGCGCTATCTCTTGGGTATTGCTTTACTTCCATGGGACCGGATCGGCTCCGAACGGCAAGGGGATGGTTGATTTCGAGGAGGAGGTTCGCCGGGCCGCTAAGGGCTATGCTCTGGATCAGGAAACACTCGACGAACTCTGTCGGGGCCTAACCGACATCTATGACCTTAAGCTGGTTGGCTTAGTGAGTGGTCTCAAGGTCGCGGAGATTGAGGCCATTGACAGTAGCTTGTGGGAGGTACGGCTAGACGACAGGTTTGCGACTTTTGCTCCCCCGCTAAAGGCAGCGAAGCCGCTCTGAGGCAGGCCATCTCGTCCCGGCTGAGAATCAACCCGCGTGTTTCAGCAAGTCCGTGACGTTGTCCGTGTTATCGCTGACGCTGACGCCAGGTTCCGCCCTGCCAAGATTGCATGGGTGGTCGGCGTTTTTCCGGAAAGACCCTCAGGCAAGCACTTCGAATCGTCTTCCGATGAGGCTGTGTACGCGATCGAGTTCGAAGATGGCGAGGCCATCGATATCCCGGAGTCTTTGCGGTGGGGTGCGCTATTCTGCACCGATCGTATGACGATGGAGCGAGTTCATGGCAACCGTTCGGAAGACCATTACCGTGACTGACGCGCAGGATGACTGGATCAAGGCGCAGGTCGCCAACGGCGACTTCACTAACGACAGCGAGTATTTTCGCGATCTCATTCGTCGCGACCACGAAAAGGAGCGGGCGGTGAAGGCCGCAATTGACAAGGGGATGGCAAGAGGGCCGAGCGGCTGCGGTGTCGATGCCATCTGGGCCGAGGCCGAGGCACGTTACCTAGCCTCCGGCGGCTGATTCTCATCTCACTCGTCGAGCAATTTGCCACAGGGCTGCCTCGCTTCGAGCGACGCTTCCACATCATCGTCCTCCTCCCGCTCCACCATCGCGTGCCGCCGGATAAGTACTTCCTCCAATCGAGCCCCCGTCCGATCATCGCCACTATCGGGCTTGATCGACCATCGACCGGATGAGTCCGAGCAGCCCGACTCGGGGCCTGCCGATTTCGTGGGGGCGGATAAGCCATGATGCACAAACGCTTGCTGAAGAAGCTCGGGGCCGGCCTGCTGCTGGCCGGCCTCCTGATTTCCCCTGTCCAGGCTGAGACCGTCACCTACCTGCACACGGACCTGCTGGGCTCGGTGGTGCTGGAGACAGACCAGAACCGGAATGTCGTTGCACGCTATGAGTACGAGCCCTATGGGCTGCCGCGGCAGGCGATAGCGGACCAGCCGGGTTACACCGGCCATGTGCACGACGCCGGCTCCGGGCTGGTGCACATGCAGCAGCGCTACTACGACCCGGCAGTGGGGCGGTTCCTGTCGGTGGATCCGGTGGGAGTGGACCTCGCTGCGGGGGCGAACTTCAATCGCTACTGGTATGCAAATAACAACCCCCACACCTATGTCGACCCGGATGGGCAGTTTGCCCAGTTTCTTTGGGGCGGGGCGATTGGAGCTGGCGTAGAGATATTTGTTCAGACCGCGATTGAAGGAAAATCATTCACCGAGATTGATGTATCGGATGTTTTCGTGGCCGCGGGCGCCGGTGCGCTTACTGGTGGAGTCGCATCTACCGCGGCGTTGGCAGCTGCGAAGGGGACAATTTCCGTAGGCGTCGCCGTTGTGCAGACGGGTGCAGGGTCGGCTTCTGTTGGGGTTACGGCATCCTTGACTGGCGATATTGCGAACGGCCAAGTCCCGGATGTGAGTAGCGCACTGGTCGAGGGCGCAGCCGCTGGCATACTCGGAGCTGCGGGTCAAAGACTGACGTTGGCGCCAGCAGCAGCTCTCGAGAACATGGCGACGAAGGGCGGACTTCACGCTCATGTCGCCAACACTACCCAATCCTCCAATGTAGGTTCGGATGCCGCCAAGGTTGCGGCGGCAACATCACAGGCGGGAAGCAATACCGGCGAAGCAATAAGTGTTGCCGCGCAAACGGCTCGCGCGAAGTCAGAGGAACGAAGGTGAGGCAAGATGCACTTAGGGTCTTGAAGCAACTCTTGGGAAAATTCGCCGATGCTGCTTTGAGCGGAGCCGGTAGAGCGATGCTTCTTGTAACGGTGCTGCTAGCTGGTCTGGTGCTTGCAAATCACGGTCCGGGGCGGGCTTTGGTTGCGGGAGGGATTCTCTACGCCATCTTGTTAACGTCGCTCGTTCTGCGTCGCTGACCGATCCAGAAGGCGTTGTGAATGCAACAGTTGGTGGAGCGAAGTATCCCAAGTAGCGTGCGAAATGGCTGAGGAAAGCGATTCGGCAGCGGCGCTAATCGACCTGATGTGTACTCTGCGCTCGGCGCATCGGTCGAAATTCGTTTCAGTGGCGACCCGTGGCACGTTGATCTGGAATCCGGCTGGTCGGGTCGTCGTATTTGTTGGGCCGTTGTAGGCGATCGCGAGATCAATGTCCCCGATCTTGCTGAGATGAATGCCGTCCTATCCCCCGAGGCGGGGAGGCTATTGAGCGAGTATCGCCAAGCAGTTTCAGACGCGTGTCGAGCGCAGGGTTGATGGGTACTTCCCCGTATTCCGCGGAACCCCCCCCCTCCCTCCATTATTGGGTGCCATAGACCAAATAAAGGACCTTTCCGCCGGCCACGGCGGCGATTTCGAGAGGTCCGCTGCGGCAGCACTCAATGCACGGAGGGCATGCGCCCATGAACGGATTCCGGACGGTGATCCTGTTGGTGGCGGTGGCGGGCGGACTGGGTTTTCCAGGGCTGGCCGGGGCGGACGACGCCAAGGAGCGCTGGGAAGAGCACGGCGAGCTGGTCCGCTCGCGCCAGAGCATCGATCCGCTTGGTTCCGGGCTGTTCGGCGAGAACGTCAACTACTACAGCGGCGGGCTGTCTTTTTATCACGCCGACATCAGCATTCCGGGCAACAGCGTGCTGCCGGTGGCGATCGGCCGCAGTTACGCGGTCACCGACCTGCGCAACAAGCGGGTGCGCGACCTGCCGTTCGCGGACTGGGATCTCGACTTGCCCTATGTTCAGGGAGTGTACGCCGCCCAGTCCGGCTGGGTTCGCAACGGATCCCCGGCCGGCAGCCGCTGCTCCGTGAACCAGTTGTCGGAACTGGAACCGCCGACCCACGGCACGGTGGACATCCCGATCTTCGGCTCGGACTACTGGAACGGCATCCAGATGAACCTGCCCGGGCGGGGCGGCGAAGACCTGCATCTCGCGAACAACCACAGCACCAGCCTCCTGTCGCCTTCGGCCACGCAGGTGCCGGCGCCGGCGGGCGGGCCCTGGTACTGGGTAACGGCCAACAACGACCGCCTTGCCTGCCTGCCCACGATCCAGAACGGAAGCGGCGAAGGATTTCGCGCCGTCACGGCCGATGGGGTCGAGTACCGCTTCGACCGCATGGCGATGACGGTCGAGCCGGATCTGCGGGAGAAGGTCTTCGATCAGGCCGGCGCTCCAATCTCAGCTACGGTCTCCCGCCGTCGGGTGCGGCTTTATGCGACCCATGTGGAGGACCGCTTCGGCAACTGGGTTGCCTACAGTTACTCGAACGGGTCGACGGCGCCGGTGCGGCTCACGGGCATCTCCTCCAGCGACGGGCGCGCGATCAGCCTGGCGTACAACGCCGCCGGGCACATCTCGTCGATCACTGAGAACGGGCGGACCTGGACTTACGGGTACTCGACCTTCGGCGGCAAGAAGACGTTGTCGTCCGTCACGCGTCCGGATGGCAGCAGCTGGACTATTGCATTCGGCAGCTTGTCCTCCCTGAGCCTTGAAGCATTGCCGATCGCGCCCGGCGAGCCTTGGGACTGCCGCGTCCCGCGCGACGTGGCGGCCGGCCAGCAGGCGATGGGCACTCTGACGCATCCGTCTGGCGCGATCGGGACGTTCGTGGTCGAACCCCGCCTGTTCGGGCGCTCGAACGTGCCGTTGAACTGCACCAACTACAGCGCCCCGCTCTACGACCCGTATGGCGGCGACTCCGTCTATCCGCTGCGCTTCTATTCGCCTGCACTGATCACCAAGACCATCGCAGGGCCGGGCCTCGATGAGGCCCAGTGGGACTACAGCTATGGTGGGCTGTTCGGTTTCGCGCCCATTATCGGGGCTTCCTGGGCACGCGTGGACGGGCCGGCGGGCGAATGGGTCGAGTTAACCTACGGCAATGCCTACCAGATCGACGAAGGATTGCAAAAATCCGTAGTACGGGGCGGCCCGACCGGCATGCTCGAAACGACGCTCACGGAGTACGACCTCAACCCGGGATCGCAGCCTTATCCCTATGCCCTCGGCAAGCCTTCGGCGCCGCTGGACTCGAGTTTCCCGAGCCGGGTCGCGCGCCCCGCCAAGAAGCGCACCATCACGCGCCAGGGGACCAGTTTCATCTGGGAAGTGACCCAGTTCGACGTCCTCGCGAGGCCGGTGTCGATCACGCGCAAGAGCGTGCCCGGCCCCATGCGAACCGAGACGACCACCTACAGCGACAATCTCAATCTCTGGGTGCTGGGCCAGGTGGAGAGCGTGCTCAGCGGCGGCCACAGCCTGGTGCAGAACGTCTACGACCCGCAGACGGCGCTGCCGGTCGCCGAGTACCGCAACGGCGCCCTGCGGTTCACCCTGGACTGGAACACCGACGGCACCCTCAAGTGGGCGGATGATGCCCTCGACCAGCGCACCGGGCTGTACAACTGGATGCGCGGGATCCCGCAGCTGATCGTCTATCCGGATGACACGACCTCGACCGCGGTGGTGAACGCGCGCGGAGAGATCACCAGCATCACCGATCCGCTCGGGTTCACGCATACCTACCAGTACGACGCGATGGGCCGGGTCAGCCAGGTCAACTACCCCACCGGCGACCCCGTCGCCTGGCAGCCGACCCAGTCGACCTTCGAACCGGTGGGCTACGCCGAGTACGGCCTGCCGGCGGGTCACTGGCGCCAGACGGTCGCGACCGGGAACCACCGCCGGATCACGTATTTCGATGCCGGCTGGCGGCCGGTGCTGACGCACGAGTACGACGCCGCCAACCCGGGCGGTACCAGCCGGTGCACTGCGCGGCATTTCGATCACGCAGATCGCGAGGTCTTTGCTTCCTACCCGCTGGCCTCGGTCACGACGTGGTCGGGCGTCACCAGCGGTATCCACACCACCTACGACGCGCTCGGCCGGGTCAGCCTGACCCGCCAGACCTCGGAGCAGGGCGACCTCGATACCGTCGTCAACTATCTCCCAGGCTTCCAGCGCAGCGTGACCGACCCGCGCGGCGCGACCACGACCTCCACCTTCCACGCGCTGGACACGCCGGACTACGGCGCACCGCTGGTCATTACGGCCCCCGAGGGCCAGACCACGACCATCACCCGGGACCTGTTCGGCAAACCGCTCTCGATCACCCGCTCCGGCACCTACGACGGCGTGCCGGTGAGCGCCACGCGACACTACATCTACGACGCGCACATGCGGCTGTGTCGGCGCATCGACCCCGAATCCGGCGCGACGATCATCGACTACGACCTGGCGGGACGCACGAGCTGGACCGTGACCGGCTCCAGCGCGACCACGGTCAGTGGTGATTGCAGCCGTGCCAGTGTCTCGCCCTCCAGTCGCACCGTGTTTGGTTACGACGTGCGCAACCGCGTGACCGGCGTCACTTATCCGGGCACGACAGAGGCGCTGAGCTACGCCTACCACGACGACGGGACTCTCGAGGCCATCACGCGCGGGAACTCGGCCTGGGTCTACGAGTACAACCGCCGGCGCCTGCTGACCCAGGAGACGCTGTACCAGACCGGCGAGACCTTCGCCTTCGGGCTGGCGTACGACGCCACCGGCAACCTTACCAGCCGCAGCTATCCCGGCGGGCTCACCATCGACTACCAGCCGAACGCGCTGGGCCAGCCCACCCGGGCCGGCAGCTATGCCACGGGCGCCCAGTACCACCCCGACGGCCAGTTGGCGCAGCTCCAGTACGGCAACGGCATCGTCCGCTCGGTCAGCCGCACCGCCCGCGGGCTGCCCGACTGGGTCCAGGATACCTACGGCGCCACGGCGTTCCACGATTTTGACTACGACTACGACGCCAACGGGAACGTGTCCGGCATCACCGACCAGTCGGACGATGGGAGCCAGGGCCGCCAGGACCGCGCGTTCCTCTACGACGGGCTCAACCGCTTGGTGCAGGCGAGCGCCCCGGGGATGTGGGGGACGGCCACCTACGAGTACGACCCGCTCGACAACCTGCGCCAGGCCAGCGTCGGGGCCCGCGCCTACAGTTACAGCTATCACAGCAGCAACGGCCGGCTGACGGCGATCAGCGGCAGCGGCGGGGCGCCGAGCTGGAGCTTCGGTTACGACGCCCGGGGCAACCAGCTGACGCGCAGCGGTTCGGGCACGACGCAGACCCGCGTGTTCGACAACTCGGAGCGGATCACGTCGATCGCCGGCCTGGCGAGCTATTACTACGACGGCCACGGCCGGCGGACCCAGACCACGCGCCAGGACGGCTCGGCGCTGATCAGCGTGTACACCACGGACGGGGTGCTGCGCTACCAGCGCGACGATGCGGCCGAGACCACGAGTCACTATGTCGAGCTCGGCGGGACCATGGTGGCCCAGGTCGAGCGGCCGTTCGCGCCGACGGGCGTGCCGACGCTCACCGCCCCGGCGAGCAACAGCACCGGCAATTACACCGTGAGCTGGACGGCGGTATCGGGCGCGACCCGCTACGAGCTGGAGCAGCGGCTCAACGGCGGCAGCTGGAGCCTCATTCACAATGCCGCCGACACCAGCAAGGCGCTCAGCGGCCAGGGCAACGGTACCTGGGGCTACCGGGTGCGGGCCTGTAACTCCGGGGGTTGCGGGGCGTACTCGGCCATCAAGAGCACGGTGGTGACGCTGCCGCCGAGCGGCGTGCCCAGCCTGATCGCCCCCTCGAGCAACAGCACCGGCAGCTACACGGTGAGCTGGGGTGCGGTCAGCGGCGCGACGAGTTACCAGCTCGAGGAGCGCCTCAACAGCGGCGGCTGGAGCACCATCCATAACGCGTCGGGCACCAGCAAGGCGCGGTCCGGGCGGACCACCGGCACCTGGGGCTACCGGGTGCGGGCATGTAATGCAGTCGGCTGCGGCTCGTATTCATCGCTGAAGACCACCGTGGTCACACTGCCACCGACCGGGGTGCCCACGCCGAGTGGCCCGGGCTTCCTCGGTGCACCAGCCAGCTACACCATCAGTTGGACGACCGTGAGCAACGCCACAAGCTATCAGCTTCAGCAACAGCTCAACGGGGGATCCTGGAGTACCGTCTACGACGGGGCGGGCACAGGCAAGTCCTTCAGCGGCATGGGTGCCGGCAGCTGGAACTATCGGGCGCGGGCATGCAACTCGGCGGGTTGTGGTGCATATTCGGCAACACATTCGGTCTGGGTGGAGAACCTCGGGGGATGTATTCCGGGCTTCGGATGCACCCAGCCCGAGTCAGTCCCTGAAGACCCACCGGGGACTTGGTAAGCCATTATGAACACAAACTTGGTGAAAAAGCTCTGGGCGGCCCTGCTGTTGGCCTGTCTCCTGGCGACCCCGGCCCGGGCTGAGACCGTCACTTACCTGCACACGGACCTGCTGGGCTCGGTGGTGCTGGAGACGGACCAGAACCGGAACGTCGTAGCGCGCTACGAGTACGAGCCGTACGGGCTGCCGCGGCAGGCAATCGCCGATGCCCCCGGCTACACCGGCCATGTGCACGATGCCGGCTCCGGGCTGGTGTACATGCAGCAGCGCTATTACGACCCGGAGGTGGGGCGGTTCCTGTCGGTGGATCCTGTGGGGGTGGATCTTGCTAGGGGAGCGAACTTCAACCGCTACTGGTATGGGAACGACAATCCGTACACCTTTGTAGACCCGGATGGTGAGTTCGGTCAGGTTTTTTGGGGGATAGTAATCGGTGGCGCGGCTGGGTTCATAGTCGAAGGCTACAAGCAATGGGATTCAGATGCATTCAACGGGCGACAGCTTCTGGTTTCCACTGCGAAAGGCGCTCTCGTAGGCGCGGCGATCGCCGCTGGAACAATGGCAGGTTCGGCGGCAGCTGTTTCCGAAGGCGCTGGAACATTCGGAACCGCGATAACGTCAACCGCCACAGGGGCATATAGCGGCGCTGCCACGAACTTCGTGGTTGCGCCGGCAGCGGATATTGCAGCCGGAAACTCGATGAGAAGTGTTGAGGAGTATGCGAGCGAGTCGCTAGCCACGGGAGCTGGTGCAGTGGCCGGTGCTACTACAACCGCTGCGGTTACAAGATCAATGTCCAGTGCCGGAGCATCACCTGGCGTTGCGGCAGCGACGGGTGTGATCGCGGGCGAGGGTACTGGTACGGCGGTCGCCGAAGCGCTCGCATCTGAGTCACTGCCCCGGAGCGAGAAGTTCCAGTGACCTCGGTTAGCGCGCTGCGCCTGGCCCTAGCAGTAGCCTCCGCGTTGGTCAGCTCATTATTCACCAGTGCCTTAGTCGCAGTCCTGTTGTCTCCAGTAACCTGTGCGCAGGCGATAGCGTTTTACTTCGCCAGATGGCCATTGTGGCTCCTGCTATTCATAGCGGTGTTTCTTCTCTTGCTGTTGAAACAAAAGATTGAGCGTTAGAGGCCGCCGGAACTACGGCACGATCCACAACGGGACCGGCACCAGCAAGGCGCGGTCCGGGCGGACCACCGGCAGCTGGAACTATCGGGCGCGGGCATGCAACGCGGCGGGTTGCGGCGCATATTCGGCAACACATTCGGTCTGGGTGGAGAACCTCGGGGGATGTATTCCGGGCTTCGGATGCACCCAGCCCGAGTCAGTCCCTGAAGACCCACCGGGGACTTGGTAAGCCATTATGAACACAAACTTGGTGAAAAAGCTCTGCGCGGCCCTGCTGTTGGCCTGTCTCCTGGTGACCCCGGCCCAGGCCGAGACCGTCACCTATCTGCATACGGACCTGCTGGGCTCGGTGGTGCTGGAGACGGACCAGAACCGGAACGTCGTTGCACGCTATGAGTACGAGCCCTATGGGCTGCCGCGGCAGGCCATGGTGGACCAGCCGGGTTACACAGGCCATGTGCACGATGCCGGCTCCGGGCTGGTGTACATGCAGCAGCGGTACTACGACCCGGAAGTGGGGCGGTTTTTGTCGATCGACCCGGTGGGGGTGGACATCGCTACGGGGGCTAATTTCAACCGCTACTGGTATGCGGACAACAACCCGTACACCTTCGTGGATCCGGATGGGCGCAACGCTGTGACGGGATTGGGTGGGGTGCTCACCGAGACTCGGAACCTGGTAACCGGACGAGGGTTTGATTGGGACAGTGTCGTCGGGGCGTTTGCGGATGGCTACAACGGCGAGGGCAGTGGGCCGCTCGCAGCTGCATTCGAGGATGTGGCCACCTTTGGCGGTGGAGCGGTACTTGGGGCAGCGACGAAGGTTGCCGCCGGTTTAGTCAAAGTGGGCAAGGCCTTGGATGCGGCCGGGGATGTCGCAGGTGCCGGAAGGGGGGGCACGAGGGCAACAGCGCACGGTGCCGAACGCCTTGCACGCTCTGGCTTCACGGATGACTTGGTCAAGCTTACGAAGACTGAAGGCCAAGTCCTGCATCAGTCTGATGGGGCAAAGGTCTTCCTGCGCGAGTCGTCTCCCGGACGCTTCGACTTCATCGTGGAAGGCGAGCGAGGAGTCATCACGGCTCATCGAAACTGGTCGCAGAAGTCTATTGACGGAATCGCGAAGAACTACGGGTGGGGGCAATGACTGTGCAGATCACGTACGACGCATCCGCGGACGCTGCCTACATTCTCTTCCAGGCGAACCTCGAACGGGGTGAGGTCGTGAGGACCGAGCCGTGCGATGTTGACATCAAGGAAGGCGCTGTGATTCTGGAGTTCGACGGTAAGGGACGGTTGGCTGGAATCGAGATTCTTGGCGCGAGCCGGATACTCCCAGCGGAGACGCTCGATGAAGCCATGCGGTTCTGAGAAGCTCAAGTGAGCGCAGTGACTCTGGAGCGGTGTGCGTGCTCCTTGTGACCGCTGTCGTCGTGGCGAGCCTGCTCGTCCCTGGGATCTCGTCGGCGAGCCCGGACGGTACTCCAGTGGGCCGCCAGCAAAGTTACGAGGTCCCCAAGCCCGGAGGTGGAACTGAGACAAAGTCAGTCCAAATATCGAGAGACATGCGTGGAGAACATGCAGGCGTGCCCCAGGTTGAAGCTGGAACAGTAAAACCTGGAGGGCAGGTCGATGTGGCCGGAAGACCCCGCATTCTAAACGAAGGAAAGGTTCGCGTGGATTTCGATCCGAAGCGCTGATTACTATGTCTGGAAGGCAAAAAATCGACGAGTTGCGCGCGAAGAGAGCGAGCGAAGTAAATCGTAGGTCGCAGGCACAGCTGCGTGACTCGCACGGGGCTCGACTAGCCGCAATTGTCTCCGCGGCGACCACTGGATCATTGTGTCTTGAGGACTTCGACCCTACTGCTAGTCGGTCCTTGAGTCTGGAATGGCCAAAGGACATCACCACTGCCCCGGGGCTGGTTGCACCATATATTTCTCAAGAAAAGGCCGAAGAGTTGTTAGAGTGCTTTCAGCACCGGCTTACCGCAATCAGCGGGAAAATAGGTTTTCATGACAAAGACTACATGGGGCTTGCCCCCCTACGAGGTATAGACCCGGTTTCTCTGCTGACGTTATCAGACAAGGCTGAGGATTCGGTTGTCTTTTACCTTGATGACCCGGAAGGTCTCATTCTTGTTGATTGCTATCGCAGCCAGCCTTGCGAGCCGTTTAGTGTGATTGTTCAGGGAGACGCTCTGGTGGAAAAATTGGCACCTTGTTTCGTAGATTTAGCCGGACCACTCGAGCGGTGACTCTCGACCGGCGGCCGTGAGCTGCTGCTCGGGTGCGCTTGGACCCACTCGGTGCCCGGCGATCGGCCGGGCAGCTGGTGAGCGATGGACAGGCGATATGCGATGAAGAAGCTCTGGGCGGCCCTGCTGTTGGCCTGTCTCCTGGTGACCCCGGCCCAGGCCGAGACCGTCACCTATCTGCACACGGACCTGCTGGGCTCGGTGGTGCTGGAGACGGACCAGAACCGCAACGTAGTTGCACGCTACGAGTACGAGCCCTACGGGCTGCCGCGGCAGGCCGTGGTAGACCAGCCGGGCTACACCGGCCATGTACACGATGCCGGCTCCGGGCTGGTGTACATGCAGCAGCGCTACTACGACCCGGAGGTGGGGCGGTTCCTGTCGATCGATCCGGTGGGGGTGGATCTCGCTACAGGGGCTAATTTCAACCGCTACTGGTATGGGAACGAGAATCCGTACACGTATACCGATCCGGACGGACGCAACGCGGTAGCGGGAATCGGCGGGATTCTCACCGAGACCTGGAATCTGGTCAGCGGACGTGGGTTCGATCGCGATAGTGTCGTCGGGGCGTTTGCTGACGGCTACAACGGCGAGGGCAATGGCCGGCTCGCAGCCGCATTCGAGGATGCGACGACATTAGGCGGTGGAGCGGTACTTGGGGCAGCGACGAAGGTTGCCGCCGGTTTAGTCAAAGTGGGCAAGCCACTTGATGCGGCCGGGGATGTCGCAGGTGCCGCAAAGGGGGGATTGGGTTCTCTCGGACGCGCGGGCAGCCGTTCTTCGATTCGGGTAGCGGAAGGCGGAGCGTCTGCGGCAGAGAAGCTTTTCGGGAAGCTTTCGAAGGGGGGCGTTGATGTCACGCCCGCTGGCCATCCGGGAAAGCTCGTACGTCGTCCTGATGGTGGTTTCGTAGGCTATCGCGGCGTATCGAAGTCCGGGCCACCAACCATCGATGTGAACATTCCGGGTATCGACGTCCGGAAGATCAAGTTCCCAGAATGACAACCCTCGCGGACATACGTCAAGAGCTGCTCGCTGAAGGACAGGACGATTACGTCGGTCTCTGGGAGGTAGCCTGGATTCTCCGACGCAGCAAATCAAGCCACACGGGCGATGAGATTCGCGAGGTGGCTCTGGAGGTCCTTGGGCCTCTGCTGTGCGAAGGACTCATGGAGCCCGGAACCCTGCAGGAGAACGGTGGTTTCCTCGCCTGGACGTGCACGCCTGAGAGAGCCCTGGCGAGGATCGATGAGGAATGGCGAGCCCTGGGTCAGGAGCCGAACATCGGGCAGGTGTGTTGGTTCAGCAACACCTCTGCCGGTGACAAGGCGGCCGGACAGAACGAGACGTGAACCGCGGCCTTCAGGTCATTGCCCGAGGATCGTATCGAGCACCCCGCGCAGCACGCGCTGATCCTCGTCCTCGAGCCGTCAATGGGGCGGGCACAGGCAAGTCCTTCAGCGGCATGGGTGCCGGCAGCTGGGGCTATCGGGTCCGGGCCTGTAATGCCGCGGGCTGCTGGGCGTACTCCGCCATCCACACGGTGTGGGTGGACAACATCGGGGGCCGCAACCCGCCGTTCTGCGAGGACCCGGACTCGGTGCCGGGCGATCCGCCGGTGAGCTGGTAGCCATGGACAGGCGTAGTGGAATGAAGAAGCTCTGGGCGGCCCTGTTGCTGGCCGGCCTCCTGGTAACCCCGGCCCGGGCCGAGACGGTCACCTACCTGCATACGGACCTGCTGGGCTCGGTGGTGCTGGAGACGGACCAGAACCGCAACGTCGTAGCCCGCTACGAGTACGAGCCCTACGGGCTGCCCAGGCAGGCGATAGCGGACCAGCCGGGCTACACGGGTCACGTGCACGACGCCGGCTCCGGGCTGGTGTACATGCAGCAGCGCTATTACGACCCGGAGGTGGGGCGGTTTTTGTCGATCGACCCGGTGGGGGTGGACATCGCTACGGGGGCTAATTTCAACCGTTACTGGTATGGGAACGACAACCCGTATCGATACGTAGACCCGGATGGCCGTCACGGAGTGGCGGTTACTTTTCCGGATTACAAGATTTCTCTTGCTGGACGAAAGTGGGAGGATCTTGGTCATGCTGGGATATTGCTCATCAATCCAGCCAATGGTTTGACGCGTTACTACGAGTTCGAGCGCTATCCTGAGGGGAGCATTGTCAGGAATCTGCGCCTGGAGAGTAACGTAACCATGCGGGACGGCGCGCCGACGACCGAATCCCTTGCTCGTGTTTTGTCCGAGCTTTCCCGGAAAGCCGGTCAAGGTGGACCGATTGAGGGAGCGTATTTTGTGGGTGCGGACTTTGCGGCGATGGAGGCGTATGCCAAAGGACTGGCTGGAAAGACTGCGGGCAAAGGTGGCTACGGTGACTGGCACCCTTACCATCAATGTGGAACCTTCCAACGGGATACGCTTGAAAACGGCGGGATAGACACTCCGTGGATGGCTGACCCAAGACCGAATTCATACATCAAGGAGCTTCAGGGATCAGAAGGAGCGCAAAGCTTCCGCTTTGAAGGCGGTGGGTTCCAAGGCGTGTTCCGTGTCGACGGGCGACTTGACTCAAAGCGCCTCGACCGTGACAGATAGCTGGGGCTTGATCATGTCAGTGAGATCGGTTGGGATACTTTTCTTGGGCTTTTTGTTGGGATTGGCCGTCTCGAGTGTGATCGAGAAAAGGGGCTCGAAGCCCCCGGACAGACCGGCTAACGTGCCTGCCGACGCGATTTGGGCGGGCGGTCCCGACATCGGCGAATGGGTCTCTTGTCGCCAAACTAGTGAGACGGGAGCTTTCCATTGCCTCGTTTACGCGAACGTAACTGGTGTTCTCGTTGAGGAAGGGGTATTTCGGATCAGGCCCGAGTCCATCGACCCATGGGCCTATTCGAACGGACTAATAAGAGCTGAAGTAGAATTCGAGCGAGGGTCGCATGCGCCGGGCCGATCCCATTAGATCTGGATCAAGTCCGTTCTAAGGTAAGGCAGACCCGCGTGTTCGATAACTCGGAGCGCATCACGTCGATCGCCGGCCTGGCGAGCTATTTCTACGACGGCCATGGCCGGCGGACCCAGACCACGCGCCAGGACGGGTCGGCGCTGATCAGCGTGTACACCACGGACGGGGTGCTGCGCTACCAGCGCGACGATTCTGCACACCGGCCCGCTCAGCTCGGTGGTCCGGTCGATGGCGGTTTGATTTGCTCAAGTTATTGAGTAAAAATACTCATCATGTTGAGTAAATCGTCAGATCCCTTTCAGCGGGCGCAGGCCAGGGAACTCGCGCGCAGGTTGCGGGAGCCGCGGCGTTTTATCCAGGTCGTCGCCGGGCCAAGACAGGTGGGGAAGACCACGCTTGTGCACCAGGTCGCAGCAACCCTTCGGCCGGGCTTTCTTTACGCCACTGCCGACGAGCCGATGCTGCGCGGCGCTGAGTGGATTACGCAGCAGTGGGAAGCCGCGCGCCTGGAGGCGCGCGAGGCGGGCCAGAGCGGCGCAGTTCTGGCGCTTGATGAGATTCAGAAAATCCCGGGCTGGTCGGAAACCGTCAAGCGTCTCTGGGATGAGGATACGCGCCGCAGGATCCCGCTGCGGGTCGTGTTGCTTGGCTCAGCGCCATTGTTGATCGCGCGCGGCACGTCGGAGAGCCTGGCGGGTCGCTTCGAGTTGTTGCACCTGCCGCACTGGTCCTTCGTTGAAATGCGTGAGGCTTTCGGCTTCACCTTCGATAAGTACTGCTATTTCGGCGGCTATCCCGGTGCCGCGCCGCTGGCCGGCGAGCCCGAACGCTGGCGGCGTTACGTCATCGACAGTTTGGTGGAAACATCGATCTCCCGCGACGTGCTGTTGCTCACGCGGGTGGACAAGCCGGCCCTGCTGCGGCGCCTGTTCGAGCTCGCGTGTCGATATTCCGCGCAGATCCTGTCTTACAACAAGATGCTCGGCCAGCTGCAGGACGCCGGGAACACCACGACGCTG
Source organism: Thioalkalivibrio sp. XN279 (assembly GCF_011089885.1). NCBI lineage: Bacteria > Pseudomonadati > Pseudomonadota > Gammaproteobacteria > Chromatiales > Ectothiorhodospiraceae > Thioalkalivibrio > Thioalkalivibrio sp. XN279. The sequence continues at coordinate 345,593 of NZ_JAANBD010000029.1, read as the reverse complement.
GCACATTACCTCGAGCTGTTGGCGGCGGCCGGGATGGTCTGCGGGCTGCAGAAGTTCGCCGGCGACGTGGCGCGCAGCCGGGGCTCGAGCCCGAAGCTCCAGGTCCTGAACACCGCTTTGATGTCCGCCCTGGGCGGCATGTCGCCCGCGGAAGCGTGGTCGGATCCGGAGTATCGCGGGCGCCTGGTCGAGTCGACCATCGGCGCCCACCTGGCGAACGCGGCAGCCTGCGGAGAGTGCGAGCTGTTCTACTGGCGCGAGCGCAATGCTGAGGTCGACTTCGTGGTCCGCTCGGGACGTCGCCTCATCGCCATCGAAGTAAAGAGCACCACCAGGGCCAAGCCGCAGCCCGGGATCGCGAGCTTCAAGGCGGCGTTCAGGCCGGATCGAAGCCTGCTCGTAGGCGGCGACGGAATCGAGCTGGAAGCATTCCTGTCCCGCCCCATGCAGTACTGGATCGCGCCCTGACGGATTGCGTGGCGCAGGATAAGTACTTCCTCCAATCGAGCCCGCGTCCGATCATCGCCACTATCGGGCTGGATCGACCATTCGCTGGGTGGGACCGAGCAGTCCGACTCGGGGCGGTTGCGGCTATCAGTGGAGCCGGTAAAACGATGCTTTTTGCGGCGGTGCTGCTGGCTGGGCTGGTGCTTGCGAATCACGACCTGAATCGGGCTTTGATGGCGGGAGGGATTCTCTACGCCATCCTGTTGACCTCGCTGGTTGTGCGTCGCTGCCCGCGAGCGGGAAGTTCCAGTGACCTCGGTTAGCGCACGGCGCCTGGCGATGACCAGCTGCAGGGGGGTCGCCGGGGCGGCGGGCGTGTACGCCTCGCCCGCAGGCATCTGAGCCAAGGGGGAGGCGTACACGCCCGCCGCCCCAGCAAAGCACCCAGACCGTGCTGGAGGTCGCCAGCCCCCGCGCCCCGCGGTTATGCTTCGACGCTATGCTGCAAGGCCTCGCGCTGATCTTCCTCTGCCAGCTTGCGGGCGAGACGCTCGTCCGCCTGCTCGGCGTGCCGGTGCCCGGGCCGGTGGCGGGGATGGTGATCCTGCTGGTCGGGCTGGTGCTCGCCGGCGGGCCGGGCGAGTCGCTGCGCCGCGCCGGCACCGGGCTGCTCGGTTACCTGACGCTGTTCTTCGTGCCCGCGGGCGTCGGGCTGGTGACGCACGGGCCGCGGCTCGCGGCCGACTGGCTGCCGATCCTGGTGGCGATCGTGGTCAGCACGCTGGCCACGATGCTGCTGGTCGGGTGGCTGGTGGGACGACGCGTCCCGCCCGAACTCGAGCCAGGTGCGGCCCCGGAGGCAGGTCGGAATGCCTGAGTTCGGCGACATATGGGTCTACCTGGCCGAGGCGCCGTTGCTGTGGCTCACGCTGACCCTGGTCGCGTATCTCGGCGGCGTGTGGCTGAACCGCAAGCTGAACGGCAACCCGCTGGTGCACCCGGTGCTGGTGGCGATGCTGGTGCTGATCAGCCTGCTGCTGCTGACGGGCACGTCCTACGACACCTATTTCGAGGGCGCGCAGTTCATCCATTTCCTGCTCGGGCCGGCGACGGTGGCACTGGCCATTCCGCTGTACGACAACCTGCGCCAGGTGCGCGAGTTGCTGTGGCCGCTGCTGCTGGCCTGCGTGACGGGGGTGACCGTGGCGGTGGGCAGCGCCGTCGGCGTGGCGTGGCTGCTCGGCGCGCGCGGCGAGACGTTGCTTTCCCTGGCGCCCAAGTCGGTCACCACGCCGATCGCCATGGGCATCGCCGAGCAGATCGGCGGGCTGCCCTCGCTCGCGGCCGGCATCGTGCTGGTGACCGGCGCGGTGGGCGCGGTCGCGGCCGGCCCGTTGTTCCGCTTCGCCGGCATCCATGACCAGCGCGCGCAGGGCTTCGCGCTCGGCATCGCGGCGCACGGCTTCGGCACGGCGCATGCCCTGACCATCGGCATGCGCGCCGGCGCCTTCGCCGGGCTCGGCCTCGGCCTGGCCGGGTTGCTCACGGCCTTCGCGCTGCCGCTGGTCGTGGCGCTGCTGGGGCCGTAGGCATCATGGCGGGGAAGATGAAAGGACGGACGCATCCGGAGCGGATTTACTCCCTGCTGCTGTTTGCCGGCGCTTTCGTCGCGCTGTCGGTGGCGGTCGCGATGCACGGCTGGCTGCCTGGCGGACACGGCCCGGGCACGGCGGTGTTCTTCGTCGTCTTCGCGCTGTTCACCATTTCCATGGGCTTCAATCATCCGCGCGTCGGCTATGTGTCCTTCGACCGCGTCGCCCAGGTGGCGTCGATCCTCATCGTCGGCCCGGTCGCCGCCGCCTGGCTGAACGGGCTCGCCTCGCTGCTCTATCCCTGGCATCGCCTGCGCCGCGGACGCCCCGTGCAGGAGGTGCTCACGGCCTCATTGCACAACAGCGGACTGATGAGCCTCATGGTGCTGGTCGCGGGCCTGGCGTACCAGCGGCTCGGCGGGCCTGTCCCGCTGTTGTCGCTCGGGGCGGCCGACCTTGCTTTGCTGCTGCTCATGGTGGTCGGCATGCAGGCCGTGAACGACCTCGGCATGCGCATCTTCATCGGTTTTCGCGACGGCCGTTTCCCGCGCGGCACCAGCGTGTTCCCCTTCATCGTCGAGTCGGGCGCCGGCCTCGGCGGCATCCTGGTGGCGATCATCTTCAATCGCATGGAGCTGGCCGTGGTCGCGCTGCTGCTGGTGGTGCTGAGCCTGGGCATGCTGACGTTGACCGAGCTGGCGCGGCTGCGCTCCGGCCTGGAAACCATCGTGGCGGAGCGCACGCGGAGCCTGCGGGAGAAGACCCGCGAACTCGAGCGGCTCGCCACCCACGACGCGCTCACCGGGCTGCACAACCGCCGCTCCGCCGACGCCTATCTCGACGAGCGCCTGGCCGAGTTCGAGCGCTATGGCGGCGACTTCTCCGTGGCCCTCGTCGACCTGGACCATTTCAAGCGCATCAACGACGAGCATTCGCACGATGCCGGGGACCGCGTGCTCGAGGCCGTCGCCGCGCGCATGGCCGGGAGCGCCCGCGCCACGGACCTGGTGGCGCGCTATGGCGGCGAGGAATTCCTGCTCTGCTTCCCCGGCACGGACCAGACGGCCGCGGTGGAGGCCTGCGAGAAAATTCGCCGCGAAGTGGCCGCTATGGCCCGCGACGACGTGCCCGCAGGCGTGCAGGTCACCATGAGCGCCGGGGTGGCGGAAATGCGCCCCGGCCTGAGCCGCCGCGCCTTGCTCGGCGAGGCCGACCATGCGCTGCACGACGCCAAGGCGAGCGGCAGGAACCGGGTCGTGGTGGCGACGCCGGAACACCGCAAGGGCCTCGTGACCTAGCGGTAGCCGCGCGCCTGCAGCGAGAACAGCCGCGCGTACAGGCCGTCCAGCGCCATCAGCTCGGCGTGGCTGCCGTGCTCGATGATCCGCCCACCGTCGATGACCACGATCTGGTCGGCCATGCGCACGGTGGAGAAGCGGTGCGAGATGAGTATCGCGATGCGGTCCTGCGTCAGCTTGCGGAAGTGCTCGAACACCGTGGCCTCGGCGGCAGCATCCATCGCCGCCGTGGGCTCGTCCAGCACCAGGATGTCGGCGTCCGAGCGCATGAAGGCGCGCGCCAGCGCGATCTTCTGCCATTGCCCGCCGGACAGCTCGCGCCCGTCCTTGAACCACTTGCCGAGCTGGGTATCGAAGCGCCCCGGCAGGGTGTCGATGAACGGCAGCGCCATGCCCTGGCCGGCCGCCTGTTCCCAGCGCGCCTCGTCCTCGAAGTGCAGCACGTCGCCGGCCCCGATGTTCTCGCCCACCGTGAACTGGTAGCGCGCGAAGTCTTGGAAGATGACGCCGATGCGCCGGCGCAGCACCGCGGCGTCCCATGCGCGCAGGTCGAGCCCGTCCAGCAGGATGCGGCCTGAGGTCGGGGCGTAGAGTCCGGACAGCAGCTTGATCAGCGTGGTCTTGCCCGAGCCGTTCTCGCCCACCAGCGCCAGCGACTCGCCCGGTGCGATGTGCAGGTCGATCTCCCTGAGCGCCGGCGTCTCCGCGCCGGGATAGGTGAAGGAAACCCGCTCGAAGCGAATGCCGTCGCTCGGGTCGGGGCCGCGCTGCAGCTCGCCGCAGCGCTCCGGCACCGGCGTCTCCAGGTATTCGTAAAGGGTCGAGAGGTAGAGGTTGTCCTCGTACATGCCGCTGATGGCCGAGAGGCTGGCCGAGACCGCCGACTGGCCCTGGCGGAACAGCATCATGTACATGGTCATCTGGCCGAGCGTGATGCGGCCCGCGATGGTGGTGAATGCGACCCAGGCATAGGCGCCGTAGAGCGTCACCGTGCCGACCAGCCCGAACACGAAGCCCCAGCCGTCGCGGCGCAGCGTGAGGTTGCGGTCCTCGCGGTAGAGCTTGCGAAAGATCTCGCGGTAACGCTGCAGCAGCCGCGGGCCGAGCGCGAAGAGCTGCACTTCCTTGGCATGGTCCTCGCGCGCCAGCACCGTCTCCAGGTACATCTGCATGCGTGTCTCGGGCGAGCGCCAGCGGAACAGGCGGAAGGCGTCGCCGGAGAACTTGGCCTCGGCGAGGAAGGACGGCAATCCGGCCAGCACCAGCACGAGCACCGCCCAGCCAGAGAACTGCGCCAGCAGCACGCCGTAGCTGACCAGCGAGATGCCGTTCTGCGCCAGGCCGAAGGTGCGCGTGACCAGGGACAGGGGGCGGCTCGAGGCCTCGCGCCGGGCCCGCGTCAGCTTGTCGTAGAACTCGGCGTCTTCGAACTGCGCCAGGTCGAGTTGCAGCGCCTTCTCCAGGATCATCTCGTTGACGCGCTGGCCGAGCTGGGCGCGCAGCAGCGACTGCGAGGCCGACAAGGCGCGCTGCGCGCCGGCCAGCGCCGCGACCAGCGCGCCTTCCACCGCCACCAGGACCATCACCGGGCGCGCCTCCAGCACGCCGCTGTCCCGGTACACGCCGGCGGCGGCGACCACCGCGTCGATGATCAGGGCCCCGACCCAGGCGACGGCGGCCGGCAGCACGCCGGCCAGCAGCGTGAAGGCGGCCAGCACCAGCGTGAGCGGGCGGCTGGTGCGCCACACCAGTTCCAGGGCGCGCCGGCTGTAGCGGAATACGGCGAGGAACTCGCGCGCGTTGCCCGGCACCGCCTCGTCAGCGCGGCTGCGGCTATGGTGAGGCCGGGCCGCCAAGTTCAGCGCGAGGGCAACACGCGGCTGTTGCCGTGCGGCGCCAGGCGGTCCAGCCAGTTGCCGAACACGCGCTCGGCCAGCCGGCGCGTGGGCGGAAGGAATTCCTGTGTGTCGGCGAGGATTTTCTCTGGCGTGTGGCCGAGGCCGGAGTCGCGCAGGTCGTCAAGGTAGCTGGACGAATTCAGCCAGCGCCGGATCAGCCCCTCGTCCAGCTCGAGGTGGAACTGGAAGCCCCAGGCGGAGTCCTGGTAGCTCATCGCCTGGCCGGGGCAGTCGTCGCTCTCAGCCAGGTGCGTCGCGCCGGCGGGGATGTCGAAGCCGTAGCCGTGCCACTGGAACACCGGATGCTCGTCCTGCAGCGGGTGCAGCACCGGGTCGGACTGTGCCGCCGGGAGGCGCGGGCGCACTGCATACCAGCCGATCTCGGGACGCCGCGCGGGTGCGACGCGCGCGCCGAGCACGTGCGCCAGCAACTGCGCGCCGAGGCAGATGCCGAGGATCGGCAGGCCGCGCGCCAGCGCGGTCTCGATCAGTTCGCACTCAACCTTCAGGTGCGGGTGGCGGTCGTTCTCGCCGACATTCATGGGGCCGCCCAGCACGACCAGGGCCTGGTAGCGGTCCAGGGAAGGCCGGGCGTCGGGGTGGCGCTGGAAATTGACGTAGCGGATGCGGTGGCCCCGCGCCCGGATCATCGGGTCGAGCAGGCCGAGGGGTTCGGCCGCGACATGCTTGAGCACCATGATCCTTGCCATGGCAGGGATTCTACCGGTTCTCTCCGCCCGGGCTGCGCGAGCCCTCGGTGCCGATGATGCGCCAGTCGTATTCGACGCCGATCTGCAGGCCGAAAAAGCGCAGCGTCTCCCAGCGCGCCTGGCCCGGCGGCACATTGACGCGGTGGGTGAATTCCTTGCGGTCGATGATGGTGCCGTCTTCCATGCGCGCCACTCTTTCCGAGTAGAGGCCGATGAGCGTCCACTCCGGGTTGTTGTTGCGCACCAGGTAATCCTCGGCGTTGTCGCGCGTGCGCGTGTCGAGAATCTCCACTTCCTCCACGGCGATGGCGTTGCGCTGTGTCTCCGGGCCGCGCTCAGTGTGCCAGGCCCAGCCCAGCATCAGCGCCACTGCCACTGAGACGCCCGCCAGCATCATGATGCCGGCGCGCCGCGAGACGAAGAACGCGGCGACGACCAGGGCGAGCAGTACGGCGATGATGACTGGCACGATAGGTGAACTCCTGGCGCGAGGACGTAAAGGCTTTCGCCATACTCTGCCCGATGGATGCCTTGCTTCCAAGCGTGGTGCAGGCGCGCCCGCGGCGGCCTTGCCGTAGAATACGGGCTCTTTTGCGCCATCGAGCCGCGAATCGTGACGAGTACGCCCGGTCCCGAGCACGATCAAGAGGAGACTCCAGGCCGCATCACGCGCTTCCTGCGCGTGGTCGAGTGGCTCGGCAATGCGCTGCCGCACCCGGTGACGCTGTTCGCCCTGTTCGCGCTCAGTGTCGTGCTCTTCAGCGGACTGATGGGCGCGCTCGGCGTGGCGGTCCCGGATCCCCGCCCGGACGGCGCTGCGGGTCGCGCTGCCGACGGCATGATCCGCGTGATCAGCCTGATGAACGCCGACGGCCTGCGGCGCATCGTGCAGAACCTGGTCACGAACTTCACCAGCTTCGTGCCGCTGGGCACCGTGCTGGTGGCGATGCTGGGCGTGGGGGTGGCGGAACGCTCCGGTCTGCTCACCGCGGTGGTGCGCGCCATGGTGCTCAGGGCCAGCCGCAGCACTGTCACCGTGACCATCGTATTCGCCGGGGTGATTTCCAACACCGCCTCGGAGATGGGCTACGTGGTGCTCATCCCGCTGGCCGCGATGGTCTATTACTCTCTGGGCCGCCACCCGCTGGCCGGCCTGTCCGCGGCCTTCGCCGGCGTGTCCGGCGGCTACAGCGCAAACCTGCTGCTGGGGACCGTGGACCCGCTGCTGGCCGGCATCACCCAGGAGGCGGCGCGGCTCATCGAGCCCGGTTACCTGGTGGACGCCAGCGCCAACTGGTTCTTCATGATCGCCAGCACCTTCCTGGTGGTGACCGTCGTCAGCTGGATCAGCCTGAAAGTCGTCGAGCCGGCGCTCGGCCCCTACGACCGCAGCCAGGCGCGGCTGGGCGACGACGATGCGCACCGCATGGACGAGCTGTCGGATGCCGAGCGCCGCGGCCTGCGCTATGCCGGGCTCGCCGCGCTGGGGATGATCGCGCTCATCGCGTTGCTGGTGGTGCCGGAGGGCGCGGTGCTGCGCAATCCCGAGACCGGCGCCATCAAGGGCTCGCCCTTCCTGCGCGGCATCGTGGCGCTGATCTTCGTGTTCTTCCTTGTGCCGGGCACGGTGTACGGCGCCGTGGTCGGCACCATGCGCAGCGACCGCGACGTCATCAACGCCATGGCGGGCGCCATGAGCACCCTGGGCCTGTACATGGTGCTGGTGTTCTTCGCCGCCCAGTTCGTGGCTTTCTTTTCCTGGACCAACCTGGGCGCCGTCACGGCGGTGACCGGAGCAGACCTGCTCAAGTCCATCGGCCTCACGGGGCCGCTGGTGTTCGTGTTCTTCGTGCTGATGTGCGCCTTCGTCAACCTGATGCTCGGCTCGGCCTCGGCGCAGTGGGCGGTGACCGCGCCGATCTTCGTGCCCATGCTGATGCTGCTCGGCTACAGCCCGGAGATCATCCAGGCGGCTTATCGCATCGGCGACTCCACCACCAACATCATCACGCCGATGATGAGCTACTTCGGCCTGATCATGGCGTTCGCGGCGCGTTACGTGCCGAAGGCGGGCATCGGCACGCTGATCTCCATGATGCTGCCCTACTCGGTAGCGCTGATCACGCTCTGGACGGCTTTCTTCTTCCTCTGGGTTTTCGCTCTCGGGCTGCCGGTGGGACCCGCAACGCCGACCTACTACACGCCCTGATTCCTACCAGCCTGCACTCGGGTTACTTCGCTCTCGCTCGTGTGGCGGAGGTCGTCAGGCCGCTGGTGTCTACGCGGTTGACGCCTTTCACGCCTGCGAGCAGTTTCTGGACGTGGTCGATTGAGGCCTGGTCGTCCAGCGCGCCAGTCAAGAACACCACGCCATCCTGCGCGTCGACCGACAATTCGGCCCCACGTCCCGCACGGTCAACATCCAGCACGGCCTCGACGGTGTTCACCAGGCACCTGTCGGAGGCGTTGCGCGGCCCATCTTCCTCTCGTGCCTGGCCGGAGCTCGGCGTGGTCTCGCCGGCAGCGACCGGGTCGAGATTGTCCACGATCTCCGTTTCGGCGGCGCGTTCTTCCCGCGACTCGTCGTCAGGCGACGGGGCGCCGGAAGTCCATGATTCGACCGGCTTTCCGGACTGGAAGGTGTGGGCTGACCCACCCGGCTTGGGGCCCTTCTCGGGTTCAGCGGTGGCAGCGGGTTGCGCCGGTTCAGCGGGTTCGGCGGGCTCATCAGCGGATGCGACCAGACCGTAACCCAGGAGGGTGCATACAGCGAATACGGCGGGCAATAGTGATTTGCTGTTCATTTCACGGTCCTTTTCTCGATGTTCTACGGAAATCGCGGTGTCCGGATTGCCGTGGCCGTGCCAGCAGCACCGGGATCGCCGCGTCGACAAGATCGACCGTACCCCATGCGGGCGCGCGGGTCTGTTGGCTGTCACACTTAGGCCCCTGCGCTCCGCCGCCCGACGACCCGCTACTTCGGAAAATCCCAACGCGGGCGGCGGGCGGGCGGTTCATCATGGATATCCAAACGCCTGCAGGACGGGGGTCCTGCGGAGCCGGCTTGTGCCAGGGAGGAGGCAGCGCAATGAGCCACGCCTACCGGGAAGACCTGTCCTGGATCCATGACCTGGGGTTCGGCGACCTGGCGCGCAATGCGGCGGAAGTCCTGCTGCGCGAACTGGCGGCCGATGGTGTGGGCGAGGGGCTGGTGGTGGACCTGGGCTGCGGCAGCGGCATCCTGGCGGAGACGCTGTGCAACAGCGGCTACGACGTCCTCGGCATCGATATTTCGCCCGCCATGCTCGACATGGCCCGCCATCGCGTGCCCGAGGCCCGGTTCCGCTGCGAGTCGCTGCTCACCGCCGAGCTGCCCGCGAGCATTGCGGTGGTCGCCGTGGGCGAGTGTTTCAACTACCGCTTCGACGAGAGCAACTCGCGCGAGGCGCTGCGGGCGCTGTTCCGGCGCATTCATGCGGCCCTGGAGCCCGGCGGCCTGTTGCTCTTTGACGCGGCCGGCCCCGGACGGGTCCCCGGCGACGGGCGCCTCAAGACCTATGTCGACGGCGGTGACTGGGCGTTGCTGATGCATGCCGAAGAAGACCAGGCACTCGGTCGCGTCACCCGTTGCATCACCAGTTTTCGCCGCGCCGGCGAGCTGTTCCGCCGCGACGACGAGTGCCACGAACTCGACCTGCTGCCGCCGGAAGACGTGCTGGCGGACCTGGCCCGCGCCGGTCTCGAGGCGGAGCAGCTGGAGGGCTATGGCGAGCATGCGCTGCCGCCAGGCCTGCATGGTTTCCTCGCGCGCCGGCCGCGCGCTGCCTGAACGGAGCCGACCGCCAACGGAGCAAAGATGAACGCCAGCACCATGCCCGCCGCGCGCACATCCCGCATACCGGGGTGGCAGGCATGGTTGCGTCGCTTGCTGCTGTTCGCCGCCCTGTGGTGGGTGCTCAGCGGGGGCGGCGGCTGGTACGTCGGCGCCCCTTTCGTCCTGCTGGCCACATGGCTGAGCCTGCAGCTGTGGACGGAATACCGTCTTTCGCTGCGGGGCGTCGCCCGCTTCCTGCCGTGGTTCGCGGTCCAGTCGCTGGCCGGCGCGAGCGACGTCGCCCGGCGCGCCCTGTTGCCGCGCATGCCGCTGCAGCCGGGCCTGGTGCGCCACCGGCTGCGCCTGCCCGCGGGCGTCTGCCGGGTGTCGCTGGCCAACGTGGTCACCATGTTGCCGGGCACGCTCAGCGCGGACCTGGTGGACGACGAGCTGGTGGTCCACACCCTGGACACGGGGCGCGACATGCATGCCATGGTGCTGGACCTCGAGCCGCGCATCGCGGCCCTGTTCGGCCTGGCCCTGGAGCAGCCGGCGCAGGCAGGGGGTGCAGCATGAACGAGCTGCTGCTGGGCGTGGGCGCCTTCCTGCTCCTCAACCTGGCGGCAGGTCTGTGGCGCGTCATGCGCGGGCCGACGGCCGCGGACCGCATGATCGCGGCGCAACTGTTCGGCACCACCGCCGTGGCGGTGTTGCTGCTGCTGGCGGAGGGCATGGCGCAGCCGGCGCTGCGGGACGTGGCGCTGGTGTTCGCGCTGCTGGCCGCAGTCGCGGCTGTCGCTTTCGTGCAGCGCGTGTGGAGCCGGGGAGGCGGGCATGCAGGTGATTGATCTGCTCAGCACCGCTCTCATCATCGCCGGCGCAGGCTTTTTCTTCGCCGGCACGATCGGTGTGCTGCGTTTCCCCGACGTCTTCAGTCGCCTGCACGCCGTGACCAAGGGCGACAACGTCGGCCTGGGGCTGACAGTCCTGGGACTGGCCTTGCGTTCCGGCTCCCTCGCCGTGGTCGGCAAGCTGATCGTGATCTGGATGCTCGTGCTGCTGGCGGGCGCCACAGCGTCGCACCTTATCGCGCGCTCCAGCCTGCGGCGCGGCATCGAGCCATGGAGCCGGCCGTGAACGCCGGCCTGGTCCTGGACGGGGTGCTGGTGGTGGTGCTGCTGTGGGTGGCCTGGGCCGCGCTGTCGAGCCGCGACCTGTTCCGCGGCATCGTGCTGTTCATCGCCTTCGGGCTGTTGCTGTCGATGGGCTGGGTGCGCCTGGGCGCCCCCGACGTGGCGCTGGCCGAGGCCGCCATCGGCGCCGGCCTGGCGGGCGCCCTGCTGCTCGCCACCTGGGGCCGCCTGCCGGGCAAGACCGACGAACGGCCCGGCGACGATCTCGAAGGGCAGAGGCGCGATGATGAATAGCCGCCGCCAGCCAGGTCGCGGCGAGCCCAGCCTGCTGTTGCGCGCCGGGCTGGCGCTGCTCCTGGTCGCAGTGGCGGGCGGGCTGGTGGCAGCGTTGCTCGCCGGGCCGGCTTCGCCGGGGCTCGCTGCGGCGGTGGCGGACACGCTGGCGCAGAGCGGCACCGACAATCCAGTCACTGCCGTGCTGCTGAACTTCCGCGGCTACGACACCCTGCTGGAAATGGCGGTGCTGACCTCCGCCCTGATGGGCGTATGGGCGTTGGGGCCGGCGCCGCGCATCCGCGAAACCGAGCCCAGCCCGGTGCTGCTGGGCATGAACAGCGTGCTCATCCCGCTGGCGCCGCTGATCTGCGCCTACCTGTTGTGGGCCGGGGCCACCCGCCCGGGCGGCGCCTTCCAGGCGGGCGCGGTGCTGGCGGCGGCCGGCGTGCTGTTCGTGATCTCCGGTCGCCGCCCCGTGCTGCAGCTGCCGGCGGCGCCGATGCGCTGGGGCGTGGTCATCGGCCTGGGGTTTTTCGTGGTCGTCGCGCTGGGGGTGATGCCCCGCGGCGTGCAGCTGCTGGAGTATCCGCGCGATCTCGCCGGCACCCTGATGCTCCTCATCGAGACCGCGGCCACGGTCAGCATCGCCTTGATCCTGGCCGGCCTCTTCATCGGCGGCCGGCCTGAGGGCGAGCCGTGAGCGGCCCGTTGCTCTACGCCTGTGCCGGCCTCGGCCTGCTGATCATCGGCAGCTGGGCGCTGGTGCTGCGCGCCCACCTGATCCGCAAGGTGCTGGCGATCAACGTCATGGGCAGCGGCGCATTCCTGCTGCTGGTGGGGGCCGGCGCCATGGGCACCGGACCGGTCGACCCGGTACCGCAGGCCATGGTCATCACCGGCATCGTGGTTGCCATCTCCGCCACGGCGCTGGCGCTGGCGCTGGTGTTGCGCATCGCCTACGTCACCGGCAAGCCGGCGTTGCCGGAGGATCGCGAGCGCGACCTCATGGACGAGGAGGGCGAATAAGCCGACATGAGCGCCTGGCTCCAAGCTTTGCCCTGGATGGTGCTCGCCATCACCGTGCCCCTGCTGGGCGCGCTCGCCGCCTTCCTGCGCCCGCGCCACGCGGCGCCCATCGGTCTCAGCTTCGCTTTCCTCACCGCGGCGGCGGCGCTCGGCGTGCTGCTGGACTTCGTTGCCTGGGGCACCCAGCGACACCAGGCGGGTGGCTGGGGCGCACCGCTCGGCATCGACCTGGTTGCCGACGGGTTGAGCGTGCTGATGCTGGCCATGGCCGCCATCGTCGGCACGGCCGTCAGTGTCTATGCGCGCGTCTACCTTACCAACCACCCGGACAAGGTGCGGCGATTCTGGCCGCTGTGGTTGTTCCTGTGGGCGGCGTTGAATGCCTTGTTCCAGGCCGGCGACGTGTTCAACCTTTACGTCACGCTGGAACTGCTCGGCCTCTCCGCCGTCGCGCTGGTGGCGTTGACCGGGTCGGGGCCCGCGCTGTGGGGGGCCATGCGCTACCTGCTGGTCAGCCTGCTGGGATCGCTCTCCTACCTGGTCGGCGTCGCGCTGCTGTACCACGCTTACGGCACCGTCGATCTAGCGCTGCTCGGCGAGCGCGCCGAGGGCGGCCTGCAGCTGGCCGTGCCGCTGGGGGCGATGATCGCCGGCCTGCTGCTCAAGACCGGCCTGTTCCCCTTCCACGTCTGGCTGCCGCCGGCGCATGGCAGCGCGCGCGCCCCGGTGAGCGCGCTGCTCTCCGGGTTGGTGGTCAAGGCGTCCTTCTATCTCATCCTGCGCCTGTGGTTCACCTTCACGCCGGAAGGCCAGGGCGTGCCGATGTTGCTCGGCAGCCTGGGCGCCGCGGCCATCTTCTGGGGCTCCATCCAGGCCTTGCGCCAGAAACGGCTCAAGCTGCTGGTGGCCTATTCCACCGTCGCCCAGCTCGGCTACCTCTTCATCGCCTTTCCGCTCGCCGGCCTCGAGCCGCAGCTGGCATGGAGCGGGTCCGTCTATCTGGCGCTGTCGCACGCCTTTGCCAAGGGCGCCATGTTCCTCGCCGCGGGCAGCATCATGACGCAGGGCGGGCACGACGAGATCGACGAGCTCGACCGGGTGGTGGAGCGCATGCCGCTCACGCTCGCGGCATTCGCCCTGGCGGGGATCAGCCTCGCGGGACTGCCGCCCAGCGGCGGTTTCGTCGGCAAGTGGCTGCTGCTGCAGGCCGCAATGGCGCAGGGGCAGTTCGCGTGGGCGGCGATCATCATCGTCGGCGGCCTGCTCACGGCGACCTACGTGTTCCGGGTGCTGGGCTTTGCCTTCACCAGCTCCGAGCATCACCACGAGCGCCATGACGTCCCCGCGACCATGGAATGGACCGCGCTGCTGCTGGCTCTCGGCGCCGTGCTGCTCGGTTTCGTGGCGCCCTGGGCCTTGCCCCTGCTCGAAGGCGTGCTGCCATGACCAGCAATGCATGGCTGCCGCTGCTCGTGCTGGCCAGTTCGCTGGTGCCGGGCCTGATCATTTTCACCTTGCCGGAAAAAGCCGTGGCGCTGCGCATCACGCTGAACCTGGGCGGCGCGGTGCTGAAGATCATCCTGCTGGTGCTGATGATGATCGGCGTGTTCCACGGCGTGGACTACGAAGTGAGCATCCCGCTGGTGCCCGGGATCGACTTCCGCCTGCATGCCGACGCCCTGTCGCTGATGTTCGTGAATCTCTCCGCGGTGCTGTGGCTGGCGACGACGGTGTATGCCATCGGCTACCTCGAGGACTCGCCCAACCGCAGTCGTTTCTTCGGCTATTTCAGCCTCTGCGTGACCACCACGGTGGGCCTGGCCATGGCCGGGAACCTGCTCACCTTCCTGGTGTTCTACGAGGCCCTGACGCTCACCACCTACCCGCTGGTGGTCCACCGCGGCACCGAGGCGGCGCGCAAGGCGGGGCGCACCTACCTTGCCTACACCCTGTTCGGCGGCGTGCTGGTGCTGGCCGGCACTATCTGGCTCTACTCGCTGACCGGCACGCTGGAGTTTGTTGATCGCGGCTTCGTCAGCGGGCTGGGCATCGACCCCGGGGTGTTGCGCGCGATCTTCGCCGTACTCATTCTCGGCGTCGGGGTGAAGGCGGCGCTGGTGCCCCTGCATGCCTGGCTGCCCACGGCGATGGTCGCCCCGGCGCCCGTGAGCGCCCTGCTGCACGCCGTGGCGGTGGTGAAGGCCGGCGCCTTCGGCATCGTGCGCATCGTCTACGACGTCTTCGGCGTGGAGTACGCCGCGAGCCTGGGCGTCACCCTGCCGCTGGCGATCCTGGCTGCCATCACCATCATCTACGGTTCGCTGCGCGCGCTGTTCCAGGACGACCTGAAACGGCGCCTCGCCTTCTCCACCGTGAGCCAGGTCTCCTACATCACCCTCGGCGTGGCCATCGCCGGTCCCATCGCCACCATCGGCGGGCTGGTGCACCTGGTGCACCAGGGCTTCATGAAGATCACGCTGTTCTTCTGCGCCGGCAACTACGCCGAGACGCTCGGCGTGCACAAGGTGAGCGAGATGCGGGGGATCGGCCGGCGCATGCCCTGGACCACCGCCGCCTTCACGATCGCCGCCTTCGGCATGATCGGCGTCCCGCCGGTGGTGGGTTTCATCAGCAAGTGGTACCTCGGCCTGGGCGCGCTGGAGGTGGGCCAGGACTGGGCGGTGTTCGTGCTGGCAGGCAGCAGTGTGCTCAACGCAGCTTATTTCCTGCCCATCCTGCGCACCGCGTGGTTCGACGCGCCGCCGGATGAATGGCCGCACGAACGCAGTTTCGGGCGCAAGGAGACGGCGTGGATGCTGTTGCTGCCGCCCCTGGCCACCGCCGCGGCCGTGCTGGCGTGGGGGCTGTTCGCTTCCATGCCGGGCACGCCGCTGGACTGGGTGCAGTTCATCGCGGCACGGAAGTACGCGCCATGAAGCTGCTCCTGGCGCTGCCGCTCCTGCCCCTGGTCGCGGTCGCCTGGCTGGCGCTTTCGCCGCGCCGCGCCGAGCTGTCGACGGGCTGGCTCGTCGCGCTGGTCGCGGCCTTCCCGCTCGCGGTGGCCGGCCTGCTCGCTCCGCAGGAAATGGCATTGCCGGATCTCCTCGTGCAGGGCTCCGCGGCACTGGTCCTGGACGGTGGCGCACGGGCGTCCCTGCTCCTGTTCGGTGGCAGCTGGTTCGTCGCCGGGCTGCTGATGACCCGTGCCGGCGAGCGCGGGCCGCCCGTGACGGCGCTGCTGATCACCCTCTCCGGCGCCCTGGCCCTGGCGCTGGCGCGCGGCGGCCCGCTGGTGTACGCAGGCATGCTGGCGGTGGGCTACGGGATTTACGCCGTCATGGCGAGCGAGCAGGTGTGTCCGGATCGTCGTCCCCGCGGCGCCCTGATCGTATTGCTGGTCGTCAGCGACCTGCTGGTCTTCGAGCTGCTGCTGAGCGACATGGCGCATCCCGCCGCGGGTATCGGCGGGCACCTGGCCGTGCTGGCGGCGGTCGCGCTGCTGTTGCGCGCCGCTGTGCCGCCGGCGCACGGCTGGCTGCCGCCGGCACTGTCGGCCGCCACCCGGCCGGGTGCCGTGCTGCTGGCGGCCGTGCCCGCCGGGGCGGCATGGCAGGGCGGCATCAAGCTGCTGCCCGCGGGCGCTGCGGGGGCTGCGGCCGCGTGCCTGCTGCTCGGCCTGCTGGGCGCTGCATGGGCGACCGCGGCGGGGCTGCTGCAGGTGCGGGGTCGCGCCACCCTGGGTTATGCCGTTGCCGCCAGCTCGGCGCTGTTGCTGCTCGCCCTGCCGGCAGGCGAGGGGACAGGGGCCGAGCTGCCCTGGCTGGTCCTCGCGCTGCTGGCCGCCTGCGCCGCCATGCCCCTGCTGGGCCTGCAGGCCACCGGCTGGCTGCGCGATCTCGCCGCGGCGTCGCTGCTGCTGGTGCATGGACTGGCGGCAGGTCAAGTCGCGGTGCATGCGGGCACGGCGTTGCCGGCAGGCATCGATCTCTTGCCGGCGCTGGCCGCGGTGATGGCGAGCGTCACGCTTACGGTCACATTGCGCCGCACGGCGCCGTGGGAGACGGCAGCCGGCGATGCCACGCGCCTGGTGCTCTTCCCCGTGGCGCTCGCGGCCATCGGCCTGGGGCTGGCCTGGTGGGCTGCGCCGCCGGGGTTTGCGGCCGTGTGGACGGCGCCCGTCGGCATCACCCTGGGGCTGCTGTGGCACCGTTTCACTCCGGCGCGCGCGCACGGGGCGGTGGCGCCCGGGGACCTTTTATTGCCACTGCAGCGCGCCGCAGCTGTCGCGGTGAACGCGGGACGCAACCTGGCGCTGGAGGATCTCGCCCGGCTGCGTGATGCCGGCCAGGCGTTCCTGCTCGGCCTGTGGGACGGCTCCGCCTGGTCACGGCGCATGCAGGCCCTGGACATCCGCCTGCGCTCCTGGCCCGCAACCAGCCTGATGATGCTTGCGGTCGCGCTGGCGACGGCCTTCCTGCTGGCGCGATGAATTATCCGGCCCTGCTCGCGGCCGTCGCTGTTCCTCTGGTCATTGCCGCCGGGCTCGTGCCGCTCCGTACCCGCAAGGTGGCGGTCCTGCTGGCGCCCTGGGCCGCGCTGCCGGCCCTGCTGGCGCGGCCGCTCGGCGCGCGCGACCTCGGGGCGACATGGATGCTCCTCGACGCGCGCCTCGGCCTCGACGTGATCGGCGCGACGCTGCTGCCGGCGACGGCGGCGCTGTGGCTGGCCGCCGGCCTGTTCGCCGCACACTACATCGAGGCCGGCGGGCGCCGGGCGCGCTTCTTCGGCTGGTTCCTCGCCGCGATGAGCGGCAACTTCGTGCTGCTGGCGGCGCTCGACGCGGTGACCTTCTATTTCGGTTTTGCTCTCATGAGCTTCGCGTCCTACGGCCTCGTGGTGCACTCGGGCACGGCGCGCGCGCGCCATGCCGGGCGCTACTACATCGCCATGGTGGTGTTGGGCGAGGTCTGCGTCATTACCGGACTGATGATGCTGGCCAGCCAGTCGTCCACCGATTTCGGGGACATGCGCGCCAGCTTTACGGCCGCGAGCGGCGCGCGCGACCACCTCATCATCGCCTTGCTGGTGCTCGGCTTCGGCGTCAAGGCGGGCGTTGCCGGCCTGCATTTCTGGCTGCCGCTGGCGCACCCGGTGGCGCCGGCCCCGGCCAGCGCAGTGCTGTCCGGCGCCATGATCAAGGCCGGCCTGGTGGCGTGGATGCGCTTTCTCCCGCTCGGTGAGCTGGCGCTGCCGGCGTGGGGTACCGGCCTTGCGGCGCTCGGCCTGTTCACGGCGTATTACGGCGTGCTGGTCGGCCTGCCGCAGCGCGAGGCCAAGACCGTGCTGGCCTATTCCAGCGTCAGCCAGATGGGCGTGATGACGCTGGCCGTCGGGCTGGGCCTGGCCTTGCCCGAATGCTGGCCGCTGGCGCAGGCGGCGCTGCTGGTATACATCGTCCACCACGGCCTGGTGAAAGGGACCCTGTTTCTCGGCGCCGGCATGGTGCACGACGCGCTGCCGCCGCTCCTGGCGCGGACGGCTGCGGTGGTGCTCTGCCTCGCGGCCTGGTCCATGGCCGGTGCCCCGTTCAGCGGCGGCCTCGCCGCCAAGCTGGGCATCAAGGGCGCCCTCCCGGACGCGGGCACCTGGCATGACGTCGTCCCGCCGATGCTGACCCTCAGCTCGCTGCTCACGGGGCTACTCCTGCTGCGGTTCCTGTGGGTCGCATGGCCGGGCGCGGACGGCGCGGCCGGGCGTCTGCCCGTGCGGGTGACGGCCGCCTGGCTGGCGCTCGCCGCTGCCGCGCTGCTGGTGCCGTGGTGGCTGGCCGCGGCCTCCGTGCGGGCAACACTCATGTCCACTGCGGGCGCCCTGCATGCGCTATGGCCACCGGCGGTCGCCGTGGCGCTGGCCCTCGTCGCGGTGTCGGCATGGCGGCGCCACGGGCGCCGGACATTGCCGGTGGTACCGCCCGGGGACATCGGCATCCTGCTGGAGCGGGCGGTGCTGGCGATCGGACATGGCCTCGGCCACGCAATGCGCGAGCGGCTGCCACGGGAGCTCGCGCAGGTGCGAGCGCTTGGCGGCGCCATGGCGGGACGGGTGCTCGCAGGTGCCGGGCCGCTGGGGCGCGCCGAGGCGCGACTGGGCGCATGGGCGCTGACCGCCCTGCTGCTCTTGCTGGTGGCTGCATGCCTCGCGTGGCTGTTCGCTTGACGGCCCTGGCCGCGGCAGGGCTGGTGATCCGCTGCTATGCTGGAACAGCATACAAAGTCTCGCCCCTGGGCGAAGGAGAGGACCATGAACAGGCCGAACACTCATATCTTCCTGGCTGCCGGACTGGTCGCGGGGGTGGCGCTGTCATTGGCGGGACTGCAGGCCACGCAGGCCGAGACCACGACGGTGGCCGTGCAGATCAGCACGGATGGCGAGGCCACCTATGCGGAGGGCTGCGCCGACTGTCACGACGGCGCCGCGGTGGCCACCGTGGGTGCGCTGCTGGAGACACTCGGGCACCCCGACGTCTCCGACGACACGGAGGTGCTGCCGGCGGACTGCAGCGATTGCCACAGCGAGGAAGGCGGCATGTGGCTGCTGAGCGAAGTCGCCCATATGTCCCACTACCGCGAGCCGGCCGAAAACAAGTTCGTGCAGGAATTCGGCGGGGACTGCCGGCACTGCCACGTCATGGACGGCGAAACCGGCGAGGCCGGCGTCAAGTCGGGCCCGAAGAACTGGTAAGCACCGCGGGGCTGAAGCGGCGCAGGCGCAGCGCATTGCCCACCACGCACAGGCTGGACAGGGCCATTGCCAGCGCCGCCAGCATCGGTGACAGCAATACGCCGGTAGCCGGGTAGAGCACGCCGGCGGCCACCGGCACCAGGCTGGCGTTGTAGGCGAAAGCCCAGAACAGGTTCTGGCGGATGTTGCGCAGCGTTGCCGAGGACAGGGCGACCGCGGTCGGCAGGTGGCCGAGATCGCCCGACATCAGCACCAGTTCCGCGCTGTCGATGGCGATGTCCGTGCCGGTGCCGATCGCGATACCGACCTCCGCGCGCGCCAGGGCCGGGGCGTCGTTGATGCCGTCGCCGACGAAGGCGACGCGTCGTCCCTCGGCCTGCAGGCGTTGCAGCAGCTCCGACTTGTCGCCCGGCATGAGCTCGGCATAGACCTCGTCGATGCCCGCCGCCGCGGCTACGGCGCGCGCCGTGCGTTGGTCGTCGCCGGTAAGCATGGCCACGCGCATGCCGAGTCGCTGCAGCGCGGCGACCGCGTCCCGCGCACCGTCCTTGAGCGGGTCGGCCACCACCAGCAACGCCGCCAGCCGGTCGTCGATGGCGACGTAGAGCGGCGTGCCGCCCGCGGCGGCCCGGGCCTGTGCCGCGTCGGCCAGGGGGCTCGTATCCACGCCGCGCTGCTGCATGAAACGCGCGGCGCCGATCGCGACCGAGGCGCCGTCGACCGTAGCAGCCGCGCCCAGTCCGGTGCTGCTCTTGAACTCGGCTGCGGCCGGGATCTGCAGGCCGCGCTCACGCGCCCCCGCCACGATCGCCGCGGCGATCGGGTGCTCGGACCGTTGCTCCACCGCAGCGGCCTTGCACAGCACGTCGGTCTCGTCGAAGCCCGGCGCGGTCGCGACGTGGTCGAGCGCGGGGGCGCCGCGCGTCAGCGTGCCGGTCTTGTCCAGCGCCACGGTGTCCACCTCGCTGAGGGACTGCAGCGCCTCGCCCTTGCGGAACAGCAGTCCCAGCTCGGCAGCCTTGCCGGTGCCGACCATGATGGAGGTCGGCGTCGCGAGCCCCATGGCGCAGGGGCAGGCGATGATCAGCACCGCGACCGCGTTGACCAGGGCGAAGGAGAGCGCCGGCTCGGGACCCAGCCACAACCAGGCGATGAAGGTGGCGAGCGCGATGGCGATGATCACGGGCACGAACACCTGTGTCACCTTGTCGGCCAGCGCCTGGATCGGCAGCCTGGCGGCCTGGGCCTGTTCCACCATGCGCACGATGCGCGCCAGCACGGTGTCCGCACCGACCCGCGTGGCGCGGAACGCGAGGGCGCCGCTGGTGTTGATGGTGCCGCCGATCACCTCGGCGCCGGCCTGCTTCTCGACCGGGAGCGGCTCGCCGCTGACCATGGACTCGTCGACCCACGAACTGCCCTCGAGCACTTCGCCGTCCACGGGCACCTGCTCGCCCGGGCGCAGCAGGACCGTGTCCCCGGGACGCACCCGGTCCGCAGGGATTTCGAGTTCCCGGTCGTTGCGGCGGACGCGCGCGAGCCGCGGCTGCAGCGACACCAGGCGCCTGATGGCGTCGCCGGCCCGGCCCCTGGCGCGCGCCTCCAGGTAGCGGCCGCCGATGATCAGGGTGATGATCACGGCCGACGCCTCGAAGTAGACGTTGGCGGTGCCGGGGGGCAACAGCCCGGCGAAGAAGACCGCCACCACCGAGTAACCCCAGGCGGCGGAACTGCCCAGCATCACCAGGGAGTTCATGTCCGGCGCGCCCCGCCACAGTGCCGGCCAGCCGCTGCGATAAAAACGCAGGCCCGGACCGAACTGCACCGCGGTGGCGAGGACGAAATAGAGCAGGTGCAGCGAGCGCGTGCCGGGCCAGGCGGCGAGTTGCGCAGCGAGGCCAGGCACCACGTGGGAGCCCATCTCCAGCAGGAAGATGGGAAGCGTGAGCACGGCGGCGAAGAGGAAGGCGCGACGCAGGCTGCGGGACTCCTCGGCACGCGCCTGCGCCTCCCGTTCGGACTGCTCGGGCGTGTCCAGCAGGGGCTCGGCCTCGAAGCCTGCCGCGCGCACCGCGCGGGCGGCGACCTCGGCGTCACCGCCGCTGATGCGCACGAACGCGCGCGCGGAGGCGAGGTTCACCTTCGCCTCCTGCACGCCCGGGGTCGCGAGCAAGGCCTTCTCGACCCGCCCGACGCAGGAGGCGCAGTGCATCCCGCCCAGGCTGAGGATCACTTCCGACGCGGGGGTGGGCGTGTCGTGGCTGGTTGCTGCAGGGCTCATGGCCCCCGATTATCCGCCCAAACGCGCGGCGCTGCTCACGCCGCCTGCACGCCGGCCGGCCGCAGGCGCTCCCAGGCCTTCTCGTGGAAGAAGTACGCGACCGTGTTCAGGGCAGGTTCGACCAGGGCCATGGCGCCGCCGATTGCGACGCTGCCCGTGAGGGCGAAACCGACGCTGAACGCCACGAAAAAGTGGACTACGGCAAAGCTGAATGTCTTGGTCATGGCGCTGGATCCCCGGATTGACTCTGGTTGACAGCCTACGGGTCCGGTGGCCATTAGTGAAATGGATTGTTTCTCTGACATCGATAGGAATATTCTATCGGTCCGTGTGGCCCGGGATGGCGGCCTGCCTTGGCCCACGCGCATCCCGTCACACTGGAGGACGACGATTCCGGGGTAATCTAGGCACGATGGCCAGCGCAAGGATCCGTGTCCGAACTGATGTCTCTCGCCGGCCGGTGGTCGGGACGCTGGGGCTCACCCTGGCGCTTTTCCTGTCCGGTGGTCCCGCGTTGGCGGCCGAGAACGCGGGATGCGATATCCCGCCGGCGACGCTGGAGGCGCAGGGCGCGCGCATCCGCAGCATCAGTATCGACAACCTCAACATTTTCGATCTCAGCCAGCCGGAGGAAGACCGGCGGCTTTTCCGGCTGCTGAACAAACTGCATATCCGCACCCGCCCCGAGGTCATCCAGCGCCAGCTCCTGTTCGCGGAGGGTGATGTCTTCGAGCAGCGCCTGCTGGAGGAATCCGGCCGCATCCTGCGCGCGACGCCCTACCTCTACGAGGCGAGCATCGCCGTCGTCGGCTGCGACGCAGGGCAGGTCGACATCCGGGTGCGCACCCGCGACGTCTGGACCCTCAAGGTGGGCGTGTCTGTTTCCCGCAGTGGCGGCGAAAGTCGCTCCGGCATCGATCTCGAGGAGGAGAACCTGCTGGGGCTTGGCGGCAGTATCCGTTACGTGCGCCGCATCGACGAGGAGCGCACTTCCACGGAAATCGGCTACCGGGACGCCAACTTTCGCGGCCGGCGGATCTCTGTCGATGCCAGCCTCGCCGACAACAGCGACGGCCATGTCGTCGCGCTCAGCCTGTCGCGTCCCTTCTATGCGCTCGACACCCGCCGCGCCATGGGCGGCAGCGCGCTGGACGAGAAACGCAACGACCTCGTCTACGCCCTGGGCGACGAGATCGGCAAGTTCCGCCACGACATCGAGAGCTACAACCTCTTCATCGGGCGCTCGCGCGGGTGGTCCGACGGCTGGGTACGGCGCTGGTTGACGGGCGTGGTCTACGATCGGCACCGTTTCGAGGAGGTGGACGAGCGCCTCGACCCGGCCCTGGTGCCCGAGTACCGGCGCCTCGTGTATCCCTACATCGAGTACCAGCTGCTGGAAGACGACTACCAGCTCGCTTCCAACCTCGACCAGATTTATCGCCAGGAGGACGTCCGCCTGGGCGCCGAAATCGGCGTGCGCCTCGGCCTTTCGGCCGAGGCGCTGGGCGCCGACCGCGATGCACTGGTCTACTGGAGCGGCGCCCGCTGGGCCCACGGCGACCCGTCGCGCCAGCTGTGGAGATACAACGTCTACGCCAGCGGCCGGGTGGAAGGCAGCGATTTGCGCAACGCCATGTTCGGCGGCGCGGCGCGCTGGTACCTGCGCCAATCGGAACGTCGCCTGCTGTTTGCTTCGCTGCGGGCCGACGTCGGCGAAGCGCTGGACCGGGACAACCCGGTGGAGATCGGCGGCGACGACGGGCTGCGCGGTTATCCCCTGCGCTACCAGCGCGGTGAACGGCGCGCACAGTTCACCATTGAGCAGCGCTACTTCACCGACTATTACCTGTGGCGCCTGTTCCGCGTCGGCGGGGCGGTGTTCTTCGATGCGGGCCGTGTCTGGGGCCGCGACCCCTTCGGCAGCGAAAACCTCGGCCTGCTGCGCAACGTCGGATTCGGCCTGCGGCTGTCCAGCACGCGCTCGAGCATCGGCAAGATGATCCACATCGATTTCGCCTTCCCGCTGGACGGCGACGATTCCGTGGACAGCTTCCAGTTCCTGGTGGAGGGGAAGCGCAGCTTCTAGGCCAGGCGGCGACCTGGTCGCGCCGCCTGCGGCGAGCTCAGCGCCCGATGGCGCGCCAGCCGATGTCGCGGCGGTAGTAGACGCCGTCCCAGCGGATGGCGTCGGCCAGGGCGTAGGCCTTGCGCTGCGCCTCGGCCACGTCGTCACCGAGGGCGACGGCGCACAGCACGCGGCCGCCGCTGGTGAGGACGCGGTCGTCGTCCGCGCGCGTGCCGGCGTGGAAGATCTTCAGGTCGTCGCGCCCGGCGTCGGCTTCGAGCCCGCTGATGGGGTCGCCCTTGCGGTAGTCGTCCGGGTACCCGCCCGCGGCCAGCACCACGCCGAGTGCCGCGCGCGGATCCCAGTCGCAGCTGGCCCGGTCGAGTGCGCCCTCGAGCGCAGCGAGGCACAACTCGACCAGGTCGGAGCGCAGCCGGAACAGCACGGGCTGGGTTTCCGGGTCGCCGAAGCGGCAGTTGAATTCCAGCACCCGGGGCGCGCCGTCGGCCCCGACCATGACGCCGGCATAGAGGAAGCCGGTGTAAGGCGTGCCTTCCGCAGCCATGCCCGCCACGGTGGGCGCGATGACTTCGCGCATGATGCGGTCGTGCAGGGCGGCGTCGACCACCGGCGCGGGCGAATAGGCGCCCATGCCGCCGGTATTCGGGCCCTGGTCGCCGTCGTCGCGCGCCTTGTGGTCCTGGGAGGAGGCCAGCGGCAGGACATGCCGCCCGTCCACCATGACGATGAAGCTGGCCTCCTCGCCGCTGAGGAATTCTTCCACCACCACCCGGGCGCCGGCATCGCCGAAGCGGTTGCCCGACAGCATGTCGCGTGCGGCAGCCTCTGCTTCCGCCACGGTCTGCGCCACGATCACGCCCTTGCCCGCCGCGAGGCCGTCGGCCTTGACCACGACAGGCGCGCCCTGCTGGCGGATGTAAGCACAGGCGGCATCGGCGTCGCTGAACTCGCCCCAGGCCGCCGTGGGGATGCCGTGGCGATCGAAGAAGGCTTTCGAGAATGCCTTGGAGCCCTCGAGCCGCGCGCACGCGGCGCTCGGCCCGAAACATTTCAGGCCGCGACGCTGGAACTCGTCGACGATGCCGGCGACCAGCGGCACCTCCGGCCCGACGATGGTCAGCCCGATGTCCTGCGCCGCCGCGAAGTCGGCCAGCGCGCCGATGTCGTCGGCAGGGATGGGTACGTTTTCGCAGCGCGGCTCCAAGGCCGTGCCGGCGTTGCCCGGGGCGACGAAGACACGCTCTGCTCGCGGCGACTGTGCGGCTTTCCAGGCCAGCGCGTGCTCGCGCCCGCCGCCGCCCACGACGAGGATTTTCACCGCTGCTTACCTCCGGCTTTTTTCGGCACGCGCATTCCCGGCTTCAGTGCCGGAAGTGGCGCATCCCGGTGAATACCATGGCGAGGCCGTGCTCGTCCGCCGCCTTGACCACTTCCGCATCGCGCACCGATCCACCCGGCTGGATGATGGCGGTCGCGCCGTGCTCCGCCGCCGCGTCCACGTTGTCGCGGAAGGGGAAAAAGGCGTCCGACGCCATGACCGAGCCCTTCACGGCGAGCCCGGCATCCGCCGCCTTGATGGTGGCGATGCGCGTGCTGTAGATCCGGCTCATCTGCCCCGCGCCGATGCCGATGGTGGTGGTGTCCTTGCAGAACACGATGGCGTTCGACTTGACGAAGCGCACGACCTTCCAGGCGAACATCAGGTCTTTCATCTCGCGCTCGGTCGGGGCGCGCCGGCTCACGACCTTGACTTCTGCCGGGTCCATCTCGGCTGCGTCGACGTCTTGCACCAGCAGGGCGCCGCCGATGCTGCGCAACTGGATGGTGCCGATCGGTGCGTCGTGCCACCGCCCGGTCACCAGCGCCCGGATATTGGGCTTGGTGGCGAGCACCTCCTCGGCACCGGGCGCGAGGGAGGGCGCGACCAGGACCTCGACGAACTGTCGCTTGAGGATGGTCTCGGCGGTGCCGGGGTCGAGCGGGCGGTTAAAGGCGATGATGCCGCCGAAAGCGGACACGGGGTCTGTGGTGTAGGCGCGCCGATAGGCGTCGAGAATGTCGTCGGCCGTCGCCACGCCGCAGGGGTTGGCGTGCTTGACGATGACGCAGGCCGGCTCCGCGAACTGTTTCACGCATTCCAGCGCGGCGTCCGCGTCGAGCAGGTTGTTGTAGGACAGCGCCTTGCCCTGGACCTGCCGCGCAGCACCGATGGTGCCCGCGCGCTGCATGCCCAGGGAGTAAACCGCGGCGCGCTGGTGCGGGTTCTCGCCATAACGCAACTGCATGACCTTGCGCGTCGGCAGCACGAGGTCGTCAGGCATATGGGAGCCGTCCATATCCGACTGCCAGCCCAGCCAGTGGGCGATGGCCGAGTCGTAACTGGCGACGTGCGCGAAGGCCTTGCCGGCCAGCTGGAGCCGCATCTCGTAAGGCACTTCCCTGGCTGCGCGCAGCGCCGTGAGCACCGTGTCATAGTCGTTCGGTTCCACGACGACGGTCACCGCATCGTGGTTCTTCGCCGCCGCGCGCAGCATCGCCGGGCCGCCGATGTCGATCTGTTCGACGATCTCGTCGGGCGTGCGGTCCGGGTCGGACGCCGTCTCGCGGAAGGGGTAGAGATTCACCGCCAGGAGGTCGATCGGCTCGATGCCGTGGCTCGCCATCACGGCCTCGTCGACGCCGCGGCGTCCCAGCAGGCCGCCGTGCACGCGCGGGTGCAGCGTCTTGATGCGCCCGCCCATGATCTCGGGAAAACCCGTCAGGTCGGAGACGTCCCGCACCTCGAGGCCGCCCTGGCGCAGGACGGTGGCCGTGCCGCCGGTGGAGAGGATCTCGACGCCGAGATCAGCCAGGCCGCGGGCGAAGTCGACCACGCCATGCTTGTCGGAAACGCTGATCAGCGCGCGCTTGATATGTGCCATGTGAGATCCGCTGGCGTTCAGTCGAGCAGGCCGTGGCGCCGCAGTTTCTTGCGCAGCGTGCCGCGGTTGATGCCGAGGATGTCGGCTGCCTGGCTCTGGTTCCCGCCGGTATAGTCGAGCACGGCGCGGAACAGGGGCTTTTCCACTTCCCCGATGACGAGGTCGTAAAGCTCTTCCGGCTTGTGGCCGTTCAGGGTGTGGAAATAGCTCTCGAGAGCTTCCCGGGCCATGTTGCCGAGAGCGCCGTCGCGGGCGCCGGCGCGCCCGTTCCCGTTCGGCGCTGCCTGTTTCTTGTCGCTGGACACTGCGCTGTTCCCCGTCACGCTGCGAGCCCTTCATGCAGGGCTTCTTCGAAATATTTTTCAACGAGCTCCAATTGCGCGCGCGCATCCTCGAGTTGGACGAAGCGGCGGCGAAGCGCTTCTCCTCCCGGCCGGCCGGCCAGGTACCAGCCGAGGTGCTTGCGTGCGGTCCTCACGCCGCGCGCGCTGCCGTAGAAGCGGTGCAGGGCGTCGAGGTGGGCGAGGATGATATCACGGACCTCGGCGGCTTCGGGGGGCGGCAGGGGCTCGCCGGTGCGCAGCAGGTGGCGGACCTCGCGGAAGATCCACGGCCGGCCCTGGGCGGCGCGCCCGATCATCACGCCGTCAACCCCCGTAGAGGCCAGCACGGCCCGCGCGTCCTCGGGCGTGCGCACGTCGCCGTTGGCGATCACGGGGATGTCGACCGCGGCTTTCAGCGCCCGAATGGAGTCGTACTCGGCGCGCCCGCCGTAGGCGCAGGCGCGCGTGCGTCCGTGTACCGCGATCGCGGCGATCCCGGCCTGCGCCGCGATCTGCCCGATGCGCAACAGGTTGCGCTGCTCGGGGCTCCAGCCGGTACGTGTCTTTAGAGTGACCGGGACCCCCTGCGGCGCCACCGCCTCGACCACCGCCTCGAGTATGCGTGACACCAGCGTCTCGTCCCGCAGCAGTGCGGAACCGGCGGCGCGGTTGCAGACTTTCTTTGCCGGGCAGCCCATGTTGATGTCGATGACCTGGGCCCCGAGCGCCACGTTGGCGCGCGCGGCCGCCGCCATCATCTGCGGCTCGCCGCCGGCGATCTGCACCATGACGGGGTCGCCCTCGCCGGCGTGATCCAGCCGGTGCCGGCTTTTCGGCGTGTCCCACAGGCGCTGGTCGGCGCTGACCATCTCGGTCGCCGCATAGCTCGCGCCGAGCTGCCGGCACAGCGCGCGAAAGGGTCGGTCGGTGACGCCCGCCATCGGCGCCAGCGGCACCACGGGGTCGTCGAACAGGTACGGGCCGATGCGCATCGCCTGTGCTCGCGGGCCTGCGGCCCGACTAGCGGAAGGTCTCGGCGCCGCAGGCGGGCTCGCCGGTGCCGGACTCGAGGCAGAAGTCGACCCTGAAGCCCTCGGCGCGGGCGCCGGGGTCAGGCACTTCGATGGTGGTGCGGACGCGCCCGCCAGCCGGCAGGCGCCGTCCGCGCGAATAGCCCTCGAGGTACTCGGCCGGCGCCACGTCCTGGCTGCCGACGCGGCGCCCGAAGCGGTCCTCCAGCACCACCCGCAGCACCGGGTAAGGCTGCGCGAAGTCGGCCGAGTTGAGGAACTCCACCGCCACGATCAGGCGCTCCGGTTGCGTCGGATCCGCCTCCGCCTCCCACTTCAGGGCGCGGAATTTCTCCGGGCTCCAGCGGGGCGTCGCGGCGACGCCCAGCAGGGCGTATATCGGGCCCATCACCGCCTCGCCGGCGGGGTGACGCAGCAAGGTGCCGCGCTGGGCATGCGCCCAGGCCCCGGCGATGACGAGGAGCGCCACGGCGACCACGCCCACGGCCAGGCCGCGTCGGCGCCGCGGCGGTCCTGCGGCGAACTCGGGCACCTCGACGTCCTCGTCGGCGTCCTGCGCCTGTGCCGCCGCAGCGCTGCTGCTGCGGCGCTCCGGCGCGTCGACATCATGGTCGCCGGCGTCTCCGTCCGGTGCCGCTTCGGGCCGGGCGGAGAGCGGGGATTCACTGGCGTCGTCGTCCGTGTCCGCGCCGACGAACGGCTCGCCGAAGGTCTCGCCGACGTGCATGGCGTCCGCGTCGAGCCGGAAGGGTGAGTCGGGATCGAACACCACTTCTTCCGCGTCCGCACCCGCGTCCACGGCGTCTTCGTGCCCGGTGTCCTCGTGCCCGGTGTCGTCTTCCCATGCGCCCGCGCTCTCGCCGCCGGCATGGTCTTCCCAGTCCTCTTCCACGGTGTCGTCCAGCACGGGCGTGACGGCCTCCGCAGCGGCCTCCGCATCCGTCGCCAGCGCTTCCGCCGCCGCCCCCTCATGCTCCGGCTGCTCTTCCGCGCCGATGAGGGACTCCAGCTCCTCGAGGAACGCCTCCTCGTCGCGCGCCTGCACGGCGTCCGCGCTTTCGTCCTCTGCAGCGACCGTCACCGCCGGCGGCGGCTCGGGCTCGCGCGGGCGTGCCGGTGGTTCTGCGGGCGGGGTTTCGCTCAGGGATCCGAGCGCATCGAAGGTGGCATCGCATTCGCCGCACACTACGGTCCCGTCCGCGGCACGCAGCTCCGCCGCCGAAATGTGGAACACCGTCAAGCACTCGGGGCAACGCGTAAACATCAGTCCTCGACCTTTCTCCTGCCCGCCAGCCGGGCCCAACCCTCCCGGATCTCGGGCTGTTCGATTTCGAACCAGGTCGCGGCGCGCTCGGACAGCGGCGCCGCCTGGTCGGCAAGAATACCCGAGAGCGCGAGCCGCCCGCCCGGCCGCAGTCGCGCCGCGAACTCGGGCAGCAGTTCGTGCAGCGGACCCGCGAGTATGTTCGCCAGCAGGATATCTGCTTTGCGGCTGGCGAGCACGGTATCCAGCCCCTCCGGGTCACAGGTGACCACCTGCCCGGCGACGTCGTTCGCGACGGCGTTCTCGCGCGTCGCCAGCAAGGCCTGCGGATCGAGGTCGACGCCGACGGCCGAACGGGCGCCGAGCTTCAGTGCGGCGACGGCGAGGATGCCGGAGCCGCAGCCGTAGTCGATCACCAGCGCGCCGGCCAGCGGCATGTCGCCACCCGTGTCCGGCTGGGCCAGGGCGTCGAGCCATTCCAGGCACAGCGCGGTGGTGGGGTGGTTGCCGGTGCCGAAGGCGAGGCCGGGATCGAGTCTCACCACCACGCTGCCTTCCGGCGCGTCCTGCCCGCCCGGCACCACGGCGAGACGGCGGCCGAAGCGCCGCGGCCCGAAGTCGCGCAGCCATTCCCGTTCCCATGCGCGGCCGGCCAGGCGTGACGGTCGCCATGCCACGCCGGGCGCGCGCTGCGACAGCTCGGCCAGGATGCGCAATGGGTCGGCATCGCCCGGGAACAGACCGGTGATGCATAGCGTCGGCCACAGCGGTGTTTCCCCGGGCAGGGGCTCCAGCACCGGCTGGTCTTCCGCGTCCAGCAGCGTGACCGCCATGGCGCCCGCTGCGAGCAGGTCCGCTTCGGCAGTCTCCGCCTGTTCGCGCGGCAGCGTGGCCGAGACCTCGAGCCAGTCGGGATGGGCCGGAGCGGACGGCATGCGCGACGCCGCCGGCCTAGAGGCCGAGGCGCTTTTCGAGGTAGTGGATGTCGGTGCCGCCGGCCTTGAAGGCGCTGTGGCTGAAGATCTCCTGGTGCAGCGGGATGTTGGTGCGGATCCCCTCCACCACGATCTCGGTCAGCGCCGTCTGCATGCGCGCCAGCGCCGAGTCCCGCGTGGGGCCGTGCGCGATGAGCTTGCCGATCATGCTGTCGTAGAACGGCGGCACCTGGTAGCCGGAGTAGACGTGGCTGTCGACGCGGATGCCGGGACCGCCCGGGGCATGCCACTGGCGCACCGGGCCGGGGCTCGGCATGAAGGTCTTCGGGTCCTCGGCGTTGATGCGGCACTCGATGGCGTGGCCGCGCAGGACGATGTCCTCCTGGCGCATCCGCAGCGGCTGGCCGGCGGCGATGCGCAGCTGCTCCTGCACGATGTCGATGCCGGTGATCATCTCCGTGATCGGGTGCTCGACCTGCACACGCGTGTTCATCTCGATGAAGTAGAACTCGCCGTCCTGGTAGAGGAACTCGAAGGTGCCCGCGCCGCGGTAGCCGATCTCCAGGCAGGCGTCCACGCAGCGCTGGCCGATGGCGGCGCGCTGCTCGGCGCTGATGCCGGGCGCCGGCGCCTCCTCGATGACTTTCTGGTGGCGCCGCTGCATGGAGCAGTCGCGCTCGCCCAGGTGGACTGCGTGCCCCTGGCCGTCGGCCAGCACCTGGAACTCGACGTGGCGCGGCCGATCGAGGAACTTCTCCAGGTACACCGTCTCGTTGCCGAAGGCGGCGAGCGCCTCGCTGCGCGTCACGGTGATGGCGTTGACGAGCGTGGCGTCAGAATGCACCACGCGCATGCCGCGGCCGCCGCCGCCGCCGGAGGCCTTCACCAGCACCGGGTAGCCGATGCGCCGGGCGATCTTCAGGTTCTCCTCCGGATCGTCGCCGAGCGGGCCGTCGGAGCCGGGCACGCAGGGGATGCCGGCGGCCTTCATGGCGCGGATGGCCGAGACCTTGTCGCCCATGAGGCGGATGGTCTCGGCGCGCGGCCCGATGAAGACGAAGCCGCTGTTCTCGACGCGCTCGGCGAAGTCCGCGTTCTCGGACAGGAAACCGTAGCCGGGATGAATGGCGACGGCGTCGGTCACCTCCGCGGCGCTGATGATGGCCGGCATGTTGAGATAGCTCTGCGCCGAGGGTGGCGGTCCGATGCACACCGACTCGTCCGCCAGCAGCACATGCTTCTGCGCGCGGTCGGCGGTGGAGTGGACCGCGACCGTCTTGATGCCCATCTCGCGGCAGGCACGCAGGATGCGCAGCGCGATCTCGCCGCGATTGGCGATGACGATCTTGTCCAGCACGCGCCGTTACTCGATGACGAACAGTGGCTGGTCGAACTCGACCGGCTCGCCGTTCTCGGCCAGGATCGCCACCACGGTGCCGGCGGCGTCGCTCTCGATCTGGTTCATCATCTTCATGGCCTCGATGATGCAGAGCGTGTCGCCGACCTCGACCTTGCTGCCGATCTGCACGAAGGGCTTGGCGCCCGGCGCCGCGGCGCCGTAGAACGTGCCGACCATCGGCGCGGTCACCGTATGGCCGGCGGGCGGCGGTGGCGGCGGCGCGGCGGCCGGTTCGCTGCCTGCGGCGGCTGCGCCTGGCGCGCCGACGGCGTAGGTCACGGGCTGGGGCGGCGGCGCCCAGCCGGGTGTCGAGGCGTGGCGGCTGATGCGCACCGATTCCTCGCCCTCGTGGATCTCGATCTCGGAGATGCCCGATTCCTCGAGCAGCTCAATGAGCTTCTTTACCTTGCGTATATCCATGTTCAGTTCCTGTCGCTGCCGCGCAGCAGGGCGTCTGCGGCGCGGATGGCCAGTTCGTAGCCGAGCGGGCCGAGGCCGGAGATGACGCCGGCCGCTACGGCGGAAAAATAGGAGCGCCGCCGGAAGGGTTCCCGGCCGTGCACGTTGGACAAGTGGACCTCGATGAAAGGGATCGCCACGGCAGTGAGCGCGTCACGCAACGCCACGCTGGTGTGCGTGAAGGCCGCCGGGTTGATGATGATGACGCCGGTCCCGGCGCTGCCCGCCGCCTGGACGCGGTGGATGAGCTCGTGCTCGGCATTGGACTGCATGCAGTCCAGCTCGTGGCCGAGTTCGCGCGCCAGTTCGCGGCACCGCTGCTCGATGGATTCCAGCGTGACCGTGCCGTAGAGGTCGGGCTCGCGGTCGCCGAGCAGGTTCAGGTTGGGTCCGTTCAGCAGCAGGAGGCGGCTCATCGTGGTGCGACTCGTCCAACTCGGGCAGTTTCAGGTGAGATCGCCGCAAGTCTATAACTTTTCGCGGCAAAGTTGCACGAGTTGCCTGTTGCGGCGCACCAGCCTCAGAGCAGGCGCGAGAGGATCTCCTCGATCTCGGCGCGGTGGATCTCGCCGGTGTGGATATGGCGGATGCGCCCGGCCCGATCGGTGAAGGCGGTGAACGGCAGGCCGATGAAGTTCTCGGCATACGCCTGGGCCAGGTTCATGGCCTCTTCCTGGCCCACCACGACCGGGTAGTTGAAAGCAAAATCGGCGGCAAACTCGGCCACCGCCTCGGTCTCGTCCACGGCAATGCCGATGACCGTCACGCCGCGGTCGCGGTACTCGTCCTGGATCTCCACCAGCAGCGGGATCTCGCGGATGCAGGGCGGGCACCAGGTGGCCCAGAAATTGACCACGCGGATGTCGCCGTCCCACTCGTCGCTGGAGCGGGCCACGCCGTCCAGGTCCGGCAGCGTGAATTCAGGCGCCGGGCGGGCCTGCGTGCCGAAGCCGCCGCCGGCCAGTCCCTGGTAGAGCAGGAAGCCGGCGACGGCGGAGGCCAGCAGCAACAGGACCAGCGCGACGATCTTCCTCACGGCCGCTCTCCTGCGCTGTCCTGGGCCGTGCGCACGTGCTGGGCGAAGCGCTCCGCGGGGACGAAGCCGAGCAGCCGGTAAGGCCGCAGCTCGTCGCCGTCCGGCCCGAAGAACAGCGTGGCGGGCGGGCCGAAGATGTTGAAGCGGTTCATGAGCTCGCGATCGGCGTCGTCGTTTGCGGTCACGTCGGCCTTGAGCAGCAGCGTGTCGCCCAGCGCGGCCTGCACGGCCGGCTCGGGGAAGGTGTAGCGCTCCATGCGCTTGCAGTCCACGCACCAGTCGGCATAAAAGTCGAGCAGGGTGGTGCGCCCGGCAGCGCCCGCCGCGCGCAGTTCGCGCTCCAGGTCGGCGACCGTCTTGATCACCTTGAACTCGCGGGTCGTGGCGGTGGCGGCGATTCCCTGGGCCGGTGCGCGCAGGCCGGACAGTGGCTGCCACGGGGACTGGCCCCCGGCGGCGGCGCCGACCAGCAGCACGGCGCCATACAGCAGGCTCATCAGCCCGAGGCCCTTGGCGATGCGGCGTCCCGGGCCCGCGTCGGGCTTGAGCGGCTCGACCGCGCCGAGGAACACGGCGGCGAGCAACAGCAGCCCCGCCCACAGCGCCAGCGTCACGGCCGGCGGCACGATCCGCTCCAGCATCCACACGGCCACCGCCAGCAGCAGCAGCCCGAACAGGTTGTTGACGTGCACCATCCAGGCGCCGGCGCGCGGCAAGATCTTGCCCGCGGAAGCGCCGAAGGCCAGCAACGGCGCGCCCATGCCCATCGACAGCGCGAACAGCGCGGCGCCGCCGCGCACCGGGTCGCCGGTGGCGCCGATCACGATCAGCGCCGCGGCCAGCGGCGCCGCCACGCACGGTCCCACGATGAGAGCGGAGAACACGCCCATGGCGCCCGCTCCGATCCAGGTGCCCGAGCGCTGGCGGTTGGACAGGTTGATCAGCTTCGCCTGCAACGAGGCCGGCACCTGCAGCTCGTAGAAGCCGAACATGGCCAGCGCCAGCAGCAGGAAGACGACGGCGAAGCCCGACAGCACCGCCGGATGCTGGAATGCGGCCTGCAGGTTGTAGCCGAGCAGGGCCACCACGACCCCGGCGATGGTGTAGGTCAGCGCCATGGCCAGCACGAATACGGCCGAAAGCGAGAAAGCCCGCCGCGTCGTCAGGCCGGCGCCCTGGCCGACGATCAGCCCGGACAGGATGGGCACCATGGGCAGCACGCAGGGCGTGAATGCCAGCAGCAGTCCGAGGCCGAAAAACACGCCGAGCACGGCCGGCAGCGAGCCGTCGCTGATCAGCGCCGCGAGGCGATCGGTTTCGGACACGGGGGCCTGGCCGGCGGCCGCGCCGCTGATCGCGTTGCCTGCGCTGCCCGCTCTGCTCGTGGCGCCGGCCGCGCCCGCAGGCGCTGCGCCGAGCCCGGCCAGGGTGACGGTCCACTTCTCCGGCGGGTAGCAGATGCCGTCCTTGGCGCAGCCCTGGTAGCGAGCCACCAGCGCCTCGACTCCTTGCGGCGGCACCACGCTGGTGGCGGCCGAGTCGAACAACACTTCGACGTCGCCGAAGGTCTCGTCATGAATGATTTCACCGGCGGGGAAACCCGCGGGCAGCTCGACGCCGTCGGCACTGACGCCGAACTTGTCGCGGTAGAGGTAATAGCCCGGCGCGATGTCCCACTCCAGCACGATGCGCTCGCCGTCGCGCCAGGCGCGCGTCTTGAAGGCCTCCTGCGGCGGCAGGAAGGCCTGCTGGCCCGGGGCCCCGTTGCCGGTGAGGAAGGACAGCAAGGAACGCCGCGGTCGTTCCGCGGCGGGCCCCGGCGTGCCGGCGGCAGGTCCGGGCGCCGCGGCGGCTGCGGACGCGACTTCGGCCTGCCAGGTCTGCGGCGGCAGGCACACGCCGATGTCGGCGCAGCCCTGGGAGCGGATTTCGATGGGGAAGGGGGCGTCGCCGGGCGCGCCGGTCATGGGGACGCGGATCTCGAAGTCGCCGCGATGGATCGTCGTGGCGCCGAAGAACTCGTCCTCGTAGGGCAGGCCGGCCGGCATCACCGGCTCGCCCAGGCTGACGGCCGGGTCGAGGCTGCGGAAACCGAAGCGGTCCTGGTACATGTAGTAGCCGTCGGCGGCCTGCCAGCGCACCACGACCTCGCCGCCCTCGTGCACGGCGGTGTAACGGAAGGCTTGCTCCGCGCGCAGCAGCTGCGGCTCGGCCGCAGCGGACAGGGACAGCAGCGTGCCGAGCGCCAGCAGGATCAGTCTCAACATTATTCTTCGCCGTTCATGAGCCGGAAGCGCCGGCCACGCTGCTGCGCACCCAGTCGAGGTAGCCTGCGAGGCCCCCGGTTACAGGGACAGCCACGACCTCCGGAAGTTCGTAGGGGTGCAGTGCCTTGATACGCGCGCTGAGGTCATCGAGTCGTGCCGGGGTGGACTTGATGAGCAGCAGGATCTCGCGTTCTTCCTCCACGCGCCCTTCCCAGCGAAAGTTCGACACCACGCCGGGCAGGCGATTCACGCACGCCGCCAGGCCTTCCTCGACCAGGGCGCGGGCGATGTCGCCGGCCGCGTCACCTTCCGGACAAGTACAGAGCACGACAATACATTGCGGTTCAGTCACTTGCGCAGTTCCGCCGAATTTCGTGGCCGCCAAGGATAGCGGCCCGGCCCGGTTCACGCCATGCGTAGGCGTCCACCCTTGACTCCGGCCGATCCGTCCCTATTATTAGCACTCACTCGGGGTGAGTGCTAACAGTCTCGCCCGTCAAAATGGTCCGGGTTGGATTCCACAACCCAATGAATTTCAAGGAGAAAGCGAATATGAAGATTCGTCCGCTTCATGACCGGGTCGTTATCAAGCGTCTCGAGGAAGAGCGCACTTCGCCGGGCGGCATCGTCATTCCCGACACTGCCACCGAGAAGCCGATCCGCGGTGAAGTGATCGCCGTGGGCAACGGCAAGATCCTCGAGAACGGCGAAACCCGCCCGCTCGACCTGAAGGTGGGCGATCGCGTCCTCTTCGGCAAGTACAGCGGCACCGAGGTGAAGGTCGACGGCGAAGACGTGCTCGTGATGCGCGAAGACGACGTCATGGCCGTGCTCGAGGGCTGAGCGCCCCGCACCTCCTTCCCAGCGAACACAGATACCCAAGGAGCAGACATCCATGGCTGCAAAAGAAGTCAAGTTCAGTGATGAAGCGCGTGGCCGCATGGTCCGCGGCGTCAACATCCTCGCCAACGCCGTCAAGGTGACCCTCGGCCCGAAGGGCCGCAACGCCGTGCTCGAGAAGAGCTTCGGTTCGCCGACCGTGACCAAGGACGGCGTCTCCGTCGCCAAGGAAATCGAGCTGCAGGACCGGTTCGAGAACATGGGCGCGCAGATGGTGAAGGAAGTCGCCTCGCAGACCTCCGACGAGGCCGGCGACGGCACCACCACCGCCACCGTGCTGGCGCAGGCGATCCTGCGCGAGGGCATGAAGTCAGTGGCTGCCGGCATGAACCCGATGGACCTGAAGCGCGGCATCGACAAGGCCACCGCCAGCATCATCGCCGAGCTGAAGAAGTTGTCGAAGCCCTGCGAGGACCGCAAGGCCATCGCCCAGGTCGGCACGATTTCGGCCAACGGCGACAGCGAGATCGGCAACCGCATCGCCGAGGCGATGGACAAGGTCGGCAAGGAAGGCGTGATCACCGTCGAGGACGGCTCGGGCCTGGAGAGCGAGCTGGACGTGGTCGAGGGCATGCAGTTCGACCGCGGCTACCTCTCGCCATACTTCATCAATGACCAGCAGACCCAGTCGGTGGTGCTCGAGAACCCCTACATCCTGCTGCACGACAAGAAGATCTCGAACATCCGCGAGATGCTGCCGCTGCTGGAGGCCGTCGCCAAGTCCGGCCGTCCGCTGCTGATCGTGTCCGAGGACGTCGAGGGCGAGGCGCTGGCAACGCTGGTGGTGAACACCATCCGCGGCATCGTCAAGGTCGCCGCCGTGAAGGCGCCGGGCTTCGGCGACCGCCGCAAGGCCATGCTGCAGGACATCGCCATCCTGACCGGCGGCACGGTGATCTCCGAGGAAGTCGGCCTGCAGCTCGAGAAGGCCTCCCTGGCCGACCTCGGCGAGGCGAAGAAGGTGCAGGTCACCAAGGAGAACACCACCATCATCGACGGCCACGGCAAGGCCGACGACATCAAGGGCCGCATCGAGCAGATCCGCGCCCAGATCGAGGACGCCACCTCCGACTACGACAAGGAGAAGCTGCAGGAGCGGGTCGCCAAGCTCGCCGGCGGCGTCGCCGTGATCAAGGTCGGTGCGGCCACCGAGGTCGAGATGAAGGAGAAGAAGGCCCGCGTCGAAGACGCGCTGCACGCCACGCGCGCGGCGGTCGAGGAGGGCGTGGTCCCGGGCGGCGGCGTGGCGCTGGTGCGCGCGGTGGCCGAGCTGGGCAAGCTCAAGGGCGACAACCACGACCAGGACATGGGCGTGAAGATCCTGCTCCGCGCTGCCGAGGAGCCGCTGCGCCAGATCGTCGCCAATGCGGGCGAGGATGGCTCCGTGGTGCTCAACAAGGTGCGCGAAGGCAAGGGCAACTACGGCTACAACGCTGCGTCCAGCGAGTACGGCGACCTGATCGACATGGGCATCCTGGATCCCACCAAGGTCACCCGCCTGGCGCTGCAGAACGCCGCTTCCGTGGCCGGCCTGTTGCTCACCACCGAAGTGATGATCGCGGAAATGCCGAAGGACGATGAGAAGGCGCCCGCGATGCCTGACATGGACGGCATGATGTAAGTATCCGCACAGTCGCGGAGACGCAGAGACCGGAAGGGCCGGGCGGCAATGTCGCCCGGCCCTTTCTTTTGCCGCGCCGCTCCGGCCGGCACGCTGATATCCTCTGCAGCGATGACATCATCCGCCGCGACCGATCCGGTGGCCGCCGGCCTGGCGGCCCTGCCCGAACCCCTGCAGCGTGACCTGCCTGAACGCTGGCGTCGCTTCGCCGCGCAATGGCCGGACGAGGCCGGCGATTTCGCCGCTGTGGCGGCGCTGGCGGAGGCGGCACCGCGGGTGTGGGCTGCCAGCGAGTTCGTCGTCGAGCATGCCCTGCGCGGCGGTGCGCAGTTGCATGCCCTGGCCACCGCGGCGCAGCAGCCGTGGACGCCGGGTACGTTGCTGGGCGCGGCGGGGGAGCTGCTGGGCGGCGTCGCGGACGAGGCCGAGGCGATGACGCGACTGCGCGCCTTCCGCCGCGGCGAGATGCTGCGCATCGCCTGGCGCGACCTGGCCGGGTGGGCTGTGCTGGAAGAAACCCTCGGGCACCTCAGCGAGCTGGCCGAGGTCTGCATCCGGGCCGCCGATGACTGGGTGCATGCACGCCTGAGCGCGCGGCACGGCCAGCCGCGCGGGTCGGACGGCGTGGTGCAACGCCTGCTGGTGATCGCCATGGGCAAGCTCGGCGGCGGCGAGCTCAATTTCTCCTCCGACATCGACCTGGTGTTTCTCTACCCGGAGGCCGGCGAGACCGACGGCGAGCGGCCGCTGAGCAACGAGCAGTTCTTCACCCGCGCCGGGCGCGAGCTGATCCGCCTGCTGGACGAAGTGACGGCCGACGGCTTCGTGTTCCGGGTCGACATGCGCCTGCGCCCCTTCGGCGAGAGCGGCCCGCTGGCCATGAGCCTGACCGCGTTCGCGAATTACCTGCAGCAACACGGTCGCGCCTGGGAGCGCTATGCCTATGTGAAGGCGCGCGCCGTGACCGGCCACCGCGCCGGCATGGGGCTCTACCGCGACGTGCTGCGGCCTTTCGTGTTCCGCCGCTACCTGGACTTCGGCCTGTTCGAGGCGCTGCGCGACATGAAGCAGAAGATCGCCGCGGAGGTGGAGCGGCGCGAGCTGCGCGGCAACATCAAGCTGGGGCGCGGGGGCATCCGCGAGATCGAGTTCATCGTCCAGTGCCTGCAGCTGTTGCGCGGCGGCGCCGATCCGCGCCTGCGGCAGCAGGGGCTGCCGGCCGCCCTGGCGCGGCTCGAGGAGACCGGCCAGCTGCCAGCGGAGGCGGTGCAGGAGTTGCGCGCCGCCTGGCGTTTCCTGCGCCTCACGGAGAACCGGCTCCAGGCCTGGCAGGATCGCCAGACCCACGACCTGCCGACCGACGAGGTCGGTCGACTGCGACTGGCTTTCGCCATGGGCTGCG
Source organism: Thioalkalivibrio sp. XN279 (assembly GCF_011089885.1). Taxonomy (NCBI): domain Bacteria; kingdom Pseudomonadati; phylum Pseudomonadota; class Gammaproteobacteria; order Chromatiales; family Ectothiorhodospiraceae; genus Thioalkalivibrio; species Thioalkalivibrio sp. XN279. Next base: position 306,733 of record NZ_JAANBD010000029.1, on the reverse strand, counting down.
AAGACTGGCAGGCGTTTCGCACCCGGCTGGACGGCCACCTGGCCCGGGTGGATACGTGGTTCCGGCACCAGACGGCGGGCGTGAGTGCGGACCAGGGCGCGGACGGGCTGGCCGCGGCCTGGCGCGGCGACGCCGGCGAGAAGGCTGCGCTGGATGGCCTGGCGCATGCCGGCTATGCGGCGCCGGAGCGCGCCCTGGAGGCCATGCGCAGCGTGGCGGATGCTGGCTGGTACCGGCGCCTGGACGAGACGGCACGGCAGCGCCTCGGCACCCTGGTGCCCGCGCTGGCGCGGGGCGCGTGTGAGCTCGAGGCGCCGGAGGAGGCGCTCGAGCGCCTGCTGCGCGTGGTCAGCGCGATCGGCGGGCGCAGTGCCTACTTCGCCCTGCTGAACGAGAACCCCGCTGCGCTGCGCCGCTTCATCACGCTGTGCGGCGGCAGCGAGTTCCTCGCCGGCCAGGTGGCGGTGCATCCGTTGCTGCTGGACGACCTCATCGACCCGCGGGTGATGGAGTCGCCGCCGGGACGGGACCAGCTCGGCGTGGAGCTCGAGGAGCGTCTCGCCGGGGTCGAGCCGGAGGATCTCGAGGGGCTGATGGACGCGCTGCGCAATTTCCAGCGTGCCGCCGTGTTCCGCGTGGCGGTGGCCGACCTGACGGGCCGCCTGCCGGTCATGAAGGTCAGCGACCAGCTCACCTGGATCGCGGAGGTGCTGCTGGAAGCATGCGTGCGCATCGCGCGCGACGACGCCGAACGGCGCCACGGCCGTCCGCTGTGCGGCGACGACGAGGACGCATTGTCGCCCTGTCACATGGCGGTCATCGGCTACGGCAAGCTGGGCGGGATCGAGCTCGGCTACGGTTCCGACCTCGACCTGGTGTTCGTGCACGACGCGGCGGGCGAGATCCAGCGCAGCGAGGGCCCGGCGGTCATCGAGACCGGCATGCTGTTCGCGCGCATGACGCGGCGCATCGTGCACCTGCTGGCGACGCCCACGGGGGCCGGCGTGCTTTACGAGGTGGACACGCGGCTGCGTCCGAGCGGGAAGGGCGGGCTGCTGGTGACCGGGCTCAACGCCTTCGAGTCCTACCAGCGCGAGCGCGCCTGGACCTGGGAGCACCAGGCACTGCTGCGCGCCAGGGCGGTGGCCGGGGACCCGGGTGTGCGCGCGGCCTTCGCGGCCTTGCGCGAGCGCGTCCTGGTCGAAGCAGTGCGGCGCGAAAACCTGCGCGCGGAAGTGGCCGCGATGCGCGAGCGCATGCGCAGCGAGCTGTCTTCCGGGACGCAGGCGCTGTTCGATATCAAGCAGGACGCGGGCGGCGTGGCCGATATCGAGTTCATGGTGCAGTACCTGGTGCTGCAACACGCTGCCGAGCGGCCGGCGCTGCTGCGCTGGAGCGATAACGTGCGCCAGCTCGAGGACCTGCGTGATGCCGGCCTGCTGGACCCCGCGGACAGTGCGCTGCTGCACGAGGCTTACCTGGAGTTCCGCCAGCGCCTGCATCGCCAGGCGCTGGCCGGCGCCCCCGGGGTGGCGCCGGTCGCGGAGGTGGCGGCACTGCGCGACCGGGTGCAGGCGCTGTGGCAGCGCATCATGGAGGCGCCCGGCCCGCTATAATGCGCCCCACATTGCGGGAGCGACCATGGCCGGAGAAGAACCCCTCGACGCCAACACCGAGTGCCTCTACCGGGTCACGCGCAGCGACCTGCCGCTGTCGTGCCCGACGCCGGCGATGAAGTTGTGGAACTCGCACCCGCGCGTCTACCTGCCCATCGAGGCCACGGGCAGCGCGAAGTGCCCCTACTGCGGCGCCGTGTTCGTGCTGGCCGACGCGCCGGGCGCGCCCGAGTGAGGCCCGCGCGGCCGTGAACGCCGCGCTCGCGCAGGGCGCCGGCTGGGGGCTGCTGTACGATCCGGCCCTGGTCGCGGCGCCCGGCCCGGGTTTCATCGCCTCCCTGCGTGCGCGCGCCCCGGCCGGGCTCGCCGAGCGCGGTCGCGGCGAAGTGGTGTTCGTGCCGGCCCCGGGCGGCGAGTGGGCCGTGCGGCACTACCGCCGCGGCGGCCTGTTCGGTCGCCTCGTGCAGGATCGCTATGCCTGGCTCGGTGCGGAGCGGACGCGCTGTTACCGCGAATGGCGCATGCTCGCGGCGCTCGCGGAACTCGGCCTGCCTGTGCCCGGGCCGGTCGCCGCGGCCTGGCGCCGCGCCGGGCCCTGGTACCGCGCGGATCTCGTCACGCAGCGCATTCCGTCCGCCGTACCCCTCTCGAGCCGGCTCGCGCAGGGCGAGGCGGTCGACTGGCGCGAGCTCGGCGCGACGATCTGGCGCTTCCATGCTGCCGGCGCCTGCCACGCGGACCTGAATGCGCACAACATCATGCTCGACGCAGCGGGTGCCGCCTGGTTGCTGGACTTTGATCGCGGTCGTTTCCGGGCGCCGGGCGCCTGGCGCGAGCACAACCTGGCGCGGCTCGAGCGCTCACTGCGCAAGATCGCGCGCGATGCGACGATGCCGCCCTTCAGTTCTGGGGGCTGGGGCCTGCTGCTGGCGGGTTACGCCGAGGCGCGCCGCTTGCGCTTGCGGCCCAGCGGGCCGTAGTGGTCCTCGCCCGCGGCGCCCGCTGGCTTGAAGCGCCGATGCACCCACAGGTACTGCTCGGGGCACAGCCGGATGCGCTCCTCCAGCAGGTGGTTGATGCGCAGCGCATCCGCATCGGGGTCTGACCCCGGAAAGTCCTTGAGTGGCGGGAGAATTTCCAGGCGGTAGCCACCGCGCCCCGGCAGCCGCACGGGAAAAAAAGGGATCACCGGCGCCTGGCCCAGCCGGGCGAAGGCGGAGGTCGCCGTGTTGGTGGGCGCGGGCACGCCGAAAAACGGGACCACGGCGCTGTACTTGCCGCGCTTGTGAGCCTGGTCGGGCGCATACCAGACCAGGTGGTTGGTGCGCAGCGCGCGGATCATGGCGCGCACGTCGGTCTTGACGAAGGCCTGGCGCGCGGAGCGCTCGCGCCCGCGGCGCATGATCTCTTCGAACAGCGGATTACGATGCGGCCGGTACATGGCGCTGACCGGCGCCACGCGAGTGAGGAACCGCCCACCGAGGTCGAGGGTGGTGAAGTGGCCCGTGAGCATGATCGCGCCGTGGCCTGCAGCGAGCGCCGCCTCGGCATGCTCCAGGCCGGACACTTCGACCAGGCGCGAGATGCGCGCGTCGCTGGCCCACCAGCACATCCCGGTCTCGATGATGGACATGCCGAGTGACTCGAAGTGCCGCCGCAACAGCTCGCGGCGCGCGGCGGCGTCGAGCTCGGGGAAGGCGAGCTCCAGGTTGCGCGCGGCGATCGCCCGCCGCTGGCGCGCGAACACCAGCGCCGTACGACCGATGATGCGCCCCGCGATCCGTTGCGCGCCGTAGGGCAGCGCGACCAGCAACCGCACTGCGCCGAGCGCGAGCCAGACCGGCCAGTAGCGCGGGGCAAGGAAACGGTACAGGGGCGTGGAGGTGCTGCTCAAGCTGGTGTCCGGTGCGGAGCGGGCGTGCAATTTGCCGGCATTATAGCCATCCGGGCCGGGCGCGGCGGACGCTGTGATACCATCGCCGACACCCTTCGGGTTCGGCGCCGTTGTTCCGTCTCTACGTCTTCATCTCCTACCTTGCGGTCCCTGTCGTCGCCCTGATCCTGTTCTGGAAAGGGCTGGGCAACCGCGCCTACTGGCGACGCTTCCCGGAGCGGTTCGGCTTCGGGCGCCCGCGGCTCGACCGCCCCTCCATCTGGGTGCACGCGGTTTCCGTGGGTGAGGTTGTCGCGGCCTCTGCCCTGGTCGAGGCCTTGTTGCGCGACTACCCCGGCATGCCCCTGGTGATGACCACGGCGACGCCGACCGGCGCGGCGCGCGTCAGCGAGCTGTTCGGCGATCGCGTGCTGCACAGCTACGCCCCGTACGATTCCCCCGGTTCGGTGCGGCGGTTTTTCCGCCGCATGCAGCCGCGCCTGGTGATCGTGATGGAAACCGAACTCTGGCCCAACATGTTCGCGGAGTGCGGCGCGCAGCGCGTGCCGCTGGTGCTGGCGAATGCCCGCATCTCGCCGCGCTCGGTGGGACGCTACCGCCGCTTCAGCAGCCTGTTTCGCGCGGCGCTGGCGCACGGCATCGTAGTGGCGGCCCAGAGCGAGCAGGATGCCGAGCGCTTCCGGCTCATCGGCGCCAATCCGGCCAACGTGGTCGTGGCCGGCAACCTCAAGGCGGACGTGGCGCTCCCGGATGCCCTGGTTGCGGCAGGCCGCGCGTTCCGGGACGAGCATGCGCCGTCACGCCCGGTGTGGATCGCTGCGAGCACCCACGAGGGCGAGGAGAAGGCAGCGCTGGACGCCCATGCGATCGTCACCGCACGAATCCCGGACGCCTTGTTGTTGCTGGTGCCGCGCCACCCGGACAGGTTCGGCGCGGTCGCGGAGCAGGTTGCTGACCGGCACGCGGCATTCGGGCGCCGGACGCTCGGGCAGGGTGCACGCGACGCCGAGCCGGTCTACCTGGTCGACACGCTCGGCGAGCTGCCGATGTTCTACGCCGCCGCCGACGTGGCTTTCGTCGGTGGCAGCCTGGTGGAGGTGGGGGGGCACAACCTGCTCGAGCCGGCCGCCTTGAGCCTGCCGGTGCTGGCCGGTCCGCACAACTTCAATGCCGAGGACATCGCCTCGATCCTGGCGGAGTCCGGCGGGCTGGAGATCGTGCCCGATGCGCAGCGGCTCGGCGCGGCGGTCACAGCCCTGCTGCTGGATACCGCACTGCGCGCAGAGCGCGGCGCCCGCGCCCGGCGGGTCTTCGAGCAGAGCAGCGGCGCGCTGGAGAAGCTCCGCGAGTTGCTGGCGCCGCTGCTGGCGTAGCGCTGAGGCTGTCGCCGCTCAGGGCGCCGGCTGGCTGGGCGTGGGCACCTGGTCGGCGGGCTTCAGCCAGCCATCGATTTCCCTGATGTCCGCCTCCTGCAATGTGCCCGCCGCCTGCTTCAGGAGCAGCGCGTTGACCAGGTAGGTATAGCGGCTGTTGGCCAGGTCGCGCTGGGCCTCGAACAGCTGGCGCCGCGACTGCAGGACGTCCACCGTGGTGCGCGTGCCGACCTCGAAGCCGGCCTCGGTGGCGCGCAGCGCGGTCTGCGCGGATTCCACGGCCTGGGTCAGCGCCTCGACGCGGCTGATTTCCGAGGTCACCGAGAGATACGCGTCGCGCGCGGCGCGCTCAGTCTGGCGGGCCACGCGCTCGAGCTGCTGCTGGCTGGCTTCATGACGGTAAGTCGCTTCGCGCACCCCGGCGCTGACGGCGCCGCCAGAGTAGATGGGCACGCGCACCTGGACGCCGTAGGCGTCCTGCCAGGAATCGCTGTCGGCCGGCAGGAAGGGCTGCGGGCCGGGATCCGGGTCGCCGGGCAGGACCACGGGGCTGTCCTGGCGCTCGGCCGTGACGCGCGAATTGCCCCGCGTGGCGAACAGCTCCAGCGCGGGATAGTGGCCGCTGCGCTGCAGGGAAATATTGTCGCGGCTGATGTCCGCGGCGATGCGGGCAGCCTCCAGGCTCAGGTTGCGCGACAGCGCCGTCTGCACCCATTCATCGACGTCGTCGGGCTCGGGCGAGACCAGCGGCGTGTCGGGGCCTGCGTCGGCGAGATCGTCGTAATACACGCCCGTGATTTCGCGCAGGAACTCGCGCGCGACGGCGTAGGTCCGCTTCGCCTCGATGACGCCGGCGGTGGCGGCGTCAAAGCTGGCCTGGGCTTCCTGCACGTCCGTGATGGCGGACAGGCCGACCTCAAAACGTTTCTCGGCCTGCTCCAGCTGGCGGCCGATGGCCTCGCGCGCGGCTTCCGCCGCTTCCAGGGTGGCGCGTGCGCCGAGGATCTCGAAATACCGGTTGGCGACACGCGCCATGAGGTCCTGCTCGGCGGCGCGGAACTCGGCTTCGGCCCGCGCCAGTTCCTTGTCGGCCTGGCGCAAGGCGACCCACTGGTCCCAGCGGAACAGGGTCTGGGTGACGCGCAGCTGCCAGTTGCGCAGCGGCTCCACTTCCTGGCGGAAGCCGGAAGACAACGTCACGACCTGCCCCGATTCCAGCCGCTGGGTGAAGGTCTGCGTGCCCGAGCTGGACGAGTGCTGGTAACTGCCGGTGGCCTCGATCTGCGGCAGCAGGGCGGCGCGCGCCTGCGGCTTCGCTTCCAGCGTGGCGGAACGATTCGCGGCGGCCTCGCGCAGGGTGGGGTCGCTGCGCAGGGCGTCGCGATAGGCTTCGAACAGGCTGGTGGCGCCGGCCTGGGAGGAGGCGAGCAGCGCCAGGGCCGCGAGCAACGAATACAGGCTGTTGAGCTTCATGGGCGATTCCTTGAATCTGCTGTTTGAGGCGCCGGTGATATAGTGAGATATATCACCATATCGCTGTCCCGGGAGCAAGTCCGGACCGGTGCAGTCTCAGTAGGGCGTCAGGCTGGGATCCACCTGCTGGGCCCATGCGAGGATGCCCCCGGCGAGGTTCCACACGCTGGAGAAGCCCTGCTGCTCGAGGAAGCGCGCCACCTGGGCACTGCGGCCGCCGCTGCGGCACAGCACCACCACCTCGCGCTCAGGCTCCAGCTCCCCCAGGCGGGCCGGAATGTCCCCCATGGGGATGTGCACGGCGCCTTCGACGCGGGCGATCCCCAGCTCCCAGTCTTCGCGCACGTCCAGCAACACGGGCGTCTCGCCCTTGTCGCGTCGCGCCACGAATTCCACCGGACTCATTTCCTTGATCATCAGAATACGAACTCCGCCGGCTGCCGCGCATTTTCCAGTGGCGGCAGGCAGGTCTCGAACAACTTGTCGGTCGTCCAGGCGTTCTCGCCATGGCGCGTCACCCGGAGCGCTTCCATCACTGGCGGCTTGCCCGCGACGAGGAACAGCCGGCCGCCCGGCCTGAGCAGGTGCGCGAAGCGCGGCTCGGCGACCGGCAGCGAGCCGTTCAGGCATATGACATCGAACTCGGGCGGGAATTCCATTGCCAGGCCGTCGCCTTCGACGACTTCCGCATTCCGGATGTCGAGGGCCGCCAGGTTGCTGCGCGCGGCCGCCGCCAGGGCGGGGTGCAGCTCGACCGAGGTGACGCTGCGGGCCAGCAGCGCGAGGCAGGCGGTCATATAGCCCGTCCCGGTGCCGATCTCGAGCACGTTGTCCTCGGCCTGCGGCAGCAGCGCCTGGAGGGCGCGGCCCTGCAGCTTGGGCGGTGCCAGCAGCTTGCCGGCGCCCAGCGGGATCTCGGCGTCCGCGTAAGCCAGCCCGCGCCATTCCGACGGGACGAAGCGCTCCCGCGGCACGGCGTCCATGACGTCGAGGACGCGCTCGTCGAGCACGTCCCAGGCACGGAGCTGCTGGCCTACCATTTGTTGTCTTGCAGTAGCGAGGTCCATTTGCGGAACGCTTCAGACGGGCCGCGCTGCGGCCGAGCGTGCTGAGGTTAGTGGCTGCCGCGGAGTGTGACAAGCGGCGGCGCATTGGATTATCGTGGCGCCTCTGCAGGGCGCCGGCGCGAATGGGTTAAGCTCTGCGGATTAAACGAGTCCCGTCGTTCCCGGCGGCAAGGAAAGACATGAGCGCAAGTCCTCGCGACGAACTCCGGGATCCGGCCCGCCTCGGCGACGCCGTGACGCAGCCCTATCCGGGCTCCCGCAAGATTCACGTCACCGGCAGCAGGGACGACCTGCGCGTGGCGATGCGCGAGATCAGCCAGACGCCGACACCGGCCGCCGGCGGCTCCCGGCTCAATCCGGCGATCGTGGTCTACGACACCTCGGGTCCCTACACCGATCCCGCGCACGGCGTCGACCTGTTGCAGGGTCTGCCCCCGCTGCGCGCGGCCTGGATCGCGGAGCGCGCCGACTCGGCGCCGCTGGACGATCGCAGCTCCGCCTTCGCGCGCCAGCGCGCACGCGACCTCGAGGCGGCGGCGCTGGCATTCCCCGGCGGGCGTAGCCCGCGGTGCGCGTTGCGTGGCCGGAACGTTTCCCAGATGCACTATGCGCGGCGCGGCATCGTGACGCCGGAGATGGAATACGTGGCGCTGCGCGAGAACGCCGATCTCGAAGCCCGGCGCGAAGCCTACGCCGCGGCCGGCCTGCTGGCGCGACACCCGGGGCAGTCCTTCGGCGCGCGCCTGCCGGCGCAGGTCACGCCTGAGTTCGTGCGTGCCGAGGTGGCCGCGGGACGCGCGATCATCCCCTGCAATCTCAACCATCCCGAGCTCGAGCCGATGATCATCGGGCGCAACTTCCGCGTGAAGGTGAACGCCAACATCGGCAACTCGGCCGTGACCTCCTCGATCGCGGAAGAGGTGGAGAAGCTGGTGTGGGCCATCCGCTGGGGCGCCGACACGGTGATGGACCTGTCCACCGGCAAGCACATCCACGAGACGCGCGAGTGGATCATCCGCAACGCGCCGGTGCCCATCGGCACGGTGCCGATCTACCAGGCGCTGGAGAAGGTCGACGGGCGCGCCGAGGAACTCACCTGGGAGCTGTTCCGCGACACGCTGGTGGAGCAGGCGGAGCAGGGTGTGGACTACTTCACCATCCACGCCGGCGTGCGCCTGCCCTTCATTCCCATGACGGCGCAGCGCGTCACCGGTATCGTGTCGCGCGGCGGCTCGATCATGGCGAAGTGGTGCCTGGCGCATCACCGCGAGAACTTTCTCTATACCCACTTCGAAGAGATCTGCGAGATCATGGCGGCCTACGACGTCGCCTTCTCCCTCGGCGACGGCCTGCGCCCCGGCTCGATCGCGGACGCCAACGACGAGGCGCAGTTCGCGGAGCTGGAGACGCTGGGCGAGCTCACGGCGAAGGCCTGGGAACACGACGTCCAGGTCATGATCGAGGGTCCCGGCCACGTGCCCATGCAGCTGATCCGCGAGAACATGGACAAGGAATTGTCGGCCTGCGCGGAGGCGCCGTTCTACACCCTCGGCCCGCTCACCACGGATATCGCGCCGGGCTACGACCACATCACCTCGGCCATCGGCGCGGCGCAGATCGGCTGGTACGGCACGGCGATGCTGTGCTACGTCACGCCGAAGGAGCACCTGGGACTGCCCGATCGTGAAGACGTGAGAGAAGGCATGATCGCCTACCGCATCGCGGCCCATGCCGCCGACCTGGCCAAGGGGCATCCCGGCGCGCAACTGCGCGATAACGCCCTGTCGCAGGCGCGTTTCGAGTTCCGCTGGGAGGACCAGTTCAACCTCGGCCTCGACCCGGAGCGCGCGCGCGAGTACCACGACCAGACGCTGCCCAAGGAGGCGCACAAGCTGGCGCATTTCTGTTCCATGTGCGGACCGCAGTTCTGTTCCATGAAGATCACGCAGGAAGTGCGCGAGTACGCCGCTTCCCGTGGGCATGCCAGCGTGGACGAGGCGCGCCAGCGCGGCATGGCGGAAAAATCGGTCGAGTTTCGCCAGGGGGCAGCCAAGGTCTACCGGCCGGGCTGAGGACAGGCGCAGGGGGAGGCAACAGGAATGCCAGTGCTCGAAACCGCCACCATTGCCGTCGCCGCCGGGGCGCTCGCATGGCTCGGCGTGTCGTTGTGGCGCCGGCGCGGCGAGCCGCGCGAGGAACCAGGCGCCGGCTCCATGTCCATGTCGGCAACGCAGGGCAAGCTCATCCCACTGCCGCATCGCGCCAGCGGCGGAGCCTCTCCGCAGGGGCCGCGCCCCGGGGTGTCCGTGGGCGACCAGCACCTGTTCCTGAGCCTCGCCGAGCGCGTCAGCGACGCCGTGCTGTTGCACGACGACGACATCCGCTACTCGAATGCCGCGGCCGAGGCCCTGCTGGGCGCCGGCCGGCCGCTGGTCGGTCGCCGCTTCGCCGAGCTGGTCGATGCGGGCCAGGAAGAATCATTCGCGGCCTGGCTCAACGCACGCCGGGCGGGGCGCCAGTCGGTGGTCAGCCTGCGGCTGCGCGATGACGACGGCGCGACGCTGAACTGCGAGCTCTCCGGCTTTCCCGTGGCGGGCGCGGACGGCGCCCTCGGCACGGTGGTGCGGCTGTCGCGCGAGGAATTGATGCGCTCGGTGCGGCGCGAAGGCGCCGAGCTCGCCGAGGCGACCCTGGACTCCATCAGCGAGGGCGTGATCATCACTGACACGCGCGGGCAGATCGAGTACCTCAACTCGGCGGCCGAGAGCATGCTGGGGTGCAAGGTCGACCAGGCGCGTGGGCGTGTGCTGGCTGATCTCGCGGCGCTGGTCGAGGAAGGCGACCGGCGCGCCCTGCCCGATCCCGTGCACCGCTGCCTGGATGAGCGCCGTCGCATCGATCTCGGCCGCCGGGCCCTGCTGGTGGCCAGGGCGTCCGGCCAGGAACTCTCCGTGGAGATGCGCGCGTCTCCCATCCGCAGCAGCCATGGCGGCCAGCCGACCGGCTGCGTCATGGTGCTGCACGACGTCTCCGAGCTGCGCGGCATCACGCGCCAGATGTCCTACCAGGCGAGTCACGATCCCCTCACCGGCCTGGTGAACCGGCGTGAATTCGAGCGGCGCCTGGAAGAGGCCTTGCAGGACGCGCGTGCGCGCAGCGCCAGCCACGTGTTGTGCTATCTCGACCTCGACCGTTTCAAGGCCGTCAACGACACCAGCGGCCACACCGCCGGCGACAACATGTTGCGCGAGCTGGCGGGGATCCTGAAAGAGAAGGTGCGCGACTCCGACGTGGTGGCGCGCATCGGCGGCGACGAGTTCGGGTTGCTGCTCATGGGCTGCCCGCTGGAGAAGGCGCGCCAGATCGCGGACGATGTCTGCGCAGCGGTGCGCGATTTCAATTTCGTCTGGCGCGACAAGATCTACAGCGTGGGCGTCAGCGTCGGCCTGGTGCAGATGGCCAGCGAGAGCGGTTCCATCGAGGATATCCTGAGCGCGGCCGATTCCGCCTGCTACATCGCCAAGCAGCAGGGGCGCGGGCGCATCCACGTCTACTCTTCGCGCGACGAGGCCGCGGCCCGGCAGCGCGGCGAGATCCTCTGGCTGCAGCGCCTGCAGGCGGCGCTGAAAGAGAACCGTTTCGAGCTGCGCGTGCAGCCCATCGTGGCCGTGGCGGGCCGTCCCGACACCGGTCCGGCCTTCGAGGTGTTGCTGCGGCTCAAGGACGCGGACGGGGTCGAGAGCCTGCCCATGGACTTCATGCAGGCCGCCGAGCGCTACCAGCTGATGCCGAACCTGGACCGGTGGGTGGTGCAGGCGACATTCGCGGCAGTCGGCTCGGGCGTGCTCAAGATCCCCGACGGCCGCAGCGTCGCCATCAATATCTCCGGCCAGACGCTCGGCGATCCGCAGTTCCTGGAGTTCGTGGTCGAGTGCCTCGACCGCGGCGCAGTGCGCCCGGAGCAGGTGTGCTTCGAGCTGGCGGAGGCCGCGGTGGCGTCGCACCATGCCCACGCGGCGCGCTTTATCGCCGTCATGCACGGGCTCGGCTGCACGTTCGCGCTGGACGACTTCGGCAGCGGCCTGGGCTCCTTCGCCAACCTCAAGCAGTTGCCGATGGACTACCTGAAGATCGACGGTTCCTTCATCCGCGGTCTCGGCAAGGACGACGTCAGCACCGCGATGGTCACGGCCATGATCGAGCTGGCGCGTTCGCTCGGCGTGAAGGTCATCGCCGAGCACGTGGAGACCGAGCAGGCCTTCGAGATGGTGCGGGCGATGAAGGTCGACTTCGTGCAGGGCTATGCCATCGGCCGCCCGGTGCCCATCGGGGAACGCGCGGCCTGAGGCCACCGCCTCTCTCACAACCACCTCCCGTGTGTTTATAATGCTCAGGTTTTGTCAGCCCCCGGCCGGGGGTGGGCGCGTTTGGCGCACTTGGGGAGACTTGGAGAACAACCATCATGTTGATTGAATACGGCTTGATAGCGGCGCTTGCTTGCGCCGTGCTCGCGCTGGTTTACGGCGCGTGGTCAGTGGGCTGGGTGCTCAAGCAGCCCGCCGGTAACGCGCGCATGCAGGAGATCGCGGGCGCCATCCAGGAGGGCGCGCAGGCCTACCTGAACCGCCAGTACAGCACCATCGGTGTCGTCGGCGTCGTGCTGTTCGTCATTGTCGGCTTCGTGCTGAGCTGGGGCACCGCCATCGGCTTTGCCATCGGCGCGCTGCTGTCCGCGGCGGCCGGCTACATCGGCATGTTCATCTCGGTGCGCGCCAACGTGCGCACGGCAGAGGCGGCGCGAGGCGGCCTGGCGGCGGCCCTGCAGGTGGCTTTCCGGGGCGGCGCCATCACCGGCTTGCTGGTGGTTGGCCTCGGCCTGCTGGGCGTTGCGGGGTACTACATGGTGCTGCTGCAGTTCGGCGACGTCGAGTACGCCGTGCAGGCGCTCCTCGGGCTGGCCTTCGGCTCGTCGCTCATCTCCATCTTCGCCCGTCTCGGCGGCGGCATCTTCACCAAGGGCGCCGACGTCGGCGCCGACCTGGTGGGCAAGGTCGAGGCCGGCATTCCTGAGGACGACCCGCGCAACCCGGCCGTGATCGCCGACAACGTCGGCGACAACGTGGGCGACTGCGCCGGCATGGCCGCGGACCTGTTCGAGACCTACGCCGTGACCATCATCGCCACCATGTTCCTCGGCGTGGTGATGGCTGCTTCCGTCGGCGCCAACGGCGTGCTCTTTCCGCTGGTGCTGGGCGGCGCCTCGATCGTCGCCTCCGTGATCGGCACCTTCTTCGTCAAGACCAGCGAAGGCGGCAAGATCATGAATGCCCTGTACAAGGGCGTGATTGTTTCCGGCGTCATCGCCGCGGCGGCCTTTTATCCGATCACGCAGTCGCTCATGGCGGACTCGCCGCTGGGCGCGACCAACCTGTTCCTGTGCGCCTTGGTCGGCCTGGCGCTCACGGCCGCGATGGTTGTGATCACCGAGTACTACACGGCGACGGAGTACGGCCCCGTGCGCACGGTGGCGGCGGCCTCCGAAACCGGTCATGCGACCAACATCATTGCCGGTCTCGCGGTCTCCATGAAGTCCACCGCCCTGCCGGTCATCGCTGTCTGCCTCTCGATCTGGGCCAGCTACACCCTGGGCGGCCTCTACGGCATCGCTATCGCCGCGACCGCCATGCTGTCGATGGCAGGCATGATCGTGGCCCTGGACGCCTACGGCCCGATCACCGACAACGCCGGCGGCATTGCCGAGATGGCTGAGCTGCCCAGCGAGATCCGCGACATCACCGACCCGCTGGATGCCGTGGGCAACACCACCAAGGCCGTGACCAAGGGTTACGCCATCGGCTCCGCCGGCCTGGCGGCGCTGGTGCTGTTTGCCGACTACACCCACAAGCTCGAGGCCTATGGCAAGGGTGGGGAGTTCCTGCTCGATAACCACATGGTCATCATCGGCCTGTTCATCGGCGGCTTGATCCCCTTCCTGTTCGGCGCCATGGCGATGGAAGCCGTCGGCCGCGCCGCCGGCTCGGTGGTCAACGAGGTACGGCGCCAGTTCCGCGAGATCCCGGGGATCATGGAAGGCACAGCCAAGCCCGACTACTCGCGCGCGGTGGACCTGCTGACCAAGGCGGCTATCAAGGAGATGATCGTGCCCTCGCTGCTGCCCGTGGCGGCGCCGATCGTGGTCGGCTTCGTCCTCGGCAAGGAGGCGCTCGGCGGCCTGCTGATCGGCACCATCGTCACCGGCATCTTCGTCGCGGTGTCGATGACCACCGGCGGCGGCGCCTGGGACAACGCCAAGAAGTACATTGAAGACGGGAACCATGGCGGCAAGGGTTCGGAGGCCCACAAGGCCGCCGTGACCGGCGACACCGTCGGCGATCCCTACAAGGACACCGCCGGGCCGGCCATCAACCCGCTCATCAAGATCATCAACATCGTCGCGCTGCTTCTCGTCCCCATCCTCTAGCAGCGCGCCGCGGGGCGCGGACACGAAAGTTGCGGGACAGCGCCTGCCTCCCTCTTGGCTCAGATGCCTGCGAGTGAGACAGGCGCTGCCCCGCAACCCCGCCGCAGCGCGCCGCTCAGCCGCCCTGCCAGGGCGGCAGCTTCTTCGGCGCCAACCGGTTCTTCAGCTTCACGTACTGCGGCAAGCCGTTCTTGTAAGGCGGGTAGTCCTCGCCCTTGATGAGCGGCGCGAGGTAACGCCGGCACGCGGCCGTGATGTGGAAGCCGTCGGCGGTGATGTACCGCTTCGGCACTTTCTTTTCCACGTTGGCCACCTTGGCCAGGTCGGCCTGGCCGACCTTCCAGCGATAGGGCTCATCGGAGGTGCGCACGATGATCGGCAGCTTGCCGTGCACGCCGGCGAGCGCCATCTCCACCGCGGCCTTGCCCATGGCGTAGGCCTGCTCCACGTCCACCTTCGAGGCGATGTGGCGCGCCGAGCGCTGCAGGTAGTCCGCCACGCCCCAGTGGAACTTGTAGCCCAGCTTGCCGCGCACGAGCTCCGCCAGCTGCGGGGCCACGCCGCCGAGCTGGGCATGGCCGAAAGCGTCCTTGGTGCCCGACTCGGCGACGAAACGGCCGTCGGCACGACGGATGCCTTCCGAGGCCACGATGACGCAGCTGTCGTAGCGCTCCACGCTCTCGCGCACCTTGTCGATGAAGCGGTCCTCGTCGAAGGGCACTTCCGGGAACAGGATGATGTGCGGCGGCTCGCTGCGGTCCTTGCCGGCGAGCCCGCCGGCAGCCGCGATCCAGCCGGCGTGGCGCCCCATGACTTCGAGGATGAAGACCTTGGTGGCCGGCATGGAGGCGATGTCGATCCCGGCCTCGAGAGTCGAGACCGCCACGTACTTCGCCACCGAGCCGAAGCCGGGGCAGGTGTCCGTGATGGGCAGGTCGTTGTCGACGGTCTTGGGCACGCCCACGCAGGTGATGTCGTAGTCCATCGACTTGGCGACCTGCGCCACCTTGTTCGCGGTGTCCATGGAGTCGCCGCCGCCGTTGTAGATGAAGTAGCCGATGTCGTGGGCGCGGAACACCTCGATGAGGCGCTGGTACTCGGCGGCGCTCTGCTCGATGCTGCGGAGCTTGTAGCGCACCGAGCCGAAGGCGCCGCCCGGCGTGTGGCGCAGCGCCGCGATGTCCTTCGCCGACTCCTTGCCGGTGTCCACCAGTTCCTCGCGCAGGGCGCCGACGATGCCCATGCGGCCCGCATAAATTTTGCCGACGCGGCCGGGCTGCTTGCGGGCGGTCTCGATGACGCCGCAGGCCGTGGTGTTGATGACGGCGGTGACGCCGCCGGACTGGGCGTAAAACAGGTTCCGCTTCTTCATCCGGGCTCCTCTGGCAGGCATTTGCGGGGGCAGGGCAAGAATAGCGGATTCGCTGCGCCGTGGTCACAGGCGGCGGCAAGGTTTGACCGCGCCGCCCGCGGACGGCAAGCTTGGCGGCCAGGCCCGGCGACCGGCCTATGGAACCAGGAGAAAACTGCATGCGCATCGTTCTGCTCGGCGCTCCGGGCTCTGGCAAGGGCACCCAGGCGAAAAAACTCGTCGCAGACTACGGCTATCCCCAGGTGTCGACCGGCGACCTGCTGCGTGATGCCGTGGCGCGCGGCACCGAATACGGCCTCAAGGCCAAGGCCGCCATGGACGCCGGCCAACTGGTGTCGGACGACATCGTGCTCGGAATCCTCAAGGACCGCGTCGCCCAGCCGGACGCCGCCAACGGCTTCATCCTCGACGGCTTCCCGCGCAACCTGGCGCAGGCCCGGATGCTGGAGGAGGTCCTCGCGGAGCTCGGCCAGCCGCTCGACGCCGCGGTGCTGATGGACCTCGACTTCGACATCCTGCTCAAGCGCCTGACCGGGCGGCGCAGCTGCACCGGTTGCGGCCGCGTCTACAACATCCATTTCCTGCCGCCGCCCGCTGACGGCCGTTGCGAAAGCTGTGGCGGCGAGCTGGTGCAGCGTGCCGACGATCGCGAGGAGACCATCGGTCGCCGGCTCGAGGTCTATCGCAACGAGACCGCGCCCCTGGTCGACTACTACCGCGAGCTCGGCAAGCTCAAGGTGGTCGACGCCGACGGTTCCTTCGCCGAGGTATACGCGCGCCTGGTGGCTGCGCTGGGGCTCTGATTCAGCCCGGTGGCGCCGCGGCCGGCCCCGCGCGTTCCGCCATCCGCAGCAGCTCGTCGCCCGCCAGCGCGCGTCGCCATCCCTGCAGCAGGGCCAGGTCGCGCCGGCCGCGGACGAGCGCTTCGACGTCCTTGCGGGTTGCGACCATGGGTGCAGAAACCTGTGCCGATTCTGCAATCTCCCGCAGTCGCGCCAGGAGCTGTTTCACCAGCCGCTCCTGCGCCGGCTCGAGCCGGGCCGGGATGGACACCGCCGGCGGCGCCACGTCTGCTGCCGCCTGCAGCACATCCAGCAAGACACCGCCCAGCCGCTGCAGCGAGGCGCCGGGCAGGCGCGTCTCGCGCGCCAGCGCCTCGCGGTCGGGCGGATTGCGCTCGGCCAGCGCCACCAGGTCTTCGTCCTTGAGGATCCAGCGTCGCGGGCGGTCGCGGTCGCGCGCCTCGCGCTCGCGCCAGGCGGCGAGCGCAACCAGGCGGCCGAGCGCCGGCGCATCGAGCCGGCTGGCCCCCTTCACGCGTCGCCAGGCTCCGGCATCGTCGAAGGCGTAGAGATCCGGGTCGCACAGGGCTGCGCTCTCGGCCTCGGCCCACTCCAGGCGCCCGCGCTGCTGCAGCGCCGCGGCCAGGCGGTCGGCCAGCGGCAGCAGCCATTCCACGTCCGCTGCGGCATAGTGCAGCTGTTCCGGGGCCAGCGGCCGCCGGCTCCAGTCCGTCCGGGCGTGGTCTTTGGGCAGCGTCACGCCGAGCTCTGCGCCGGTGAGCTGCGTGTAACCGACCTGGTCGGGATGGCCGAGCATGGCGGCGGCGACCTGGGTGTCCCACACCGGCCCCGGGACCGTCTCCAGGTGGTCGTTCAGCACCTCGAGGTCCTGGCGCGCCGCGTGGAAGACCTTGCGCACGCCGGGGTCGAGCAATAGCCCGGTGAACGGCCCCGGGCCGCCGAGCGCCAGGGTGTCGATGCAGGCGATGCGTTCGCCGTCGGAGATTTGCAGCAGGCAAAGGCGTGCCCGGTAGGTGCTTTCGCGCACGAACTCGGTATCCACGGCCAGCCGTGTCGCGCCGGCCCAGTCGGCCGCCAGGGCCGCGGCTTCGGTTGCGGTGTCGATGAAGAGGTAATCAGTCATCGGGCGATTATCCCAGAATCTGCCGCGGGCGCAGGGGCGCGGGTATGATGCGCAACCATGAGCACCGAGGCCTGCCGACAGTGATCCGGCTCTTTCTCGACATCGCCATGCACCGCAAGGGCCCGCAGGACGTGCCGGCGGAGCGGGGCGTGTTCGTGTTTGCCCTCGGGGCTTACCTGCTGGCCGGCGCCGCTGCACTCTGGCCCACGGCGTCCGGGACGCGCGAGGTGTTCGGCCAGCTCATCCTCGACCTGGTGCTGATCGTCGCCGTGTGCGCGGCCCTGCTGGCGTTGACCGGGCGGGCCGCGCGGCTGGGGCAGACCCTGGCGGCACTGTTCGGCACCGGCGCCCTGCTGAGCGCCGCGGCGCTGCCTTTCGTGTGGCTGCTGGCCGCGACCCTCGGCGGCGTGGAGACGATGCCCGAGACGATCCCGCCGGCGGCAGCGCTCAGCAGCATCGCCCTGTTCGGCCTGCTGCTGGCCTCGCTGCTGGTCACGGGCCATATCCTGCGCCACGCGCTGGACTGGAGCTATGCCGGCGGCGTGATGGCCGCCACGGCGTATTTCGCCCTCAGCACGTTCGTCTTCCGCAGCGTGTTCCCGGTGTCCTGATGCACGTGCACATTCTCGGCATCGGCGGCACCTTCATGGCCGGCATCGCCGCCCTGGCGCGCGCCCGCGGGCACCGCGTCACCGGGTCCGACCGCGCCCTGTATCCGCCCATGAGCACCCAGCTGGCGGCGCTCGGCGTCGAGATCATCGAGGGTTACGACAACGACCGGCTCGAACCGGCGCCGGACTGCGTGGTGGTCGGCAACGTCATGCGCCGCGGCATGCCGGTGGTCGAGCGCCTGCTCGACTCGGGACTGGCGTACTGCTCGGGACCGGAGTGGCTGGCGCGCGAACTGCTGCACGAGCGCTGGACGCTGGCCGTGGCGGGCACGCACGGCAAGACCACCACCACCAGCATCCTCGCCTTCCTGCTCGACGCGGCCGGCCTCGAGCCCGGTTTTCTCGTCGGCGGCATCCCGGCCGACTTCGGCGTCTCGGCGCGTCTCGGCGCGGCGCCCTTTTTCGTGGTCGAGGCGGACGAATACGACACCGCCTTTTTCGACAAGCGCTCCAAGTTCGTGCATTACCGCCCGCGCACGCTGGTGCTCGGCAACCTCGAGTTCGACCATGCCGACATCTTCGACGACCTGGGGGCCATCCAGCGCCAGTTCCATCACCTGGTGCGCACCGTGCCGGGCTCCGGGCTGATCGTCAGCAAGGCCGGCGACGCGGCCCTCGAGGAGGTGCTGGCGCAGGGCTGCTGGACGCCGGTGGAGCGCTTCAGCGGCCCGGGGCAGGCGCCCCCGCAAGGCGCGCACGCTGCGCGCCTGGTGCCGGGCGGCTTCGAGGTTATCGATCCGGCGGGAGACGTGGCGGCGGTGGTGCAGTGGTCCATGCCCGGTGCGCACAACGCCGAGAACGGGCTCGCCGCAATGCTGGCGGCGCGCCACGCCGGGGTGCCGCTCGAGGTCTCGGCCCGCGCCCTGGCGCGCTTCCGCGGCGTAAAGCGGCGCCAGGAGTGGATCGGCACGGCCGCCGGCGTCGAACTCTACGACGACTTTGCACACCACCCTACGGCCATCGCGCGCACGCTCGAGGCCATGCACGGCGGGGCGGAGGGGCGGCGCCTCGTGGCGGTGCTGGAACCGCGCTCCAACACCATGCGCATGGGCGTGCATGCGGCGGCGCTGGCGCCGTCGCTGGCTGCGGCGGACGCGGTATACGTGTACGCGCCGGCGGAGCTGGACTGGGATGCCGCCGGCGCCCTCGGCGGGCTGGGCGAGCGTGTCCGGGTGTGCGCGGCGCTGGAGGAGCTGGAAGCTATACTCGAGGCAGACCTGCGCCCCGGCGATCGCGTCGTGGTGATGTCGAACGGCAGTTTCGGCGGCTTGCACGGGCGCCTGCTGCACGCGCTGCAAACACGGGAACAGGGCGGGAAAGAATGAGTCTGCACGTCGCGTTGGCGATGACCGGGGCCTCGGGAGCGCAATACGGCCTGCGCCTGCTGGAATGCCTGCTCGCGGGCGGCTGCCGCGTGAGCCTGATGATCTCGAAGCCGGCCCAGGTGGTGATCGGCATGGAGACCGACCTGGCGCTGCCGGCGCGCAGCGCCGACATCCGCCGCTTCTTCTGCGCGCGGCACGGCGTGGACGAGGCGCAGCTCCAGGTCTACGGTCGCGAGGAGTGGACCGCGCCGGTCGCCAGCGGCTCGGCGGCGCCTGACGCGATGGTGGTCTGCCCCTGCACCACGGCCACCGTGTCGGCGCTGGCGACCGGCGCCAGTCGCAGCCTGATCGAGCGTGCCGGCGACGTGGTGCTGAAGGAGCGCCGGACGCTGGTGCTGGTGGTGCGCGAGACGCCGTTCTCGGCCATCCACCTGGAGAACATGCTGACCCTGGCGCGCGCCGGCGCCGTGATCATGCCCGCCAACCCGGGCTACTACCATCGCCCCCGGACGGTGGACGCGCTGGTCGACTTCGTCGTCGCCCGCGTGCTCGACCACCTCGGCCTGCCGCAGCACCTGGTGACGCCCTGGGGCATGGACGGGGCGTCATGAGCGCGCCGCTCGAGCTGCCGCTGTTCCCGCTGCAGACCGTGCTGTTCCCGGGCGGCCCGCTGCCGCTCCGGATTTTCGAGCCGCGCTACGTCGACATGATCGGGCGCTGCATGAAGTCCGGCGTCGGCTTCGGCGTCACGCTCATCAAGAGCGGGCAGGAAACCGGCGCGGCCTCGATGCACGATTTCGGCACGGTGGCGAACATCGTCGACTTCGACCAGCTCGCGGACGGCACGCTCGGCATCGTCGTGCTCGGCAGCACGCGCTTCATGGTGCGCTCCGTGTCGCGGCAGCCGGACGGCCTGAACGTGGGCATGGTGGAGCTGCTGCAGGACGAACCGGTGGTGGCGCTGCCGACGCGTTTCGCCGACATGGCGCGCCTGCTGGAGAGCGTTTTCGAGGACCTCGGCCCGCAGTACCAGCACGTCCAGCCACGCTTCGACGACGCCGGGTGGGTCGGCTGCCGCCTCGCCGAGCTGCTGCCCATCGACCTCGAGCACAAGCAGCACTGCCTGGAGCTGTTCGATGCGGTGAAACGGCTCGAGTACCTCGAGCCGCTGCTGAAGAGCCTGGGGCGCTGAGGTGAGCGGTTTCGCGGGACACGGCTCGGGTGACAGCCGCGCCTTGGTGTGCGTGCAACGCGGCACGGATCCCATCGAGGCGGCGTTGCTGCAAGGCCTGCTCGAGAGCGAGGGTATTGCCGCCACGGTGACGGGCGCCGACCTGGTGGGCGGATACAGCGGCGTGCCGAAGGTGTGCGACGTGCGCCTGCTGGTTGCCGCGCGCGATCGTCTCGCGGCCGTGGCGGTGCTGGAGCGCTACCGCAGCGAACGCCCGGCGGAAGGGGAGTGGACCTGCTCCGGCTGCGGCGAGGTCAATGCGTCGAGTTTCGAGAGTTGCTGGAATTGCGCGCGGGAGCGCGGCGCCTGACCGCCCCCCTCGGCCTCTGACCCGCCCGCGTACTCGCCGCGACGTCTGCCCGGCCGCGCTCGCGGACCGGCCATCCCCGACTGCCGCCCGCCCGCGCTCGCGGACTGTCATCGCCTCCCCTCCCTCGGAAATCTTTATCTCGCTCGGTGAGGCGATGACATCCCGCGGCGCTGCGCTGCTGGTTCGCATGACTTTGCGGGTGCGAGGTGGGCGACGTGCCTGGGCGATCGCCCCGGGCTCCGGCCAAGGTGGCTGGCGCCCGTGATCCGCAGGCAGACGCCGCAAACGCAGCGAATGCGACACAGGATTGGCCGGGTGCGGGTCAAGCCCGGCGCGCCCGCCTCGACGCGACGCGCTCGGGAGGCTTCCTGGACCGGCAAGGCAGCGGCGAAACGCGTGATGCGCCACTCGAGGGCATCTCCTTTAACCGAGAGGGGCGCATCACGCGGTCGCGCCGCGGACGGGTAGCCGGAGCCACCCCGTGCCGTCGCGCCGCGGACGGGTAGCCGCGGTCGCCGGGGCGGTCAGCCCTTCAGCTTCTGCATCACCCGCCCGGCGGCCGCGATGGTGGCGTCGATGTCCTCGTCGGTGTGGGCGAGGGACACGAAGCCGGCCTCGAAGGCCGACGGGGCGAGGTAGACGCCCTCGTCCAGCATGCCGTGGAAGAAGGCCTTGAAGCGCTCCTGGTCGCAGGCCATCACCTGGGCGAAGGTCTGGACCGGGCCATCACCGCTGAAGAACAGGCCGAACATGCCGCCGACGGAGTGGCCGGTGAAGGGGATGCCGGCGGCATCCGCAGCCGCCTGGATTCCCGCCACCAGCCGCTCGGTGCGGGCGCCCAGTTCCTGGTAGAGCTCGGGCTGCAGGCGGTCGAGGGTGGCGATGCCGGCATGCATGGCGACCGGGTTCCCGGACAGCGTGCCGGCCTGGTAGACCGGGCCCAGCGGGGCGATCTGCTCCATCACCTCGCGCTTGCCGCCGAAGGCGCCCACCGGCATGCCGCCGCCGATGATCTTGCCCAGCGTGGTCAGGTCCGGCTTGACGCCGGAGATCTCCTGCACCCCGCCGCGCGCGACGCGGAAGCCGGTCATGACCTCGTCGAAGATCAGCACGGCGCCGTGCTGGTCGCACACTTCGCGCAGTCCCTCGAGGAAGCCGGGCGCCGGCAGCACCATGTTCATGTTGCCGGCGATGGGCTCGACGATGATGCCGGCGATCTCGGCGCCGATCTCGTCGAATACCTGCCGCACTTCTTCGAGATCGTTGTAGGTCAGCGTGATGGTGTGCTGCGCCAGCGAGGCGGGCACGCCGGGGGAGGTCGGCACGCCCAGCGTCAGTGCGCCGGAGCCTGCTTTCACCAGCAGCGAGTCCGAGTGGCCGTGATAGCAGCCTTCGAACTTCACGATCTTGTCGCGCCCGGTGTAGCCGCGCGCCAGGCGAATCGCGCTCATGGTCGCCTCGGTGCCCGAGCTGACGAAGCGCACCAGCTCGATCGACGGCATGATTTCGCACACGCGCCGTGCCAGCTCCGTCTCGATCGCAGTCGGCGCACCGAAGGACAGGCCGTCCAGCGCCGCGGTGCGCACGGCCTCGATGACGTCGGGATGCGCGTGGCCGAGGATCATCGGGCCCCAGGAGCCGACGTAGTCAGTGTAGCGGCGCCCGTCCTCGCCCCAGATGTAGGGGCCGGCCGCCTTGCGGATGAACACCGGTTCGCCGCCGACGGAACGGAAGGCGCGCACGGGTGAATTGACGCCGCCGGGGATGTAACGCTGGGCTTCCTGGAACAGGTTCACGATGCCGGGTCTCCTGGATCTGGGCCGGCGCGGAGGCGCGCGGCAAAACCGTTATTTTATCTGCGCGCGCCCGCGCTCGCAGGCTGCGGAAAGTACTTGCGCTGCGCTGCGCGGGTCCGGGTCTGCGAACAGGTCGCGGATCACCGCCACCGCATGCGCGCCCGCGGCGATGGTGGCGGCCGCATTGTCGCGGTTGATGCCGCCGATGGCGACCACCGGCACCGGCAGGGTTGCGGCAAGTTCGCCGAGCAGGGTCAACGGCGCGCGCACCGCGCCCGGCTTGGTGTCCGAGGGCCAGACGCTGCCGACGCCGACGTAGTCGGCCCCTGCTGCCGCCGCGGCATGGGCGCGCGCCGGCTCGTTGTAGCAGGACAGCCCGATCAGCCGCTCGGGCCCCAGCAGCTGCCGCGCCGACTCGATGTCGTCATCGTCGCGGCCCAGGTGGACGCCGTCGGCGCCGAGTGCTGCAGCAAGCACGGGATCGTCGTTGATGATGCACAGCGCGCCGCCGGCGCGACAGGCGGCCAGCACGAGGCCGGCGCGGCGCCGGCGCGTGTCGGCGTCGGCCGTCTTGTCGCGGTACTGGACCACGCGCGCGCCGCCGGCGACGACTGCAGCCACGGCCTGGCCGAGCACCGCCTCCGGCACCAGCTCCGGGTCGGTGATGGCGTACAGGCCGGGCGGCAGCGTCACGCGTCCCATGTCAGGCCGGGCGGCGCAGGGGGACGAGCTGGCCGCGTCCCGGGCGGAAGGCACGCTCGAGCCAGGTGTGCACCAGCGCCTGGGCCGCGGCCACCGCCGTGTCGACAGGGTCGCCCAGCGCGATGCGCGCGGCACAGGCGGAAGCGAGCGTGCAGCCGGAGCCGTGGAAGCCGCCCGCCAGGCGCGGCCAGCGGAAGACCCGCGGCGCGCCCGGGCCGTAGAGCGTGTTGACCACTTCCTGGCGGCCCTCGTCGGCCTCGTCGCCGCCCTTGGCCAGCACCCACTTGCAGCCCGCCGTCCGCAAGCTGCCGGCACGTGCAGCCGTATCGCCGGCTGCCGGCGCGAGGCGGCGGATCTCCAGCGCGTTGGGCGTCAGCAGGGTCGTGAGCGGGCACAGGCGGTCCAGCACCACGTCCACCAGGGCTTCCTCGGCGAGCCGCGCGCCGCCCGCCGCCACCAGCACCGGGTCCAGCACCAGGGGGATCGCCGGGTATCGCGCCAGCACCGTGGCGACGGCGTCGGCGATGCCTGCCGTCGCCAGCAGCCCGATCTTCACCGCCGCGACCGGCATGTCGGCCAGTACGGCCTCCGCCTGGGCGGCGACGAACTCCGGGGCGGCGGGTTCCACGGCACTGGCATTCACCGTGTCCTGCACGGTGAGCGCGGTGATCACGGGCGCGGGATGCGCCCCGGCCGCGGTGATCGCCTGGATGTCGGCGGCGATGCCGGCGCCGCCGGAGGGATCGTTGCCGGCGATGACGAGTACGGTGGGAGGCATGGCAGGCGTCCGGCTTGGGCTGGGGAAGTTCGCATGCGAGAATTCGCGCCGACCTGGATTATCCCCGTGCCGGAGCAGCGATGAAAGCTTACATGTGCGTGATTTGCGGTTATGTGTATGAAGAAGCGGAAGGCGACCCGGACGGGGGCGTGGCACCCGGCACCAAGTGGGACGACGTTCCCCTCAGCTGGCGCTGCCCGGATTGTGGTGCGGGCAAGGAAGATTTCGAGATGATCGAGATCTAGCGCCGCACTCGCGGCATGGGCGTCCGCCGCACCAGGTCGGCCCCTCAGTGATCCTGCAGGGCTTCGACCACGAGGCCCCGCTGGCGCAGCAGCTCCGGCAAGCCTTCCGGGCCGACCAGGTGCAACGCGCCCACCACCACCAGGCTTACGCCTTCCGCGTCGAGCAGTGACGCGACCTCGGGCGTCCAGCGGCGATTACGCCCCTCGACCACCTGTTCGCGCAGCTGGGGATAGCCGGCGAAATCGGCCTCCAGCCTCCGCGCCAGCGCCGCGACGTCGCCGGCGCGCCACTCGGCCACCAGCCGTGCCGTGTCGGCGCCGGCCGTGTCGAGCTCCTCCAGTGTCTTGGCCAGCAGGGCCAGCTGGGTCGGCAGTTCGAGCCCCTTGAACAGGCGCAGCTGTTCCTCGAGGGTCTCCAGGCCGGACACCGGGAGCCCGTCGCGCAGGGCGCGCTCGCCGAGTTGCTGATCGACGCCGAGCGCGGCATCGTAGCCGGCGGCGCCGAGCGCGCCCGTGTACAGGCTGATGGCGCCGAACCAGGGTTCCAGGCCGGCCAGCGCCTCGGCCGGGAAGCCCGCCGCCCGGACCTGTTCCGCGGCTGCCGCCCATGCGGCTGCATCGAGCAGCTCGCCGGCCGTGCGTCCGGGGGCGTCGACGCCGATTTTCGCCAGCGCGGCCTGGACGGCGGCCGGCGCCAGCTCGCGCGGATGCAGCTCCATCAGCATTCTCGCGGCGCGTGCATACGACTGCTCGATCGCCTCGGGCAGCGGCTGGTCCGCGGGGCGCAACAGGTGCACCGAACCGAGCAGCAGCACCTCGCCGGGCGCACCGGGTGCGGTGACCCGCCAGGCGGGGACTGCGGCCAGTGGCCCGGCGGCGAAGCCGAGCAACAACAGCAGGGCAAGGCGCGCGCCCACGCCGCTCAGCCGCCGAGCCGCGCGACCCGCGCCAGCCAGGCGATGCGGGCCGAGGATTCCAGGGAACAGGTCCACTTGTAAGCCAGGTCGAGGGTCTCTGCCGCGGCGTAGACACCGTGGCCGCGCACGATGCAGACGCGATGGCTCGCCAGCGCTGCGGCGACGGCCGCCGGCGAGCGGGCGACGTAAGCCTCGTGCGGGATGTCGAGCACGGGCACCTCGGGAAAGTAGTAGCGGCCCTCGAAATCCTGGGGGCGGAAGTCGCCGCCGCCCAGCGTCATGGCGATGCTGTGCGGCCCGTGGCTGTGGAGCACGGCTCGCGCTGCGGGACTGGCGGCATAGACGGCCAGGTGCAGCGGTGCGTCCAGCGAGGCGCCGGCGGGCGGGGCGGCGTCCAGTGGGCAGCGCAGCAGCTGCTCGGGCTGCAGTGTGTCGCCGCAACAGCCGGTCGGGGTGACCCAGGCGCAGTCACCGTCGCGCACCGACGCGTTGCCGCTGTGGGAGTCGTTGAGCCCGTGCTGCCGCAGCCAGCGATAGCAGCGCACCAGCTCCGCGCGCGCATCGCCGCCGGGCAGGCTCAAGACACGGCCTCGACCGGTACCGGCACCCAGCCGACCCGGGTCGAGATGCGCCCGTCCGGCAGGAGCTCCAGCCAGCGGAAGCCGGGTCCGCGCGTGGCGTCGACGTCCGAGGTCGGCGCGCCGCGCTTGAACTGGAAGCAGGTCGAGGGGGCGGCGAGCAGCTGCATGCCGCGGCGCTGGCGTTCGAAAACCTGGTGGACGTGGCCCCAGACGATGCCGCGGATGCGGCCGTCGCCGTCGGCCAGGCGCATGAACTCGTCTGCATTGTCGAGGCCGACCTTGTCGAGCCAGGAGCCGACGGGCACAGGATGGTGATGCAGCACCATCAGCAGGTGCGGCTCGCGGGAGCGATCGAGCACCCCTGCCAGGCGTTGCAGCTCCTGCGGCGACAGGCGCCCGCCGCCGCGGTCGCCGTCCCAGGTCGAGAGCATCACCAGCCGCCATGCGCCCAGCCCAACATCGCCGCAGTAGTGGAACGGGGCTGAGGACAGCTCCGCCATCATGGTCGGCGGGTGGTCGTGGTTGCCCGGGATGCAATAGACCGGGACGCCGGCCCCGGCGAGTACGCGCCGGATGTGGCGGTAAGATTCGCGCGAACCGTCCTGCGACAGGTCCCCGGTGGCCAGGATGGCGTCCGGCGGGTCCTGGCCGTCCAGCGCAGCCGCCAGCGTCGCCTCGAGCGACTCGAGCGTACGCCAGCCCTTGAGCTCGCCGTCGGCGGCGGCCCGTACATGGCTGTCCGTCAGTTGCAGCAGACGCACGGGACGTTCTGCGCCCATTCCCCTTCCCCGATAGAATCCAGCCCAAGGCTAGTCTAACCAAGCCGCGCGCACAAAATTGGGAAGCAGTTCATGTCTAACCGTACAGTTTCGCTCGATGACGCGCTCTACCACTACCTGCTGGGCGCCTCGCTGCGGGAGCATCCGGCGCTGGCGCGGCTGCGCGCCGAGACGGCGACGCACCCGCAGGTGAACATGCAGATCGCGCCCGAGCAGGGCCAGTTCATGGCGCTGCTGGTGCGCCTCATGGGTGCGAGCCGGTGCATCGAGGTCGGCGTCTTCACCGGCTACAGCAGCCTGGCGGTGGCGCTGGCGCTGCCGCCTGGGGGACGCATCGTCGCTTGCGACGTGAGCGACGAGTACACCGCCATGGCGCGTCGTTACTGGGCCGAGGCAGGCGTGAGCGACAGGATCGACCTGCGCCTGGCGCCGGCGCTCGAGACACTGGACACGCTGCTGGCGGAGGGCGAGGCCGGCACCTGCGACTTCGCCTTCATCGACGCCGACAAGGAAGCCTACCCGGATTACTACGAGCGGTTGCTGCAGCTGCTGCGTCCCGGCGGGCTCATCGCCGTCGACAACACCCTCTGGGACGGCGCCGTCGCCGACCCGGCGAACCAGGCGCCCGACACCGTCGCCATCCGCGCCTTCAACGCGCGCCTGCACGGCGACGAGCGCATCGACCTGTCCCTGGTGCCGATCGGTGACGGCCTCACGCTCGCGCGCAAGCGCTGACCGGATCCGGGGTGGCACCGCGACCCCCGAGCGCGGCGGACGGGGTTGCCATGCCCCTGGCATCGCGGCAGACGGCGCTGCGCCTGCCCCGAGCGTAGCGCTGGCGGGACAGCACAGGCCCGGCGAGCGACATAAAGATTTCGGAGCGAGCCGGGCTTGTGCTGGCGCGCCACCGCGGCCCGGGCCGACAATCGCCGGCCCGAAGCCGCGCGGTGCAGGGTCTCAGTAGCGGTAGTGATCCGGCTTGTAGGGGCCGTCCGCTTCGACGCCGATGTACTGCGCCTGGTCCGGGCGCAGCTTCGTCAGCCTGGCGCCGATGCGCTCCAGGTGGAGCCGCGCCACTTCCTCGTCGAGGTGCTTGGGCAGCACGTACACCTTGTTCTCGTACTGGCCGTCGTTGTTGTGCAGCTCGATCTGCGCCAGCACCTGGTTGGTGAAGCTCGCCGACATCACGAAGCTGGGATGGCCGTGGGCGCAGCCCAGGTTCACCAGCCGGCCTTCGGCCAGCAGGATGATGCGCTTGCCATCCGGGAAGATGACGTGGTCGACCTGCGGCTTGATGTTCTCCCACTCGTACTGCTTCAGGCCGGCGACATCGATCTCGTTGTCGAAGTGGCCGATGTTGCAGACGATGGCCTGGTTCTTCATGCGCGCCATGTGCTCGCGCGTGATGACGTGGTAGTTGCCGGTGGCGGTGACGAAGATGTCGGCCTTGTCGGCGGCATCTTCCATGGTCACCACGCGGTAGCCTTCCATGCTCGCCTGCAGGGCGCAGATGGGATCGATCTCGGTCACCCACACGGTGGCGCCGAGCCCGCGCAGGGACTGCGCGCAGCCCTTGCCGACGTCGCCGTAGCCGGCCACGAGGGCGATCTTGCCGGCGATCATCACGTCGGTGGCGCGCTTGATGCCGTCCACCAGAGACTCGCGGCAGCCGTAGAGGTTGTCGAACTTGCTCTTGGTGACCGAGTCATTGACGTTGATGGCGGGGAAGGGCAGGCGGCCGTCCTTCTCCATCTGGTACAGGCGGTGGACGCCTGTGGTGGTCTCCTCGGTCACGCCGCGGATGGCGGCCTGCGCCTTGGCATACCAGCCCGGACGGGCCTCGATGCGACGCTTCAGCGCCTTGAACAGCGCCACCTCTTCCTCGCTGGAGGGGTTATCCAGCAGGGACGGGTCCTGCTCCGCCCGCGCGCCGAGGGTCACGGCCAGCGTGGCGTCGCCGCCGTCGTCCAGGATCATGTTGGGCAGCGCGCCGTCGCCCCACTCGAGGATGCGGTGGGTGAACTCCCAGTACTCGTCCAGCGTCTCGCCCTTGAAGGCGAACACCGGCACGCCGGCAGCGGCGATGGCGGCCGCGGCATGGTCCTGCGTCGAATAGATGTTGCAGCTGGCCCAGCGCACGTCGGCGCCCAGCTCCACCAGCGTCTCGATCAGCACGGCGGTCTGGATGGTCATGTGCAGGCTGCCGGCGATGCGTGCGCCCTTGAGCGGCTTGTCCTTGCCGTGCTTGGCGCGCAGGGCCATCAGGCCGGGCATCTCGGTCTCGGCGATGGCGATCTCGCGCCGGCCCCAGGCGGCCAGGCCGATGTCGGCGACGTGGTAATCAGGCTTGATCTTTGCGGCAGTCTGCATGGTCATGTCTTCCTCTGCTACGCGCTTCCGCAACTCCGTATCCTTGCGGGCACGCGTGAATTGAATCGTGTCTGTGCGAACGGTGTTCGCGCGAAACTCACACCTCGTTTCGCAGCAGCTCGGCCCGGTCGGTGTTTTCCCAGGTGAACTCGGGGTTGTCGCGGCCGAAGTGACCGTAGGCGGCGGTCGACTTGTAGATCGGCCGGATCAGGTCGAGCTCCTGGATGATGCCGTAGGGCGTGAGGTCGAAGTGGCGGCGCACCAGCTCCGTGAGCTTCTGGTTGGACACCTTGCCGGTGCCGAAGGTCTCGACCGTGATCGAGGTCGGCTCGGCCACGCCGATGGCGTAGGAGATCTGGATCTCGCAGCGCTCGGCCAGCCCCGCAGCGACGATGTTCTTCGCCACCCAGCGCGCCGCGTAGGCGGCCGAGCGGTCCACCTTGGACGGGTCCTTGCCGGAGAAGGCGCCGCCGCCGTGGCGCGCCATGCCGCCGTAGGTGTCGACGATGATCTTGCGCCCGGTCAGCCCGCAGTCGCCCAACGGGCCGCCGATGACGAAGGCCCCGGTCGGGTTGATGTGGAAGCGCTTGCAGGAGGCCAGCCACTCTTCCGGGATCACCGGCTGGATGATGACTTCCATCACCGCTTCCTCGAGTTCCTTCGCGCCGATGTCGGGGGCGTGCTGGGTCGACACCACGATGGCCTCGATCCCGACCGGGCGGTTGTCGTGGTAGCGGAAAGTGATCTGGCTCTTGGCGTCCGGGCGCAGCCACGGCAGGGTGCCGTTCTTGCGCTCGATGGCCTGGCGCTCGACCAGCTTGTGGGCGTAGTAGATCGGCGCCGGCATGAGCGAGTCGGTCTCGCTGGTGGCGTAGCCGAACATCAGCCCCTGGTCGCCGGCGCCCTGGGAACGGGGGTCGGTGCGGTCCACGCCCTGGGCGATGTTGGGGGACTGCTTGCCGATGGCATTGAGCACGGCGCAGGTGGCGCCGTCGAAGCCGAGCTCCGAGCTGTTGTAGCCGATGTCCAGGATGGTCTGGCGCGTCAGGTCCTCCAGGTCCACCCAGGCGGAGGTCGTGACCTCCCCGGCAATGATGGCCATGCCGGTCTTGACCATGGTCTCGACGGCGACACGCGCCCGCGGATCCTCCTTGAGGATGGCGTCGAGCACGGCATCGGAGACCTGGTCGGCGATCTTGTCCGGGTGGCCCTCGGAGACTGATTCCGAGGTGAAAAGGTAATCGTTGGCCATGCGTCGGGTTCCATCAAGAGGTGCACAAAGTCGGATAGTATAGCGCCGGCCGGGCCGGGCGGCCCGCATGCGCCCAGCGGCACGCCACCGAGGAGGAGCCCATGGCCAGGACCGAGACCCCCGCAGCCGCGCTCGGCGCCACAGCGCCGGATTTCCGCCTGCCTGGCCCGGGCGGGCGCGAGTGGACGCTGGCGCACTGTCGCGGCGCGCGCGGCACGCTGGTGATGTTCATCTGCAACCACTGCCCCTTCGTGCAGGCCGCGCTGGAACGCATCGTGCGCGACTGCCGCGAGCTCGAGCCGCTGGGCGTGAAAAGCGTCGCGATCATGCCCAACGACATCACTGCCTATCCGCAGGACGGTCCGGAGGCGATGGCGCGGCTGGCGCGCGAGGCAGGCTTCACTTTCCCGTACCTGCTCGACGAGACCCAGGCCGTGGCGCGAGCGTACGGCGCCGTCTGCACGCCCGATTTCTTCGGCTACGACGCGGACCTGAAGCTGCGTTACCGCGGCCGGCTCGACGGCTCCACGCCGGGCCGCGCGGCACAGGATGCGCCGCGGGAGCTGTTCGAGGCCATGCGCCAGGTCGCGGAGACCGGCCTCGGGCCCGAGCGGCAGCTGTCCTCGGTGGGCTGTTCCATCAAGTGGCGTGACTGAGCGCAACCGCCTGAAAGAAAAGGATATGCGCCTGACGGCCCCGGTCCGTGCACTTGCCGCTGCGGCCCGATTGGGCGAACATGCGGAGTTTACCCGCCAGCTGTTTTCCGGGAGCCCCGATGCCGTCGCGTAGAGATCTTGCCAACGCCATCCGCGCGTTGAGCATGGACGCCGTCCAGCAGGCCAATTCCGGCCACCCCGGCATGCCCATGGGCATGGCCGACATCGCGGAGGTGCTGTGGAACGACTTCCTGCGCCACAACCCCGGCAATCCGCACTGGCCGAACCGCGACCGCTTCGTGGTCTCGAACGGGCACGGCTCCATGCTGCTGTACTCGTTGCTGCATCTCTCGGGCTACCCGCTGGAAATGGACGAGATCCGCAATTTCCGGCAGTTCGGCTCTCGCACCGCGGGACACCCTGAATACGAGCCGGAGATGGGCGTCGAGACCACCACCGGGCCGCTGGGGCAAGGCCTCGCCAACGCCGTCGGCATGGCCATCGCGGAGCGCGTGCTCGCGGCGCATTACAACCGGCCCGGCTTCGAGCTGATCGACCATCACACCTGGGTGTTCACCGGCGACGGCTGCCTGATGGAGGGCGTGTCGCACGAGGCCTGCTCGCTCGCCGGCACGCTCGGGCTGGGCAAGCTCATCGTGTTCTACGACGACAACGGCATCTCCATCGACGGCGAGGTGGAAGGCTGGTTCACCGACGACACCCCGGCGCGCTTCGAGGCCTACGGCTGGCACGTGGTGCCGGGCGTCGACGGGCACGACCCGGAGGCGGTGAAGGCGGCGATCGAGGCGGCCAAGGCCGAGACCGGCCGCCCGACGCTGATCTGCTGCCGCACCGTCATCGGCTGGGGCGCGCCCAACAAGGAGGGCACGGAAGCGACCCACGGCGCCGCGCTGGGCGCCGACGAGGTGGCGGCCACGCGCAAGAATATCGGCTGGCCGCACGATCCTTTCGTCATCCCCGAGGACATCCGCGCCGCATGGGACGGGCGCGAGCGCGGGGCCGCGGCGGAAGCCGCGTGGGCCGAGCGCATGGCCGCGTATGCCAGGGAGTACCCGCAACAGCACGCCGAACTGCAGCGCCGCCTGGCGGGTGAACTGCCCGCCGGCTGGGACACGGCGGCGGACGAGGCCGTTGCCGCGCTCGCCACAAGCGACAAGGCCGTGGCCACGCGCAAGGCCTCTGAGATGTCGCTGGACGCGTTCGGCCCGATGTTGCCGGAACTGATCGGCGGCTCGGCCGACCTGAGCGGCTCCAACAACACCTTCTTCAAGGGCAGCCGTCGCATCGCCGCCGGTGATTTCGCCGGCAATTACCTGCACTACGGCGTGCGCGAGTTCGGCATGACGGCGATCATGAACGGTCTTGCCCTGCATGGCGGCTTCAAGCCCTACGGCGGCACCTTCCTGGTGTTCTCCGACTACGCCCGCAACGCGGTGCGCATGGCGGCGTTGATGCGCCAGCCGGTGACGCTGGTCTACACGCACGATTCCATCGGCCTCGGCGAGGACGGACCCACCCACCAGCCCATCGAGCACCTCGCCAGCCTGCGGCTGATCCCCAACCTGCGCGTGTGGCGGCCCTGCGACCTGGCGGAGACCGCCGTCGCCTGGCGGGACGCCATCGAGAGCCGCAGCACGCCGACGGTGCTGGCGCTGTCGCGCCAGAACCTGCCGCCCCAGGCGCGCAGTGCCCAACAGCTGGCCGCGATCCGCCGTGGCGGCTACGTGCTGCACCGCCCTGCGGGCGAGGAACATGGCATCATCATCGCCAGCGGCTCGGAAGTGGCCCTCGCGGTCGCTGCGGCCACGGCCCTGGCGGACGAGGGCATCGGGGTGCGCGTGGTCTCGATGCCCTGCATCGAAGCCTTCCGCGCCCAGGATGCGGCCTGGCGGCAAGAGGTGCTGCCGGCGGCGATCAAGGCGCGGCTGGCGGTGGAAGCCGGCGTGCCGGACAGCTGGTATCCCTTCGTGGGCGATGCCGGCGACGTGGTCGGCATGGAGGGTTTCGGCGCCTCGGCACCGGCCGGCGCGCTGTTCGAGCATTTCGGTTTTACGGCAGCGCATGTGGCGGCGAAGCTGAAAGCGTTGCTCTAGTTCTCGGGTTCCAGGTTTCAAATCGTGCAAATGCGCTCCCCGGGGGAGCGCGGCAGTCAAGGAGAAGGGTTATGGCGATCAAGGTTGGCATCAACGGCTACGGCCGCATCGGCCGCAACATCCTGCGCGCGCTCTACGAGTCGGGGCGCAATGACGAGATCAGCATCGTCGCGATCAACGACCTGGGCGATGCGAACACCAATGCCCACCTGACGCGCTACGACACGGCGCACGGCAAGTTCTCCGGCGAGGTCCGCGTCGACGGCGATCACCTGGTGGTGAACGGCGACCGCATCCGCGTGCTCGCCGAGCGCAACCCGGCCAACCTGCCGTGGAAGGAACTGGGCGTCGACGTGGTGCTGGAGTGCACCGGCCTGTTCACCAGCAAGGAGAAGGCCGCGGCCCACCTGCAGGGCGGGGCGAAGAAGGTCATCATCTCGGCGCCGGGCGGCAAGGACGTCGACGCCACCGTGGTGTTCGGCGTCAACCACGACACGCTCAAGGCCAGCGACGAGGTGATCTCGAACGCATCCTGCACCACCAACTGCCTGGCGCCGCTGGTCCAGCCGCTGCACCAGGCCATCGGCGTGGTGCACGGCCTCATGACCACCATCCATGCTTACACCAACGACCAGGTGCTGACGGACGTCTACCACTCCGACCTGCGCCGCGCGCGTTCCGCCACCATGTCGATGATCCCGACCAAGACCGGCGCCGCCGCAGCCGTGGGCCTGGTGCTGCCGGAACTCGCCGGCAAGCTGGACGGCTTCGCCATCCGCGTGCCGACCATCAACGTGTCCATGGTCGACCTGACCTTCACCGCGGCACGCGACACCAGCAAGGAAGAGATCGACAAGGTGCTGGAGGAGGCCTCGCAGGGCCGGCTCAAGGGCATCCTCGGCTTCAATCGCGAGCCGCTGGTGTCGATCGACTTCAACCATGACCCGCGCTCCTCGGTGTACGAGTCCTCGCTGACGCGCGTGGTCGACAAGCGCCTGGTGAAGATCTGCTCCTGGTACGACAACGAGTGGGGCTTCTCCAACCGCATGCTCGACACCACCATCGCCCTGATGAACGCCAAGTAGAGCGTCCATGAACGTGTTGCGCATGGCGGACCTGGACCTGGCCGGCAAGCGGGTCCTGGTGCGCGAAGACCTGAACGTCCCCGTGGACGGCGGCAAGGTCACCAGCGACGCCCGCATCCGGGCGTCGCTGCCGACCATCCGTCTCGCCCTGGAAAAGGGCGCCGCGCTGATGCTGCTGTCGCATCTCGGCCGGCCGACGGAAGGCGAGTTCGACCCGAAGTACTCGCTGGCGCCCGTGGCGGAGCATCTTTCCGGGCTGCTCGGGCAGCCGGTGCGGCTGGAGCGCGACTGGCTCGACGGCGTCACGGTCGAGCCCGGCGAGGTCGTGTTGTGCGAGAACGTGCGCTTCAACCCGGGCGAGAAGAAGGACGACGAGGCGCTGGCGCGGCGCATGGCGGCGCTGTGCGACGTGTTCGTGATGGATGCCTTCGGCACCGCGCACCGCGCCCAGGCCAGCACGCACGGCGTGGCGCGCTTCGCGCCCGTGGCCTGCGCCGGGCCGCTGCTGGCCGCCGAGCTGGAAGCGCTGGGCAAGGCGCTGCATGAGCCGGCGCGGCCGCTGGTGGCGATCGTCGGCGGCTCCAAGGTGTCGACCAAGCTCTCGGTCCTCGACACGCTGCTGGACCGGGTCGACCAGCTGATTGTCGGCGGCGGCATCGCCAACAACTTCATCGCCGCTGCCGGGCACGCGGTGGGCAAGTCGCTGTACGAGCCGGACTTGCTGGACGAGACCCGCAGGCTGGTGGAGAAAGCGCAGGGGCGCGGCGCCGCCATCCCGCTGCCGAGCGACGTGGTGGTCGCGCCGGGGTTGGAGCCCGGCCACGAGGCCGTGCTGCGGCCGGTGGCGGAGGTCGGGGCCGACGAGATGATCCTCGACGTCGGGCCGGAGACGGCCGGGGCCTACGGCGAGATCCTCGCCCGCGCCGGCACCATCGTCTGGAACGGCCCGGTGGGCGTGTTCGAGGACGCGCGGTTCGCCGCGGGCACGCGCGCCCTCGCGGCGGCCGTGGCGGCCAGCGACGCGTTCTCCATCGCCGGCGGCGGCGACACGCTCGCGGCGCTGGATGCGTTCGGGCTCACGGACAAGGTCTCCTACGTGTCCACCGGAGGCGGCGCCTTCCTCGAGTTCCTCGAGGGGCGGACGCTGCCGGCGGTGGCCATGCTCGAAACCCGGGCGCGGGGCTGAGCGGCGCCCGGTGTTGAAGCGCACCAAGATCGTTGCCACCCTCGGCCCGGCGACGGACCGGCCGGGCGTGCTGGAGCGGCTGCTGCAGGCCGGGGTCGACGTGGTCCGGCTGAACTTCTCGCACGGCGGCGCTGCAGACCGCGAGCGCCGCGTGCGCGCGGTGCGCGAGACGGCTGCAGCGATGGGGCGCGACGTGGCCATTCTCGGCGACCTGCAGGGACCCAAGATCCGCGTCGAGCAGTTCGCCTGCGGGCAGGTCGAGCTGGTCGACGGCGCCTCGTTCGTCCTCGATGCAGCCCTGCCCGCGGATGCCGGTGACCAGGGCGCGGTCGGCGTCACTTACCGGGACCTGCCGCGCGACGTGCGTGCGGGCGACATCCTGTTGTTGAACGACGGCGCCATCACGCTCGAGGTGCAGGACGTCGCGGGCAGCCGGGTGGAGTGCGTGGTGCGGGTCGGCGGCGTGCTGAGCGGCGGCAAGGGCATCAACCGCCAGGGTGGCGGCTTGTCGGCGGGCGCCCTGACGGACAAGGACCGCGCGGACATCGAACTCGCCGCGCGGCTGGAGCTCGACTACCTGGCGGTGTCCTTCCCGCGCTCGGCTGCCGACATGGAGGAGGCGCGCAGCCTGCTGCGCGCCGCCGGCGGGGAAGCGCTGCTGGTGGCCAAGATCGAGCGCGCCGAGGCCGTGACGCACATCGAGGAGATCGCGCGCGCCAGCGAGGTGGTGATGGTGGCGCGCGGCGACCTGGGGGTCGAGATCGGCTTCGCCGAGGTCCCCGGGGTGCAGAAGCAGATCATCCGCACTGCGCGCGCCCTGAACCGGGTGGTGATCACGGCGACCCAGATGATGGAGTCGATGATCCACGAGCCCATTCCCACGCGCGCCGAGGTCTCCGACGTGGCGAACGCCGTGCTCGACGGCAGCGACGCGGTGATGCTGTCGGGCGAGACGGCGGTGGGGCGCTACCCGGTCAAGGCCGTGGAGGCCATGGCCAGCGCCTGCCGGTCCGCGGAGCGGCAGCGGGCCACCTCGACCTCGCACCACCGCATGGACGAGGTCTTCGCGCGCACCGACGAGGCCATCGCCATGGCCACCATGTACACCGCCAACCACATGGACGTGCGCGCCATCGTGGCGCTCACCGAGTCCGGCAACACCGCGCTGTGGATGTCGCGCATCCGCTCCGGCATCCCGATCTACGCCTTCAGTCGCAACGAGAGCACGCGCCGCCGGGTGGCCCTGTACCGAGGCGTCTACCCGGTGCCCTTCGACGTGCTGGCAGAGCAGGGCGAGGGCGAGTTCGACGCCATTTCGCGCGTGTTGCTGGAGCGCGGCCTGGTGCGCTCGGGCGACCGCGTGCTGCTCACCGAGGGGCACGCCGCAGGGATCGCCGGCGGCACCAACAGCATGCGTATCCTGTCGGTCGGCTGAGGCCGGCAACGAGCCTAGATCGGGATCAGTTCCTTCTCCCGCTCGGCCGCCCGGCTCAGCGCGGTCACCGCCACCTGGGGCGTGGGAAACACCTGCCCGGGAGCCAGCTGCTCGAAGATCTTGGTGCGCCGCAGGCGGTCCATCACCGGCCCCTTCACGTCCGCGAGGTGGATGGTCACGCCGGAGGCGCGCAGGTTCTCGGCCGCCACCTGCAGCGAGTGCAGCGCGCTGGAGTCGACGAAACCGACGCCGCTCATGACCAGCACCAGGTGCCGGATGCCCGGGCGCTTCTGGAACTCGCGCGTGATCATGTCCTGCACGTGGCCGACGTTGGCGAAGTAAAGGTTCTCGTCCACGCGCACCAGCAGGATGTCGGGCCAGGTCTCGACCTTGTGGCGCGCGATGCTGCGAAACTCGGTCGAATGCGGCAGGCGGCCGACCACGGCGATGTTCGGATGGCCGGTGCGCCAGACGTACAGCAGCACGGACAGCAGCACGCCCATCACCAGGCCGGCCTCCACGCCGTAGGCGAGCACGCCGAGGAAGGTGACCAGGTTGGAAGCGCCGTCCGCCTTGCTGTAGCGCCAGGTCTCGGGGATGGAACGCAGGTCCACCAGCCCGGCCACGGCGACGATGATGATGGCGGCCAGCGCGGCCTTGGGCAGGCCGCTGAACAGCGGCGCGAACAGCAGCAGCGTGGCGGCGGTGAACAGCGCGAGGAAGATCGACGCCAGCTGGCTGCGGGCGCCCGCGGTGTAATTCACCATGCTGCGGCTGAAGCTGCCGGCGACCGGAAGGGCGCCGGACAGCGCCGAGCCAAGGTTGGCTGCGCCCAGCGCCACCAGCTCCTGGTCCGCGTCGATCGCCTCTCGCCGCCGGGCGCCGAGGAACTTGGCGATGCTCACGCTTTCGACGAAGACGATGATGCTGATCAGCGCCGCCGAGGGCAGCAGGGTCACCCAGGCGCCGACGCCGGGCATGGTGATGTCGAACATCGGCGGCCGCGAGCTGATGGCGCCGACCAGCGGCACGCGTTCGAGACCGAAGACCATCACCGCGGCCGCCCCCAGTGCGAGCACCAGCACCGGCATCAGCCGTCCGGTGACGGCCTGTATCCTGCGGCCGGTCCGCGTGGTGCCGGTCGCCGCCAGCAGCAGGACCAGCGCCACGCCGCCGACCGCCAGCGTCTGCACGTTCAGGATGCTGGCGCGCGCGCCCAGGTAGGCGACCATCTCGTGTGGCTGCAGGCCCGTGGGCAACTCGATGCCGGCGAAATGACGCAGCTGGTCCGCCATGATCACGACCGCCGCGCCGCTGGAGAACCCGGTCAGCACGGGCTGGCTGAGCAGGTTGGCGAACACGCCCATGCGCAGCAGGCCCATGACCAGCAGGATCAGGCCCGACAACGCGGCCAGGATCAACGCCGCCGCGACCGGGTCGATGCCGGCGCCCGCGCTCGCCGTCGCGCTGGCGACCATGATCGCGGCCACCGAGGTC
Organism: Thioalkalivibrio sp. XN279; assembly: GCF_011089885.1. Taxonomy (NCBI): domain Bacteria; kingdom Pseudomonadati; phylum Pseudomonadota; class Gammaproteobacteria; order Chromatiales; family Ectothiorhodospiraceae; genus Thioalkalivibrio; species Thioalkalivibrio sp. XN279. The sequence goes on along the minus strand of NZ_JAANBD010000029.1, from coordinate 268,601 downwards.
GGTCCCACCGACAGGTCACGGCTGGTGCCGAGGATGGCGTAGAGGATCGCGGGCAGGATCGAAGCGTACAGGCCCACCACCGGCGGCAGGCCGGCGACCATGGCGTAGGCCAGGCCCTGTGGCACCAGCAGGATGGTGGTGATGGCCGCGGCCGAGAGGTCTCCCGCGAGGTCCTGCCGGGTGGTGAGGCGGACCCAGTGGACGATCGGGAAGAACTTCAATGCTCGGGAGGGCACGGCTCGCAGCCTGTCAGGCAAGAGCCTGCACGATAGTCAAGGTGTCGCGCCCGGGCAAGCCGGGGACGCTAGCTCCCCGCCGCCAGCGCCTCGATGTCGGCGAGCACTTCGGCGGAGTGAGCGTCCACGTCGACTTTCTCGTAGTGCCGCGCCACGGCGCCATCCGGCGCAATGAGAAAGGTCTGGCGGCTGGCCAGCTTGACCACGCCGAAGTTCTTCAACACGCCGTACTCGCGCGCCACGGCCCCGTCCTCGTCCGCCAGCAGGGTGAATGGCAGGCCGTGCTTCTCGGCGAAGGCCCGGTGGCTCTCCACGTCGTCCAGGCTGATGCCGACGATCTCGGCGCCGAGGCGGCGGAAGGCAAAAATGTTGTCGCGGAACTCGCAGGCCTGGGTGGTGCAGCCCGGCGTGTCGTCCTTGGGGTAGAAATAGAGCACCAGCCACTTGCCGCGGTAGTCCTCGAGGCGATGCGTCTCGCCGGCCTGGTCCCTGAGTTCGAAAGACGGCGCGGGGGAGCCGGCCGCCGGGGATGCCTGGGCGGGGCCGGCCAGCAGCAGCGCCGGGGCCACGAGTGCGAGCAGCAGGGTACGGAGTATGGCGGTCATGGCAGGTCCTGCATGGGTGTTGTGAGGCGCTTTCGCCCGGGCCGGGGGCACGGATTCGGCGCCCGCGGGGACGGTCACTGCTCGTTTTCCAGCCGCTCCAGCGAGGCATGTCGCACGGTGACGCCGGGGAAAGCCTCGCGAAAGTGTTCAGCGAGGCGCTCCACGATATACACGGAGCGGTGGCGCCCCCCGGTGCAGCCGACCGCAACTGTCAGGTAACTGCGGTTGGCGGACTCGATGTCGCCGATCCATCTGTCGAGGAAACGCGTCATGTCGCCGATATAGGCTTCCACGGTCGGGCTTGCGGCGAGGAATTCGGCCACCGCAGCATCGCGCCCCGTGAGCGGGCGTAGATCCGGTTCCCAGTAGGGGTTGGGCAGGAAGCGGGCGTCGAAGACGAAATCGGCGTCCTTGGGCACGCCCTCGCGGAAGCCGAAGGACTCGAACTGCAGCGAGAGCTGGTTGCGCGGCTGGTCGGCCACCTTGTTGCGGATGATGTCGCGCAGCTCGTGCACGCTCGTGGCGCTGGTGTCGAGCACCAGGTCCGCGGCTTCGGCCAGCGGCGCCAGCAGTTCCTGCTCGTACTGGATGGCGGAGGCGAGCGTGCGGTCGCCGGCCTGCGCCGGTGTATGGGGGTGGCGCCGGCGCGTATCCAGGTAGCGTTGCACCAGCACGTTCTCGCTGGCGTGCAGGTAGATGAGTTGGCAGCGCAGCCCCCGTCCGCGCAGCTCATCCATCAGGCTGCGGATGACCGGCAGGTCCTCCGCTCGCGGGCGCGCATCCAGCCCGATGGCCAGGCGCTCGAACTTGGCATCCTCGCTGCCGACGAGCTCGCCCACCACCAGCGACAGCAGGCGCGCCGGGACATTGTCGAGGGTGTACCACTGCAGGTCCTCGAGCATGGCGAGCGCCACGCTCTTGCCCGAGCCGGACAAGCCGCTGACGACTACGAGTTCCATCGTCGGCGCGGCATGGCTGTCATGCCGAGGCGGCGTGTGACTTGTCGTGGTTCACGAGCAGGTCGTACAGCGCGCGGCTGGAGCTCGCCCGCCGCAGCGCCGCGGCCAGCACGTGGTCGCCCAGCCCGGTGGCGATATTGGAGACCTCCTCGTGATGGCAGCCCACGTCGTCCTCGGGGACGGGCACCAGCAGCCCGAAAATGAGGTCGACCGGCTCCCGGTCCGGCATGTCGAAGTCGATCGGCCTGGACAGCTTGAGGAAGGCGCCGACCGGCGCTTCAATCTCGGACAGGCGCCCGTGCGGGATGGCGATGCCGTTCTCGATGGCGGTGCAGCCCAGCTTCTCGCGCGTTATCAGGCTCTGGAACACCTCGCCCTGGTCCAGGTCCGCCGCGGACGAGAGCATCTCGCTCAGGATGTCCAGGGCGTGTTTCTTGCTGCGCGCTTCGACATTGCCGAGCACGCGGCCTGGTTGCAGCAGGGATTCGAAAGTCATCTGGATGCTCCGGGGCGGGCCCGCGGTGGTCAGGCGTTGCGCGGGCGTCCCACGCCGTTGTGATGGTCGGTCAGCTTGTCCTTGTGCCGCCGGACCTGGCGATCGAGACGGTCCGTCATGGCGTCGATCGCAGCATACATGTCTTCCTCGACCGCCGCCGCATGCAGGGTGTCGCCTGCCAGGCGCAGCGTGGCCTCGGCCTTGTGCTGCAGTTTCTCGACGGTGAGGATGCAATGGACATCGATCAGGTTGTCAAAATGCCGGATGACCTTGTCCATCTTGCTGTACACGTAGTCGCGCAGCGGGTCGGTGATGTCGACGTGGTGACCGGTCATGTTGATCTGCATTTGCTTACCCCTTGGGAGTGGTGGAGCCGGCCCGTCGGGCGGCCCGCGGTTCACTTGTATTCTAGTAGCAGCTTTCGCCTGCTGGCTAGGGCGGATTGAGCGCTCCGCGCGCCGCGCCCGCGGTCAGCGGATGGCCACGCGGCGACGCTCGTTGGAGGACGGAAACCCCATGGATTCCCGGTATTTGGCCACAGTGCGGCGCGCCACCTCGATGCCCTCGCCGACGAGTATACGGGTCAGCGCGCTGTCCGAGAGCGGCTTGGCCGGGTCCTCGTCGGCGATCAGCTTGCGGATGCGCGCGCGAATGGCGGTGGAGGAGACGCTCTCGCCGTCGCTGCCCGATACCTGGCTGGAAAAGAAATAGCGGAACTCGAACACGCCCCGCGGCGTGTGCATGTACTTTCCGGTCGTGGCACGGGAGACGGTCGACTCGTGCAGTTCGAGCGCCTCGGCGATCTCGCGCAGCACCAGCGGGCGCATGCCCTGCTCGCCGCGCTCCAGGAAGTCCTGCTGATGAGCGACGATGGCACGAGCCACGCGCAACAGGGTCTCGTTCCGGATCTCCAGGCTCTTCACCAGCCAGCGCGCCTCCTGCAGCTGGCTGCGCAGGGTCGAATATTCGCCGCTGCGGCCGAGAGAGCCGGCGTAGGCGGCGTTGACCCGCAGCCGTGGCGCAATGGCGGGGTTAATCTCCACCTGCCAGGTCTCCTCGACGCGGCGTATGAACACGTCCGGGACGATGTACTCGGGCGGGCGCGAGTCGGCGGCGCTGCCGGGGCGCGGGCTCAGGGAACGCAACAGGGCGACGGCGGTCTCCAGCTCTTCCGGGTCGCAACCGAGGCGGCGGCGGATGGCGGCGTAATCCTGCTCACCGAGCTCCACCAGGCATTCGGCGGCGAGACGGCGCGCCAGGTCGAGCCCCGGGGTGTCCGGGGCGAAGGGTGACAGCTGCAGCAGCAGGCACTCGCACAGGTCGCGGGCGCCGATGCCGAGGGGGTCGAAGCGCTGCACGCAGGCCAGCACCCGCTCCACCTCGTCGATATCCGTATGCAATTCCGGTTCGAGGTTGGCGCAGATCTCCTCCAGGCTCTCCTGCAGGTAGCCGTCGTCGTCGATCGCGTCGACGATCATGGTGGCGATCGCCTTGCGGTCGCCCTCCGGCAGGGCGACGTCCAGCTGGGCCATGAGATGCTCGCGCAACGAGGTGCCGCTGGCGTCGGCGTAATCGCGCTGTTCGTCGCCGTCGTCGCGGCTGCCGCTGCTGTAGCCCGTGGTGTAATCCGGTACGTCGGCGTAGGGCAGGTCCTCGCGGAAATCGTCGCCCGAGGCCTGTTCCGGGGCGGCTTCCTGGCCCTCCCGCGCGTTCTCCGTGGACCGCTGCTGCTCGCCTTTCGGCGGCGCCAGCTCGAGCCCGTCGTCCATCTCGAGCATGAGGTTCTTCTCGAGTGCCTCGCGCAGCTCGGCCTGCAGGTCGAGCACCGGCAGCTGCAGCAGGCGGATGGCCATCTGTAGCTGGGGCGTCAGCGTGAGCTGCTGACTGAGCTTGAGTTGCAGCGACTGCTTGATCATGGGTGGCGTCTAGAGGCGGAAGTGCTCGCCGAGGTAGACCTCTCGTACTTGCCTGTTCGCAAGTATCTCATCCGCGGACCCGGAGGCGATGACCTCGCCGGCGTTGAGGATGAAAGCCCGGCCGCAGATGCCCAGCGTCTCGCGCACGTTGTGGTCGGTGATGAGCACGCCGATGCCGCGGTCGCGCAGGTGCCCGATGATGCGCTGGATGTCCAGCACCGAGATCGGGTCGACGCCGGCAAAGGGCTCGTCGAGGAGGATGAAGGCCGGTTCGGCCGCCAGGGCGCGGGCGATCTCCACGCGGCGGCGCTCGCCGCCGGAGAGGCTGAGGCCCTTGCTGTCGCGGATGTGGCCGATGCTGAGTTCCTCCAGCAGCTCCTCGAGCAGGTTGCGCCGGCCGACCTGGTCGAGGTCCTTGCGGGTCTCGAGCACGGCGAGGATGTTCTGTTCCACGCTGAGGCCGCGGAACACCGAGGCTTCCTGCGGCAGGTAGCCGACGCCGAGCCGGGCGCGCCGGTGCATGGGCAGGGAGGTCAGGTCCTTGTCGTCCAGCAGGATGCGGCCGCTGTCGCAGGGCACCAGGCCGACGATCATGTAGAAGGCGGTGGTCTTGCCGGCGCCGTTGGGGCCGAGCAGTCCCACCACTTCCCCGCTGGAAATGGACAGGGTCAGGGAGCGCACCACGGTGCGCGAGCGATAGCTCTTGGCGATGCCCTCGGCACGGAGGGTCTTCACGGTGTCGGCTCCGGCTCGCGCGGTGCCTCGTCGTCCTGGCCGTCCTGGCCGTCCTGGTTGCCGTCTTCCGGCGGCGTGATGATGATGCGCACGCGCTCCGTGCCTTCCTCGTCCGCGCTGGCGATGAGGCGGTCCTCCGCGATGCGGTAGACGAGCCGCGCCCCGCTGGCTTCCCGGACCCCGTCGCTCAACCGGGCCTGGCCCTGCAGCGAGAGTTCGCCCTCGCGCAGGTCATAGCTGATGCGGTTCGCGGTGCCGTCCACGCGCCGCGCTTCGGGCCCCGGCATGGTGCGCGTGAAGCGGGCCGGGGCGCCTTCCGCGACGGCGGACTGGAGCTGGTGGTTGCTGAAGCCGATGGTGGCGCGATCTGCCTGGATCGACCCCATGGGGCCGTCGATGCGCGCGTTGCCGCGGAACTCCCACTGGCCGCTGGAGAACTCGAGGTCGCGGGTCTCCGCCTCGGCCGCCGTGATGACGATGTCGCCCTGCTGGATCCGGACGTCGCGAAACAGGAGTTTCTCGCCACGACGGTCGAAGTCCGAGGAGGCGGCCTCCAGCAGGATCTCCTGCTGCTGGGCGAGCGCCGGCGCGCCCGCCGCGAGGGCGAACAGGACTATCGCGGCCAGGGCCCACGGCGTCACGGGCAGGGCCCGCGCGGAATCAGGGGAGGAAGCGGCCATTGACCAGGGATTGTAGCTGCAGGCGCTCTTCCAGCAAGTGAGCCACCAGGCCCGTGCCGTGCAACTGGTGCCGGCCGAGGGTCAGGGCGACCGGGGCATCGGTGCGCGCGATGCTGGTCTCGATGTCCACGGCAAGGTGATCGGTGACCACGCGTGCGGGTCCGTGGTCGCCGGAGTCCCCGATGACTTCGACACCGCCCCAGAGCTCCAGCTCGGACTGGTTTTCGGTGACGCGGCCCTGGGGCGCGGTGAGCAGCCAGGGGCTGGGCGAGTACATGTTGTATTCCACGCGCACGTCGCGCAGCAGCGTGTCGCCGCCCAGCGCCACCTGCCGGATTTCCTCCGCGATAAGGCGGTATTGCGGCATGCCCGCGGCATCCGGCGCGGTGATCTCGGCGCCGGTCATGTAGAACCCGTCCGGAGCGGGGCGCTCGACTACCGGCTGTTCCGGGTGCAGCCGGTTGTTCAACCACCAGGCGCCGGCCGCGAGCACCGCGAGGAAGAAGAGGGCGAGGCGATTCGCGGCAGTCACTCAGCGCGCCCCGAGCAGCAGCTCGCAGAATTCGCGCACCGCGCCGTGACCGCCGGGTTGAGTGGATACCCACGCGCTCGCCGCGAGTGCGTCCGGATGGGCGTCGGCGACAGTGGCGGGAAGGCCCACCATGCGCATCGCCGCGACGTCGGGCGTGTCGTCGCCGAGATACGCCACTTCGGCTGCCGGGATGCCGGTCTCGCGCAACAGCTGGGCGAGGGCGGTGCCCTTGTCTGCCCGGCCCTGCACCACGCGCGTCACGCCGAGTTCGTCCATGCGCTTGTTGACGGCGGGCGAGTCGCGCCCGGAAATGATCGCCACTTCCACGCCGGCGGCGAGCAAGGCCTTGATGCCGAAGCCGTCCCGCACGCTGAAGGACTTGTACTCGACACCGTCGCTGCCGATCCAGATGCGGCCGTCGGTGAACACGCCGTCGACGTCGAACACCGCCATGCGGATGCGCGCGGCTGTCTCCCGCAACCCGGGCATCACATCACCCCCGCCTGCAGCAGGTCGTGCACGTTGAAGGCGCCTTCGAGGCGGCCGTCGGCGCCGACCACCAGCAGCGCCGTGATGGCGTAGGTCTCCATGAGCCGCACCGCCTCCGCCGCCAGCATGTCGCCGCGCACGGTCTTGACGTTGCGCGTCATGACCTGCTCGATGGGCGTGGCCGTCAGGTCGTGCCGGGCGTCAAGGGTGCGCCGCAGGTCGCCGTCGGTGAAGATGCCGAGCACCCGGTCCTCGGCGTCGACCACCGCGGTCATGCCCAGGCCCTTGCGCGAGATCTCGAACAGGCCCTCGGAGACGGCGAGCCCGGGTACGACCCGCGGTACGCGCTCCCCGGTTCGCATGATGTCGCGCACGTGCAGCAGCAGGCGCCGCCCCAGCAGCCCGCCAGGATGGGAGAAGGCGAAATCCTCGCGCGTGAAACCGCGGCTGTGCAGCAGCGCCACCGCCAAGGCGTCGCCCATGGCGAGCGTGGCGGTGGTGCTGGCGGTGGGCGCGAGGTTGAGCGGACAGGCTTCCCTGGCCACGCCGATGTCCAGGTGCGCATCGGCGGCCGCGGCCAGCGTCGAGCCGGGCTTGCCAGTCATGGCGATCAGCGGCACGCCGAGCCGCTTGATGAGCGGCAGGATGGTCAGGATCTCGGGCGTCTCGCCGGAGTTGGAAATGGCGAGCACGACGTCGGTGGCGGTGATCATGCCCAGGTCGCCATGGCTGGCCTCGCCCGGATGCACGAAAAAGGCCGGCGTGCCGGTGCTTGCCAGCGTGGCGGCGATCTTGCCGCCGATATGGCCGGACTTGCCCATCCCGGTCACGACCACGCGGCCGGCACAGTCGAGACAGTAGCGGCAGGCCTTCACGAACGCTGCGTCGATGCGCTCGCGCAGCCCCAGCACGGCCTCGGCCTCGACGTCGAGGACCTCGCGCCCGAGGCTGCAGATGGTTGCGTCGTCGATGCGGTGCTTGCCGTCCATGTCCTATCCCAGTATCAGCCAGCCGTGATAGCTGAAAAACGCGGCCAGCAGCATCCCGCCCTCCCAGCGGCGGATGCGGCTTTGGCCGCTGAAATTGTAGGTCATCAGGAACAGCGCCAGCGTCAGGCCGATCATCACCGGCAGGTGCACCGCCAGTACCGCGTACTCGAAGGTGGAGGGGTGTATCAGGCCCGCAACGCCGACCACCGCCAGGCTGTTGAAGATGTTGGAGCCGATGATGTTGCCGATCGCCATGTCGTGCTCGCCCTTGAGCGCGCTGACGATGGACACGGCGAGCTCCGGCAGGCTGGTGCCGACGGCGACCACGGTCAGGCCGATGATGAGGTCCGAGACGCCGAAGGCGACGGCGAGTTGCTGGGCGCCCCAGACCAGCAGGTTGGAGCCGGTCAGCAGCACCACCAGCCCGACCACCAGCCAGCCCACGGCCTTGCGCATGGGCAGGCCCTCGGGGATCTCGGCGGCGTACTCCAGGCTGATGGGGTCGGCCTTGTCGCTGCGCGTGCCCAGCACCACCAGCCAGTACAGCACCAGCACCAGCGTGCCGATCAGCAGCAGGCCCTCGATCCGGCCGAGGCGCAGGTTGATGAAAATCATGGTCAGGACCAGCGTCACCACCAGCAGCGCGGGGAGCTCACGTCGCAGCGTGGTGGAACGCACGGCGATGGGCGTGATCAGGGCCGTCGCGCCCAGCACCAGGCCGATATTGGCGATGTTCGAACCGATCGCGTTGCCGGCCGCCAGCGCCGGGTCGCCCGCCAGCGAGGCCATGATGGAGACGAAGATCTCCGGCCCGCTGGTCGCCATGCCCACCAGCGTCAGGCCGATCAGCAGCGGCGGCACGCCCAGGTTGCGCGCTGTGCCGGCGGCGCCGATGACGAAACGGTCGGCGCCCCACATCAGCAGCACGAAACCGGCCAGGGTGGCGAGGATGTAGGTGAGCATGGTGGGTTGCGGTCTCCGTGGGCAGCCCTGGCAGCGGATATCGGCCGGCCATAATACACGCAGGCGCACCCCGGGCGGCCGGTCCGCGCCGACCCCGGGCAATGTCCCCTGCAGCCGCCATCCGTTAAACTCCGGGCCTTTCCAGCCGGGGATCGCCCGGCGCCGCTCCGGGAGCCAGCATGAACAGAGAACAAGTAGCCGCCATGATCCAGGCCGGCCTGCCGGACGCGCGGGTCGACGTGCAGTCCGAGGACGACGTGCATTTCAGCGCCCTCGTGGTGTCCGGAGAATTCGAGGGCCTGCGCCTGCTGCAGCGCCACCAGCTCGTCTACCGCACGCTGGGCGACAAGATGGGTGGGGAAATCCACGCGCTGGCCATCCGCGCGCTGACGCCGGGCGAGCTGGCGGCCGGCGGCTGAGCCCGGGGTCGTGGACAAGCTGCTGGTCGGCGGCGGTTGCCGGCTCGAGGGCGAGATCCGCATCTCGGGCGCCAAGAACGCGGCCCTGCCCATCCTGGCCGGCACCCTGCTGGCGGATGCGCCCGTGCGCGTCGGCAACGTGCCGCACCTGCAGGACGTCACCACCACCATCGAGCTGCTCGGCCGCATGGGCGTCGGCGTCACCATCGACGAGCGCATGCGCGTGGAAGTGGACCCGCGCAGCATTTCCGCCCTGGTGGCGCCCTATGAACTGGTGCGCACCATGCGCGCCTCGATCCTCGTGCTGGGGCCGCTGCTGGCGCGCCACGGCGAAGCCGACGTGTCGCTGCCCGGCGGCTGCGCCATCGGCGCGCGTCCCGTCGACCTGCACATCGCCGGGCTGCGCGCCATGGGCGCCAGCGTCGAGATCGAGGACGGCTACATCCGCGCTCGCGCCGGGCGGCTGAAGGGCGCGCGCATCGTGCTCGACACCGTCACCGTGACCGGCACCGAGAACCTCCTCATGGCCGCCACGCTGGCGCAGGGCGAAACGGTGATCGAGAACGCCGCACGCGAGCCAGAGGTCGTGGACCTGGCCGAGTTCCTGCAGGCCATGGGCGCGCAGATCAGCGGCGCCGGCACCGACACCATCCGCATCCAGGGCGTGGAGCGCCTTGGCGCGTGCGACTACACCGTGCTGCCGGATCGCATCGAGACCGGCACCTACCTGGTGGCGGCCGCCATGACCGGCGGCCGGGTGCGACTGCGCCAGGCGCGGCCAGGCCACCTCGACGCCGTGCTGGCAAAGTTGCAGGAGGCCGGCGCCGAGATCAGCAGCGGGCCCGACTGGATCGAGCTGGACATGGGGGGCCGCCGCCCGCGCGCGGTGAACCTGCGCACGGCGCCTTACCCGGCGTTTCCCACCGACATGCAGGCACAGTTCGTCGCCCTCAACGCCATCGCGCAAGGCACCGGCGCCATCGTCGAGACGGTGTTCGAGAACCGCTTCATGCACGTGCAGGAAATGCAGCGCATGGGCGCCGACATCCGTCTCGAGGGCAACACCGCCATCGTGCGCGGCGTGGAGCGGCTGCGCGCCGCACCCGTCATGGCGACCGACCTGCGCGCCTCGGCCAGCCTGGTGCTGGCGGCGCTGGCCGCGGAGGGCGAAACCCTGATCGATCGCATCTACCACATCGATCGCGGCTACGAGTGCATCGAGGAGAAGCTGTCGCAGCTCGGCGCCACCATCCGGCGCGTGCATTCGCCGCGCGGCTGACCCGCTGGCCCGCCCCGGCCGCGCTCGCCGGTCCCGCCTCCGTCCCGACCGCGCTCGCGGACTGTCATCGCCTCCCCTCGCTCGGGAAGTCTTATCTCGCTCGGTGAGGCGATGACATCCCGCGGCGCTGCGATGATTGCGGGTGCAGGGTCCGCGGAGCGCTGCGGGGATCGTGCCCGCTCCGGCTCGGGGAGCCGCAGGCTAGCGCGGATGACCGGCGAGCCGCGATGCAGGGCCGCGCCGCGCCGCAGTCAGGACCGCAGCTGAAGGAGCGGCGGGGACATGACAGGGTCACCGACCGACATAAAGACTTCCGGAGGGAGGGGACCCTGTCATGGTCCCGCCGCGGGCCGTCGCGGTCCGGCGCGGCCCAGCGCGCCCCTGCTCGGTGCGCCCGGACGCGGCTACAGGCGCGACGGGCGCTCGGCGACCTCGGCTTCGACGCGGAACCCCTGGCCGCGGCGGCTGCCGCTGAGCGTGACGCGCGTGCCGGGCCGCATGGCCGCGATGCTGCGCAGGGCGTCCTGCCAGACCACCACGGGCTGGTCGTTGACGTGCGTGATGACGTCGTTGGGACGCAGTCCGGCGCGGTCGGCCGGGCTGCCCGGCTGCACGGTGGTGAGGATGATGCCGTAAGGCTCGGCCAGCCCGAGGGCGCGTGCCTGGTCCGGCGTCAGCGTCTGTGTCCCCACCCCCAGCCAGCCGCGGATCACGCGCCCGTACTCCAGCAGGTCCTCCATCACGCCGCGCACCAGGTTGATGGGGATGGCGAAGCCGATGCCCTCGGAATCCAGCCGGCGCGAGAAAAACGCGGTGTTGATGCCGACCAGCTCGCCGCGCGCATTCACCAGCGCGCCGCCGGAGTTGCCGACATTGATGGCCGCGTCGGTCTGGATGAAGTTCTCGAACTGGGACAGGCCGAGCTGGCCGCGCCCGGTGCCGCTGACGATGCCCTGGGTCACCGTCTGGCCGATGCTGAAGGGATTGCCGATGGCCAGCACCACGTCGCCCACTTCGAGCTGGTCGGAGCGGCCGACGCGGATGCTGGGCAGGTCGGGCAGCTCGATCCTGAGCAGCGCGACATCCGTGTCCGGGTCGGTGCCGACGAGCCGGGCAGGGGCCCTGCGGCCGTCCACCAGCACGACCTCGAGGTCTTCCGTGCCGGCGATGACGTGGTGGTTGGTGATGACGAAGCCTTCGCCGTTCATGACCACGCCCGATCCCAGGCTGCCCGGCGCCTGGCGCTCGGCGAAGCCCGCGGGGACGGCGGGACGACCCACGAGGGTGACGACAGCCGGCGCCGTCGCGGCGACGGCGGAAGCGTAGGAAGCCGGCGCCGACTGCCCGCCGCGCAGGGGATGGCCCTCCGGCAGCAGGTCGGGGAACAGGAGCACCGCCACGAAAGCGACCGCCAGCCCGGCGACGGCGGACTGGAGCAGGAAGCTCAGGGTGTGGCGGGCGCTGCCCATGCGTAGCGTTTCCGGCTGCTCGGGACGGGACCCCGGGGGGCGACATTATATGCAGAGTCGGGCGGGGTTGCCCCGGGTCGCCAGGCCCGGGGCGGTAGGCAGCGCGAAACGGCGATGTGTATAATCGCGGGATTGCCCAAACTGGCCGCAAATGGCGCCCCTCGGGCCCCTAAGAGCCGGCTTTTTGCCCCAGGAATAGTTCCAGGAGTGAACTCGGGATGAGTGATGGTGTAGATCTTGGCCGCCGCCGTTTTCTCGGTGCGGCCACGGGGGTGACTTCGGCCGTCGGCATTGCCTTCGCCGCGGTGCCGTTCCTGGCTTCCTGGAAGCCCAGCGCCCGCGCCCAGGCGCTCGGCGCTCCGGTCGAAGTCGATATCAGCAAGCTGGACGACGGCGCCTTGTTGCGCGTGGAATGGCGCGGCAAGCCGGTCTGGGTGCTGAAGCGCACGCCCGAGATGATCGAGCGCCTGAGCCAGGCCGACGACATGGTGCGCGACCCTCAATCCGAGGAGCCCCAGCAGCCGGAATACGCCGCCAACAGGCTGCGCTCCATCAAGCCCGAAGTGCTGGTGGTCATCGGCAGCTGCACGCACCTGGGCTGCTCGCCCACGCCGCGCTTCGAGTTCGGCGCGGAAGACCTCGGCGCCGACTGGCCGGGCGGCTTCTTCTGCGCCTGCCACGGTTCCAAGTTCGACCTGGCCGGGCGGGTCTGGAAGGGCGTGCCGGCACCGCTCAACCTGGTGGTGCCGCCGCACCAGTACATCGACGACACGACCGTGCTGGTCGGCGTGGACGAGGGGGTGGCCTGATGAGCGCCGCGACTGACAAGAAGGGCGCCGCGGGCGGCGGTCTCTCCGGCTGGTTCCGGAAGCGCTTCCCGTGGGACCAGATGATGGAGGAGCACGTCACCGGCTACTACGCGCCGAAGAACTTCAACTGGTTCTACGTGTTCGGCTCGCTGGCGCTGCTGGCGCTGATCATCCAGATCGTGACCGGCATCTTCCTGACCATGAGCTACAAGCCCTCGGCTGCAGAGGCGTTCGGCTCGGTCGAGTACATCATGCGCGACGTGGAGTGGGGCTGGCTGCTGCGCTACATGCACTCCACCGGCGCCTCGATGTTCTTCGTCGTGGTCTACATCCACATGTTCCGCGCGCTCCTGTACGGCTCTTACCAGAAGCCGCGCGAGCTGATCTGGATCTTCGGCATGCTCATCTACCTGGTGATGTCGGCCGAGGCCTTCTTCGGTTACCTGCTGCCCTGGGGCCAGATGTCCTACTGGGGCGCACAGGTGATCGTGTCGCTGTTCGGCGCCATCCCGGTCATCGGCGAGGGGCTGGTGGAGTTCATCCGCGGCGACTACTTCATCTCGGACGTGACCCTGAACCGCTTCTTCGCCCTGCATGTCATCGCGTTGCCGATCGTGCTGCTCGGCCTGGTGGTGGCGCACATCCTGGCGCTGCACGAGGTGGGATCGAACAACCCCGACGGCGTCGAGATCAAGGACCACAAGGGCCCCGACGGCAGGCCGCTGGACGGCATCCCGTTCCATCCCTATCACACCGCGAAGGACGTGCCGGCGTGGGTGATCTTCGCCATGGTGTTCGCGGTCATCGTGTTCTTCGCGCCGGAGATGGGCGGCTACTTCCTCGAGCATGCCAACTTCGAGCCGGCCAACCGGCTGAAGACACCGGAGCACATCGCGCCGGTGTGGTACTTCACGCCCTTCTACGCCATCCTGCGCGCGGTGCCGGACAAGCTCGGCGGCGTGCTGGCCATGGGCGCGGCGATGTTCATGCTGTTCCTGCTGCCCTGGCTCGACCGCAGCCCGGTGCGCTCGATCCGCTACAAGGGCCCGCTGTTCAAGATCGCCCTGACCCTGTTCACCGTCAGCTTCGTCATGCTCGGCTGGCTCGGCCTGCAGCCGGCGACCGACGTCTACACCTGGCTGGCGCGGTTCTTCACGGTGCTGTATTTCGCGTTCTTCCTGCTGATGCCGATCTACTCGAAGATCGACAAGACGAAGACGCCTCCTGCGAGGGTGACCTACCATGGCTAGGCCTGTCCCGATGCTCCTCGTGGCGCTGCTGCTGGCGGCGGCGCCCGGTCTCGCCACCGCTGCCGGTCCCGGCTTCCCGCTCGAGTCCTCGGGCGCGGACGTGAGCAACCAGGCCTCGTTGCAGCGCGGTGCGCGGCTGTTCATGAACAACTGCCTCGGCTGCCATTCCCTGCAGTACGTGCGCTACAACACGCTGGCGGAAGGCCTCGGGCTGACGGACGAGCAGGTGGCGGAGAACCTTCGTTTCACCGGCGAGTCGCCGCACGACACCATCACCATCGCCATGCCGCAGGCAGACGCTGCGGGCTGGTTCGGCCAGGCGCCGCCCGACCTGTCGCTGATGGCGCGCGCGCGCGGCACGGACTACATCTACACCTTCCTCAAGTCCTTCTACGTCGACCCGGGCTCGCGCCTGACCGGCGTGAACAACAAGGTGCTGCCGGGCACGTCCATGCCGCACGTGCTGTGGGAACTGCAGGGCGTGCAGGAGGCCGTGTACCGGCAGGAAGTCGGCCCGGACGGCGAGCCGCAAAAGGTCTTTGACCGCTTCGAGCTGGCCCGGCCCGGGTCGATGACGCCCGAGGAGTACAGCCAGGCGGCCCAGGACATCACGGCGTTCCTGAGCTGGGCGGCAGAGCCGATGCAGCTCGAGCGCCAGCGGCTCGGCATCAAGGTGCTGCTGTTCCTGCTGGTACTGCTCGCGTTCTCGTGGCTGTACTACAAGGAGCTGTGGAAGGACGTGAAGTGATCTTACGTCACGCGGCTTCCGTCGCAGGCGAGGCAACATGACTCTTTTCTCGAATCCCACCTGTCCGCACAGCCATCGCGTCCGCATCGTTCTCGCGGAGAAGGGCATCAGCCTGGACGTGGTGGACGTGGAGACCTCGAGTCTCCCCGAGGACCTGATCGAGCTGAATCCCTACAACAGCGTACCCACGCTGGTGGACCGGGATCTCGTGCTGTACGACTCGCGCATCATCGCCGAGTACCTGGACGAGCGCTTTCCGCACCCGCCGCTGATGCCGGTCGATCCGGTCAGCCGCGCGCGCTTCCGCCTCGCCCTGTACCACGTCGAGCGCGACTGGTACTCGCTGGTCGACGACCTCGAGCGTGGCGACAAGCGCACCGCGAACAAGGCGCGCAAGACCCTGCGCGAGAGCCTGCTCGCCAGCGCCGAGCTGTTCGGCCTCAAGCCCTTCTTCATGAGCGACGAGTTCTCGCTGGTGGACTGCAGCATCGCGCCGATCCTGTGGCGCCTGCCGCGCTGGGAGGTGGACCTGCCGCCGAGCCATGGCCGTCACATCATCAAGTACGCCGAGACGATCTTCGCCCGGCCCTGCTTCCGCACCAGCCTCACCGAGCTGGAGAGGGAGATGCGCCCCTGAGCGGCGGCGGCCAGGGGCGCAAGCCGCGGCGGCCTTACCTTCTCAGGGCCATGGTCGACTGGATCTCGGACAACGGCGAAACGCCCCACATCGTGGTCGACGCCACCGTCGACGGCGTGCGCGTGCCGCCGCAGTACGTCAAGGAAGGCAAGCTGGTGCTCAACATCGGCGCCAGCGCCACGCAGGGCCTGCACCTGGGCGACGACGTGGTGGAGTTCAGCGCCCGTTTCGGCGGCGTGCCGTTTCCCATCAGCATCCCGGTGTGGGCCGTGCTCGGCATCTACGCGCGCGAGTCGGGTGAAGGCATGATCTTCACCGACTCCGAAGGCGAGCCCCCGCCCGGCAACGACGGGCCCGGCGGCGGGACGGACGGCGACAAGCCGAAGGGTCCGCCGAAGCTCTCCGTCGTCAAGTAGCCCGGACCGACCGCAACCGCGTGCCTGCCGCAGCCTAGAGCCCGGCCGCGCTCGCGGACTGTCATCGCCTCCCCTCCCTCGGGAAGTCTTATCTCGCTCGGTGAGGCGACGACAGCCCGCGGCGCTGCGCTGCGGGTTCGGCAGGGACGGGAGGTGCGGGTTGGCGGCCGTGCCCGTGGCGATGCCCGGCGAACCCGGTTGTTCGTCGCACGCTGCCCGGCCGGTGCCGCAACCCGGGCTCGAGCGGCCGAGCGCTGCGCAGCGTACCTGCCGCAGCCTCTTCGCCCCACCAGCAGTGCTTGCGGGATGTCATCGCCTCACCGAGCGAGATAAAGATTTCCGAGGGAGGGGAGGCGATGACAGCGCGCAAGCGCGGTCGGGGAGCGGAGAGCGGGGTGCCGGGTCAGGCCGGATCGGGCAACGACTTGCCCGGGTTGAGGATGCCGTCCGGGTCGAACACGCCCTTGATCGCCCGCATCAGCGCCAGCGTCTCCGCGTCGATCTCCAGGCCGACGAAGTCGCGCTTGCTGCGTCCCACGCCGTGCTCGCCGGACAGCGTGCCGCCCAGTTCGAGGACGGCGCGGAAGACCTCGTCGACGCAGGCGTGCATGCGCTCCAGGTCGCTGTCCTCGCCGAGCACGTTGACGTGCAGGTTGCCGTTGCCGGCGTGGCCGAAGCTGACGATGCGCACGGCGTGCTTGTGCGCGAGCCGCTCGAGCCGGTCGGTGAGCTCGGCGATGCGTGATACCGGCACCACCACGTCCTCGTTGATCTTGTTCGGCGCCAGGCTGCGCAGCGCAGGCGACAGCGCCTTGCGGGCGGCCCACAACGCCTTGGCCTCGGCAGCGTCGGCGGCGGTGCGCCATTCGACCAGGCCGTCGCCCGCCGCGGCGTGGCGCAGCGCGGCCAGGGCGGCAGGCAGCTGCTCCGCCAGGCCGTCGGCCTCGATCATGAGCAGCGCCCCGGCGCCGTCGGGCACTGTGCCCGGGTCACGCGCGCGCAGCAGCGCCAGCGCCGGGCCGTCGAGGAATTCCAGCACGCGCGGCACCACGGGCTGCGCCATGATGCGGCTCACCGCGGCCGCCGCCGCGTGCATGTCGGCGTACGCGGCGCGCACCGTGGCCACGCTCTCGGCCAGCGGCGTGAGCTTGAGCGTGGCCTCGGTGATGATCCCGAGCGTGCCCTCGGAGCCGATCAGCAGGCGTGTCAGGTCCAGGCCCACCACGCCCTTGGTGGTGTAGCAGCCGCAACGAATCACCCGGCCCTCGCCCGTGACAGCTTCCAGGCCGAGGGTGTTCTCGCGCGGCGTGCCGTACTTGAGCGCGCGCGGACCGGCGGCGTTGCAGGCCAGGTTGCCGCCGACGGTGCAGTAGTCGGCGGAGCCCGGGTCGGGCGGCCAGAAGAACCCCTGGGCTGCGGCGGCGGCCTGCAGCGCGCCGTTGGTCACGCCGGGCTGCACCACGGCGACGCGGTCGGCCGCGTCGATGCGCAGGATGCGCTCCATGCGCTCCATGGACATGACGACGCCGCCGTCCTCGGGCACCGCGGCGCCGGTGGTGCCGGTGCCGCGGCCGCGCACGGTCAGGGGCAACCGGAATCGCCGGCAGGCGAGCACGACCTGGCGCACCGCCTCGGTGTCCCGGGGCAGTACGACCGCCACGGGCAGGGCCTGGCCGCGGCTGTTGTCATAGCCGTAGGTCCAGCAGTCGGCGGGATCGGTGAGCAGGTTGTCGGCGCCGACGGCGGCGGCGAGCGCGTCCGCGGGCGCCGGATCGGCTGGCGACGTCATGGGCGGGCCTCAGCTGGCGCCGTCGAAGGCGGCGCGGATCCAGTGCGGCTCATTCTCGCCGTCGGGCCCCGAGATTGCCACCACGTCGAAGCGTGCGGGCCATGCTGCGGCGCGCGGATGTGTCATGAGGTAGTGCCTTGCGGCGAGACGCAGTCGTCGTTGCTTGTGCGCGTCGACGCTGCCCGCCGCGCCACCGTGGCGCTCGCTGCCGCGTGCCCGGACCTCGACGAACACGAGCTCGTCCCCCTCGCGCATCACCAGGTCGATCTCGCCGAGGCGGCAGCGGTAGTTGCGCTCCAGCAGCGACAGTCCCCGGTCCCGGAGGTGGGCCAGCGCCGCGTCTTCCGCAGCGCGGCCGCGCGCCTGCCTCATGGCTGCTTCGGCGGCTCAGGCGGCGGGCGCGTGGCCATGTCGTCCGGCTCGGTGTCGGGGCCGCCGTCCGGCCCGGGCAAGGGCTCGAGGGCGAAGGGCGGGGGGTCGTGGCGCACCTCGCCGGCGATGAAGCGGCCCCACGCCAGGTCCCGCCCGACGCGGCCCGCCGCATCGAGGCTCAGTTCGCCGGTGAGGCCCTGGATGCCGCCGGGGAGCGTGGCGCCGCCCTGGTACAGCAGGGGCAGCAGCCGGTAGGCATCGGCGCCGAAGGCGTACAGGCGGCCGCTGTGTTCGACGGCGCCCGGGCCGAAGGCGCGGAAGGGCGCCATGACTTCCGGCGAGACCGCGCCGACGCGCCACGGCATGTCCGGGAACAGCACGCCCTCGAGGTCGTCGTTGCGATCGCGCGTGGGATCGTAGACCAGTGAAGTCGCGTAGACCGGCAACTCGCTGGCGTAGTGAAAGCGCAGCTGCGGCCGCAACAGGACGGCCTCGGCCGAACGCGCCGCAAGGAAAACCAGGTCCGCGTCCTGGCGCCGCCGCGGCTCGTACTCCAGCCCGCGGCCGAGCAGGCCCTGGAGCTGCTGGTGCCGGGCACGGCTCTCGTCCAGCAGCAGAAGGCTGCGGATCTCGACCGAGAAGTCGTTCTCGCGCGGGTCGTAGACCTGCCAGTCCAGCACTTCACCGCCCCCCGCCTGGAAGGTCGCGATGAAGCTTTCCGCCATGCGGCGTCCCTGGTCCGTGTCCTGCCCCAGCACCAGCGCGCGCCGATGCCCGTCGAGCAGGGCGCGCTCTGCTGCCGCCGCGGCTTCCTGCTCGGGGGCGAGCGCG
Organism: Thioalkalivibrio sp. XN279; assembly: GCF_011089885.1. Lineage (NCBI taxonomy): Bacteria > Pseudomonadati > Pseudomonadota > Gammaproteobacteria > Chromatiales > Ectothiorhodospiraceae > Thioalkalivibrio > Thioalkalivibrio sp. XN279. Next base: position 249,982 of record NZ_JAANBD010000029.1, on the reverse strand, counting down.
AACTGCGCCAGGTAGCCCGGCAGTTCGACGCCGTCATCCGCCCAGTTCAGCGCCAGCCCGGGCGCGGGGGGCAGCTCCGTAGCCGCCAGCTCCTCGAGTTCGCTCTTGAGCAGCGGGCCGACGATGAACTCGGCCCCGTTGCGCACCGCCATCTCGTAGGCCGCGCCCGCGCCCAGCGCCACGGTGTCGTACACGAGCAGCGCCGGGCGTTCTCCCTCGCTCGCGTCGCTGAGGTAGGCGGAGATGAAGCCGTCGCGCACGGCGGCAGCGGCGCCGCCCTGGCGCCCGCCGAGCGGCAGCAGCAGGGCCACCTGTGCCGGGTACTCCGTCATGGCGCGGTAGTCCGCCAGCAGCGTCTCGACCAGGCCGGTCGCGGCCGGATGCCCGGGATGCGCTGCGCGCCATGCTTCCAGGCCGGCGCGCAGCCGGAACAGGTTGCCGCCGCTTTCCGCAGCGCTGCGGCCCAGCGCCAGCCAGCCCGCCGTCACCGGGTCGGTGCCGGACGGGGCCTCCAGCACGATGCCTGCCGCAGTCGCCTCCTGCATGCGGTTCCAGATGCGGCGCTGGTTCGCCGCCCTTGCCGCGGGATCCGCCAGCATGCGCTCGCGCTGCACCAGCGCGGCGACGCCGACGTCCGGTTGCCGCGCTGCGAATGCGGCCTCCGCGCGCAACTCGAGGACGGCGAGCGCCTCCGGGTCCGTACGGCCGGCGGGCAACGCGGCCAGGCGCAGCAGCGCGGCCTCGGCGCGTCCGTCGGCCAGCGCCTGGCGCGCCTCCGCCAGCGCCGCCAGCGTGGACTCGCCGGCGCTCGGTTCCGGCTCGCGCTGCAGCGGCGCGCAAGCGGCCAGCAGCAGGGCGACGACGGTCGCCAGCAGCAGGGTTTGCGCGATACGGGGGCGGGGATGCAGCATGCGTCGAGTGTCCGGGAAGGCTGGTGCGCGGGGAAGGGCGATTATAGTGGCAAAAACACCGGGAACGCTGTGGGTCGTGGCCACGCCCATCGGCAACCTCGAGGACCTGTCGCCGCGCGCGCAGCGCATTCTCGGCGAGGTCGCACTGGTGATCTGCGAGGACACGCGCCACAGCGGGCGCCTGCTGGCGGCGTTCGGGATCAGGCAGCGCCTGGCCTCGCTGCACGAGCACAACGAGGCGCGGGTGGCGCCCGGGCTGGTCGAGCGGCTCGCCGCCGGGGAGAGCATGGCCCTGGTCTCCGACGCCGGCACGCCGCTGTTGAGCGACCCCGGCTATCGCCTGGTGCGCGCGGCGGCCGAGGCCGGCGTCACGGTCAGCCCCGTGCCCGGGCCCTCGGCGCTGCTGGCGGCGCTCTCGGTGGCCGGGTTGGCGACGGATCGTTTCGCCTTCGAGGGCTTCCTGCCGGCGAAGTCCGGCGCGCGGCGCGCCCGGCTGCAGGCGCTGGCGGAGGAGTCGCGCACGCTGGTGTTTTTCGAGGCCGGCAACCGTGTCGGCGCGCTGCTGCAGGACGCCGTCGAATGCCTCGGCGCCGGCCGCGAGGGGGTGCTGGCGCGCGAGCTGACCAAGCTGCACGAGCAGGTCTATCGCGGCCGCCTGGCGCAGCTGGTCGAGCTTGCGGGGTCTGACCCCGACGTGTCGCGCGGGGAGATGGTGGTCCTGGTGGCCGGACGGGCGGATGCGCAGGCAGGCGACGGCGACCGGGCGCTGTTGCAGCAGCTGTTGCCGGCGCTGCTGGAGGAGCTGCCGCCGAGCCGTGCCGTGAAGCTTGCGGCCAGGCTCTCCGGGGTGCCGCGGCGCGAAGTGTACGAGCTGGCGCTCAGCCTGGGCGCGTCGGGCGTACAATAGGCGGGCGCAGGAGCCGGCCGGACAGTCGCTCCGGCCTCGGCCGGGGAGGAAAGTCCGGGCTCCACAGGGCAGGGTGCCAGGTAACGCCTGGGCGGCGCGAGCCGACGGAAAGTGCCACAGAAAACATACCGCCTAAGCGCTGCGGCGCCGGCAAGGGTGAAAAGGTGCGGTAAGAGCGCACCGCGCGTCCGGCAACGGTTCGCGGCACGGTAAACCCCACCTGGAGCAAGACCAAATAGGGAAGCATGCGGCTACGGCCGCGACGCGCGGCCCGCGCGCGCTTCTGGGTAGGTCGCTCGAGACGCACGGCGACGTGCGCCCCAGATGAATGACTGTCCCCGACAGAACCCGGCTTACAGGCCGGCTCCTGCGCACCTGGTCTGCCGTGGCAATGGGACCCAATCTAATCCACTGCCGCAAGAACGTCCTATAACTGGTTGATTTTTCGCCATACGCATGGCAGTTTTTCCACCTGCGGAAAGCTCGCTAAGTATCGGTAGCTAAAGAAATTTTTTTGCAACAAGCGGTTGACTGGGGGTGAGCCGGTTCATATAGTGGCGCCAAGTGGGGATAAGTGGGAAGAAATGGGGGCACGTGCCTCCGGGACACCATCATGTTTCGCGGCGCCAACCGGATTTCACTCGATGCGAAGGGTCGCCTGGCGATCCCGACGCGCTATCGCGCGCGCATCGAGGAGCGCTGTGAAAACCAGCTGATCGTCACGGTCGACCGCGACTACTGCCTGCTCGTCTACCCGCTGCCCGAGTGGGAAGAGATCGAGCGCCGCATCTCCCGCCTGCCCACGCTGAATCGCCAGGCCCGCCGCCTGCAACGCCTCATGGTCGGCCACGCCACCGAGGTCGAGCTCGACGGCCAGGGCCGCATCCTGCTGCCGCGCGAGTTGCGCGACTTCGCCGCCATCGACCGGCAGGTGATGTTCATCGGGCAGGGCAACAAGTTCGAGATCTGGGACGAGCAGCGCTGGAACGAGCGGCGCGACCAGTGGCTGACCGAGGAGTCCGCCGAGTCAGGCGGGCTCGCGGCCGAACTCGAATCGTTCAACTTCTAGTGGAGCAGGGCGCGACGGGACATGCGCCGGTGCTCCTCGGGGAGGTGCTGGAAGCCCTCGCCGTACGCGTGGACGGGCGCTACCTGGATGCCACGCTCGGGCGCGGCGGGCATGCGGCAGCCATCCTCGAACGGCTGGGTGAAGAAGGAAAACTGCTGGCCGTGGACCGGGACCCGGAGGCCATCCGGGCGGGTGAGCGGCGCTTCGTCGGGGACCACAGAGTGTCGATCGTCAGGGGGAATTTCGCCGCGGTGGGGGACATCGCCCGGGAGGCCGGTTTTGGGGCCGGCTTCGACGGGGCGCTGGTCGACCTCGGCGTTTCCTCGCCCCAGCTGGACGACGCGACCCGCGGCTTCAGCTTCCTGCGCGACGGCCCGCTCGACATGCGCATGGATCCCGACTCGGGTGAGAGCGCCGCGGACTGGCTGGCGCGCGCGAGCGAGGACGACATCACCCGCGTGCTGCGCGACTACGGCGAGGAGCGCCACGCCCGGCGCATCGCGCGCGCCATCGTGCGCGCCCGGGCCGAGGCGCCCATCGACACCACCGCGCGCCTGGCGGCGCTGATCGCGACCGCGATGCCGGGCCGTCCCGAGCCGGGCAAGCACCCGGCCACGCGCAGCTTCCAGGCCATCCGCATCCATGTGAACCAGGAGCTGGCGGCGCTGGACGCGGTGCTGGAGCAGCTGGTGGAGCTGCTGCGCCCCGGCGGGCGGCTGTGCGTCATCAGCTTCCATTCCCTCGAGGACCGGCGCGTGAAGCGCTTCATCCGCCGCCACTCCGAGGTCGCCGAGCCGTGGCGCGGGTTGCCCGAGATTCCCGTGCATGCCCGGCCGCGCCTGCACCGCGTCGGCAAGGCCATCCGTGCCGGCGACGCCGAGGTGGCCGCCAACCCGCGCGCCCGCAGCGCCGTGCTGCGCGTGGCCGAAAAGGTGGCGGCGTGAGAGGCCTGCTGCGCCCCGTGGTGCTCGCGGCCCTGCTCGCCGCTGCCGTGCTCGTCTCCGCGGTGGCCGTGGTGGACGCGCGCCACAGTGCGCGCCAGACGTTCATCGCGTTGCAGGCCCTGCATCGCGACCGCGACGCGCTGAACATCGAGTGGCGCCAGCTGCAGATCGAGCGCAGCACCTGGGCCGCCCACGCCCGCGTCGAGCAGCTGGCGCGCGACCGGCTCGCCATGCGCGTGCCCGCGCCCGCCGAGATCGAGATCGTCAAGCCATGAAGCGCAAGGCCGAACACGAACTGTTCCAGCGCCGCTTCCGCCGGCGCATGGCCTTCGTCGCGGTGACGTTCATGCTCATGGGCGTCGCGCTGGGTGCGCGCGCGGTGAAGCTGCAGTTCGTCGACCAGGACTTTTTCCAGCGCCAGGGCGATGCGCGCCAGATGCGCGTGGTCGACGTTGCGGCGCATCGCGGCACCATCACCGACCGGCGCGGCGAACCGCTGGCGGTGAGCAGCCCCGTCGACAGCGTCTGGGTGAACCCGCGCGAGCTGCGCAACTCGCCCGCCGAGATCCCGCGGCTGGCGAAGCTGGTGGGCCGCGACCCGGACTGGGTGCTGCGCGCAATCAGCTCGCAGCCCGAGCGCGAATTTCTCTACCTGCGCCGCCACCTGCCGCCGGAACAGGCCGCCGCGGTCATGGCGCTCGGCATCCCCGGGGTGCACCTGCAGCGCGAGTACCGTCGCTTCTACCCCGGCGGCGAGGTGACCGGGCACGTGCTCGGCTTCACCAACATCGACGACGTCGGCCAGGAGGGCCTGGAGCTGGCCTACGACCACTGGCTCGCCGGCGAGCCGGGCCAGAAGCGCGTGCGCCGCGACCGCCTCGGCAATGTCATCGAGGACGTGGAGAGCATCCGCGAGGCGCGGCCGGGTCGCGACCTGCGCCTGAGCATCGACCTGCGCATCCAGTACCTGGCCTACCGCGAGCTGAAGCGCGCGGTGCAGGCGCACCAGGCCAAGTCGGGCTCCATGGTGGTGCTCGACGTGCGCAGCGGTGAAGTGCTGGCCATGGTCAACCAGCCCAGCTTCAACCCGAACGACCGCAGCCAGCTCTCTGCGGAGCGCTACCGCAACCGCGCCACCAACGACATCTTCGAGCCGGGCAGCAGCATCAAGCCGCTGATCGTCGCCGCGGCGCTCAGCAGCGGACGCTTTGCGGCCGACTCCGAGATCGACACCTCGCCCGGCTGGCTCACCGTCGGCACCAAGACCATCGAGGATCGCAACAACCTCGGGCGCATCGATTTCCCCACCCTGCTGCTGCGTTCCAGCAACGTCGGCGCCTCGAAGGTGGCGCTGGCGCTGGACCCGCGCCAGCTGTGGGGCGAGTTGCGCCGCTTCGGCCTCGGCGAGGTCTCCGCCACCGGGTTCCCCGGCGAGTCGGCCGGCGTGCTCACCGAGCCCGAGCTGTGGCGACCCATCGGCCAGGCCACGCTGGCCTACGGTTACGGCCTCTCCGTCACGCCGTTGCAGCTGGCGCACGCCTACGCCGTGCTCGGCGCCGACGGCCGCGCCGCGCCCGTGTCCCTGCTCGCGCTCAACCGCCCGGCCCAGCTGCGCCAGGTGATCGAGCCCGAGGTGGCGCGCGCCGTGCTGGAGATGATGGAGCCGGTGGTGAGCGCCGAGGGCACGGCTGCGCGCGCCGCCATCGCCGGGTACCGCGTGGCCGGCAAGACGGGCACGGCGCGCAAGTTCATGGCCGGCGGCTACCACGACGATCGCTACCTCTCGGTGTTCGGGGGCGTGGCGCCGGTATCCGACCCGCAGCTGGCCGCGGTGGTGCTGATCGACGAGCCGTCGGGCGGGGTCTACTACGGCGGCGAGGTGGCGGCGCCGGTGTTCTCGCGGGTGCTCGGCGACGCCCTGCGCATTCTCGGCATTCCGCCGGACGACGGCGCCGACGCCCGCTCGGTGGGCACGCTGGTGCAGGCGATGGGACAGCCATGATGCCGCAAGCCGACACGCCGCCGGTGATGACGCTGGGTGAGCTGCTGGGCGCGGCGGCGCCCGCGGCGCATGCGACGCTGGGGGTGACCGACATCAGCCTGGACAGCCGCCGCATCACGCCCGGCGCGCTGTTCCTCGCCGTGCCCGGGACCCGCAGCCACGGCTTGCAGCACGCCGCGGCGGCCGCAGCCGCCGGTGCGGCCTGCGTCGCCTGGGAGCCCGCCAGCGGCCTCGGCGCGCCGCGCCTGCCGGAGGGCTGCGTGGCCTTCCCGGTGCCCGGCTTGCGGGCGCGCCTGGGCGAAATTGCGGACCGCTTCTTCGGCGCGCCCTCGCGTTGCCTCGAAGTGGTCGGCATCACCGGCACCAACGGCAAGACCACCTGCGCCCACCTCGTGGCCGGCGCGCTGGAACGCGCGGGCCGGCGCGCCGGGCTCGTCGGCACCCTCGGTGCGGGCCCGGTCGGTGCGCTGCAGCCCTCGGCACTGACCACCCCCGACGTGGTGGAGGTGCATCGCACGCTGGCCGACCTGGCCGGGCTGGGCCTGCGCGCCGTGGCCATGGAAGTGTCTTCGCACGCCCTCGACCAGGGCCGCGTGGACGGCGTGCGCTACGCCGTCGCCGCCTTCACCAACCTGAGCCGCGACCACCTCGACTACCACCCGAGCCTGGAGGCCTACGGCGCCTGCAAGGCGCGGCTGTTCCTCGAGCATGCACCGCGCGTCAGCGTCATCAACACCCTGGATGCTTTCGGTCGCGAGCTCGCCGCGCAACTGCCGGCCGACGCCCGTCGCCTGGTGCTGACGGCGGATACAGGCCCGGGCGCGGCCGGCGAGACGCGGCTGCGGCTGGTGGGCGTCGAGGCGCTGGCGGACGGCCTCGCCGTGGCGCTGGCCGGTGAGTTCGGCCAGGCGGCGCTGCGCTCACCGCTGCTCGGCGCCTTCAACGCCGAGAACCTGGCGATCGCTTTCGGCGTGCTGCTGGCCCTGGGCCTGGCGCCCGACGAGGCGGCCGATGCGCTCGGCGTGCTGCGGGCCCCCGCCGGGCGCATGGAGGCGTTCCCCGACGCGGCGCGGAACGTATTGGCGGTGGTCGACTATGCGCACACGCCGGACGCGCTGGCCAAGGCGCTCACCGCGCTGCGCCGCCACTGCCGCGGCCGGCTGTGGTGCGTGTTCGGCTGCGGCGGCGACCGCGATCGCGGCAAGCGCCCGGAGATGGGTCGCATCGCCGAGCAGCTCGCGGACGAGATCGTCATCACCGACGACAACCCCCGCAGCGAGGACGGCGTGGCCATCGTCGCCGACATTCTCGGCGGGCTGCAGGACCCGGGCCGGGCGCGCGTGGAGCGCGACCGCGCCGCCGCCATCCGCCAGGCGCTCGGCGCGGCGCAGTCGGGCGACGTCGTGCTGGTGGCCGGCAAGGGCCACGAGACGTTCCAGATCGTGGGCGCGGAACACCGGCCTTTCAGCGACCGGGCGCTGGTGGCGGAACTGACGGGAGCGGCAGCATGATCCACGGCAGCCTGACCGGCCTCGCACGCGCCCTGTCCGCCACCCTGCTCGGGCCCGACCCGGGGTTCAGCGGCGTCTCCACCGACACCCGCGCGCTGGCGGCGGGCGAGCTGTTCGTCGCCCTGCGCGGTCCCAGCTTCGACGGCCACGACTTCGTGGCGGCGGCGGCAGAGGCGGGTGCCGCGGGGGCGGTGGTGGATCACGCGGTGCCGGTGAACCTGCCGCAGCTGCTGGTGGCCGACACGCTGCAGGCGCTCGGCGGCATGGCCGCGGACTGGCGCAGTCGCTTCGACATCCCGGTGCTGGCCGTCACCGGCAGTTTCGGCAAGACCACGGTGAAGGAAATGATGGCCGCGATCGCCGCGCAGCGTGGCGACATCCTGGCGACGCGCGGCAACTACAACAACGAGATCGGCCTGCCGCTGACCCTGTTCCGGCTCGACGCGTCCCACCGCGCCGCGGTGCTGGAGCTCGGCGCCAACCACGGCGGCGAGATCGCCCGCATGGTGGCGATCTGTCGGCCCTCGGTGGGGCTGGTGACGGCGGCCGGCCCGGTGCACCTCGAGGGCTTCGGCAGCCTCGAGGGCGTGGCGCGCGGCAAGGGCGAAATGTTTTCCGGGCTGCCCGCGGACGGCACCGCGGTGATCAACTGCGACGACGAGTTCGCCCCGCTGTGGCGCGAGCTGGCCGGGCAGCGTCGCAGCGTCGGTTTCGGCATGGCGGCGGCAGCCGAGTTCCGCGCCGAGGACGTGCGCCAGTCGCTCGACGCCGCAGGCCCGCTGCTGGAATTCCGCCTGGTGACGCCGGACGGCAGCGCCGACGCACGGGTGCGGCTGCCGGGACGGCACAACGCCATGAACGCGCTGGCCGCGGCAGCCACGACCTGGGCTGCCGGCTGGTCGCTGGAAGAGATCGTCGCCGGCCTGGCCGCAGTGCAGGGGGTGCGCGGGCGCATGAGCCTGCGCAAGGCGCCCGGCGGGGCACTGCTCATCGACGACACCTACAACGCCAATCCCGCCGCGCTGCAGGCGGCGATTGAGTACGCCACGGCACTGCCCGGCGAGACCTGGCTGGTGCTGGGCGACATGCGCGAACTGGGCCCGGCGTCGACGGCCATGCACGCCGCGGCCGGCGAGTCGGCCCGGGCACACGGCGTGACGCGGCTCTACGCCCTCGGCAGCGAAGCGTGCGCCGCGGCCGAGGCGTTCGGCGACGGCCGCTGCTTCGACGACCTGGACGCGCTGGTGCAGGCGCTGGCGGCCGACCTGCAGCCGGGCATCAACCTGCTGGTGAAGGGCTCGCGCTCGATGCGGCTCGAGCAGGTGGTGGAACGGCTGGCCGCGGGGGAGGGCGCCTGAGATGCTGATGTACCTCGCCGAGTACCTGGCGCGCTTCGAGTCCGGCTTCAACGTCTTCCAGTACCTGACGTTCCGCGCCATTCTCGGTGCGCTCACCGCGCTGGCGCTCTCGCTGCTGGTCGGGCCGTGGATGATCCGCCGGCTCACCTTCCACCAGATCGGCCAGCAGGTGCGCAGCTACGGGCCCGAGTCGCACCTGCCCAAGGCGGGCACGCCGACCATGGGCGGGGCGCTGATCCTGGTCGCCATCACCGTCGCCACCCTGCTGTGGGCGGACCTGGCCAATCGTTTCGTGTGGATCGTGCTGGCGGTGATGCTGGGCTTCGGCCTCATCGGCTTCGTCGACGACTACAAGAAGCTGGTGGTCGGCGACAGTCGCGGCCTGGCGGCGCGCTGGAAGTATTTCTGGCAGTCGGTGGGCGCGCTGCTGGCCGGCGCGGCCTTCGTGCTCACCGCCACCGACCCGGCGGTGGACCTGGGGCTGATCGTGCCCTTCTTCAAGGAGGTGGCGCTGCCGCTGGGCACCGTTGCCTTCATGGCGCTGGTGTACTTCGTCATCGTCGGCTCCAGCAACGCGGTCAACCTGACCGACGGCCTCGACGGCCTGGCCATCATGCCCACGGTGCTGATCGGCGGCGCGCTCGGCCTGTTCGCCTGGGTCACGGGCAACGTCAACTTCGCCAATTACCTCGGCATCCCCTACGTCGCCGGGGTGGGCGAGATGCTGGTGTTCTGCGCCGCGCTGGTCGGCGCCGGCCTCGGCTTCCTGTGGTTCAACACTTACCCGGCGCAGGTCTTCATGGGCGACATCGGCGCGCTCGCGCTGGGTGCCGCGCTCGGCGCGGTCGCGATCGCGGTGAGGCAGGAGATCGTGTTTTTCATCATGGCGGGCGTGTTCGTGCTCGAGACGGTCTCGGTGATGCTGCAGGTCGCGTCCTTCAAGCTCACCGGGCGCCGCATCTTCCGCATGGCGCCCATCCACCACCACTTCGAACTCAAGGGCTGGGCCGAGCCGAAGGTGATCGTCCGCTTCTGGATCATCACCGTGATCCTGGTCCTGTTCGGCCTCGCCACACTGAAGGTCCGATGATCGCGCACCCCGAAACACACCGCCGCCCCGGCGCCGCCGCCCAGCCCGTGCTGCTGGTCGGCCTCGGCGCCACCGGGGCGTCGTGTGCGCGCTACCTGGCGCGCCTCGGCCAGGCGGTGCGGGTGGTCGACAGCCGCGCCGAGCCGCCGGGACTGGCGGCGCTCGGCGCCCTGCGGGACACGCTCGATCTCAGGCTCGGCGGTTTCGACAAGGGCGCGCTGGAAGGCGTGGCCGAGGTCGTGGTCTCGCCCGGCGTGTCGCTGCGCGAACCGCTGCTGGAAGAGGCGCGCCGGCGCGGCCTGGAACTCTTGGGCGACATCGAGCTGTTCGCCCGCGTGGCGCCGGCGCCGGTGGCTGCAATCACCGGCTCCAACGGCAAGAGCACCGTCACCACGCTGGTGGCCGAGCTGGCGGCCGCGGCCGGGCTGGCGGTGCGCGCCGGCGGCAACCTCGGCACCCCGGCGCTCGACCTGCTCGAGGGCGAGGTGCCCGACGTCTACGTGCTGGAGCTGTCCAGCTTCCAGCTCGAGACCACCACCTCGCTGCATGCCCGCGCCGCCTGCGTACTCAACCTCAGCGCCGACCACATCGACCGCCACGGCTCGCTGGAGGCCTATGCCGGCGCCAAGGCGCGCATCCTGCGCGGCGCCGAGCGCGTGGTGCTGAATCGCGACGACCGCGTGGTCATGGCGATGTGGGACGGGCGCACGCCGCGCATCCTGTTCGGCCTCGGTGCGCCCGGCCCCGGCGAGTACGGCCTGTTGGATACGCCCGGGGGCCCTGCCCTGGCGCGCGGCAGGAAAGCGCTGCTGCCGGTGAGCCGGCTGCGCCTGCGCGGTGGTCACAACCACGCCAACGCGCTGGCCGCGCTGGCGATGATCGAGGCGCTGGGGCTCGAGCCGCGCCACTGCCTCGAGGCGCTGGCCAGCTTCGCCGGCCTGCCGCATCGCGCCGAGTGGATCGCCGAACGGCGCGGCGTGCAGTACATCAACGACTCCAAGGGCACCAACGTCGGCGCCGCGGTGGCCGCCATCAGCGGCATGGACCGCCCCGTGGTGCTGATCGCGGGCGGCGACGGCAAGGGCGCCGATTTCACCCCGCTGGTCGCGGCCGCGCGTGAGCGCGTGCGCGCCGCGGTGCTGCTGGGGCGCGATGCGCCGCTGCTCGAGGCGGCCCTGTCCGGCGCCTGCGCCACGTTGCGGGTGGCGGACATCGAGGCGGCGGTGGCCGAGGCGGCGCGGCTGGCCGAGCCGGGCGACTGCGTGCTGCTGTCGCCGGCCTGCGCCAGCACCGACATGTACAGCGACTACCGCGAGCGCGGGCAGCGCTTCGCCGCCGCCGCGCGGGAGCTGCCGGCATGAGCGCCGTGGCGCCGCGCACGCGCATGCAGTACCCGCTGGACGGCTGGCTGCTGGTCAGCGCCCTGGCGCTGGCGCTGCTCGGGGCGGTGATGGTGGCCTCGGCCTCGATCACCATCGCCGAGCGCAGCTACGAGCAGCCGCTCTACTTCTTCGTGCGCCAGCTGGTCTACCTCGGCGTCGCCGGCCTGGCTGCCGCCCTGTGCATGGCCGTGCCGATGTCGGCACTGGAGCGCGCCGGGCCGCTGCTGCTCACCGGCGCCTTCGGGCTGTTGCTGCTGGTACTGGTGCCGGGCGTCGGCTACGAGGTCAACGGCGCCACGCGCTGGCTGCGCCTCGGCCCGCTCAACCTGCAGGCCTCGGAACCGGCGCGCCTGCTCATACTGCTCTACCTGTGCGGCTACGTGGCGCGGCGCGGCGAGCTGCTGGAAGCGGGCTTTCGCGGCCTGTTGCTGCCGATGCTGGTGGTCACCGCGGCCGGCTCGCTGCTCATGCTGCAGCCGGACTTCGGCGCCACGGCGGTGCTCTTCGCCACCGCCATCGGCGTGCTGTTCGTCGGCGGCATGCGCCTCGGTTACCTGCTGCTGATGACCGTGGCGGGCGCGGCGTCGCTGGCGCTGCTCGTGCTCACGTCCGAGTACCGCATGCGCCGCCTCACGGCCTTCCTCGATCCGTGGGCCGACCAGTTCGGCTCCGGTTTCCAGCTCACCCAGTCGCTGATCGCCATCGGGCGCGGCGGCTGGTCGGGCGTCGGCCTCGGCGGCAGCGTGCAGAAGCTGTTCTATCTCCCGGAGGCGCGCACCGACTTCATCTTCGCCGTCTACGCGGAGGAGTTCGGGCTGCTCGGCGTGTTCGTGATGATCGCCCTGTTCGGCCTGCTGGTGTGGCGTGCTTTCGCCATCAGCATGGCCGCGGCGGCCGCGCGGCGCCCCTTCCAGGCCTGCCTGGCTTTCGGTCTCGGCACCTGGATCGGCATGCAGGCCTTCATCAACATGGCGGTGAACATGGGCCTGCTGCCCACCAAGGGGCTGACGCTGCCGCTGGTGAGCTACGGCGGCAGCAGCCTGCTCATCACCGGCGCCGCCATCGGGCTGTTGCTGCGCATCCATTACGAGCTCATGGCGGACGGCCTGGCGCGGCCGGCCCGCCCGGCGCGTGCGACATCCACCGCGCGCGCCGGGAGGCGGTCGTGAGCGCGCGCGTGCTGGTCATGGCCGGCGGCACCGGCGGCCACGTCTTCCCGGCCCTCGCGGTGGCGGAAGCCCTGCGCGCGCGCGGCCTGGAAGTGGTGTGGATGGGGACGCGCCTGGGGCTGGAGGCGCGCGTGGTGCCGGCCGCCGGCATCGAGGTCGAATGGATCACCATCGGCGGCCTGCGCGGCAAGGCGCTGGCCACCCGGCTGGCGGCCCCGTTCAAGATCGGCCTGGCGATCGCGCAGGCGCTGCGCATCATGTTGCGGCTGCGTCCCGCGGTGGTGCTGGGCATGGGCGGTTACGCCGCCGGGCCCGGCGGCGTGGCCGCCTGGCTCACGCGCCGGCCGCTGGTGATCCACGAGCAGAACGCCGTCGCCGGCACCACCAACCGCCTGCTCGCGCGCCTCGCGCGGCGCGTGCTGGCGGCCTTCCCCGGCGCCTTCCCGGACGGCGTGGACGCCGAGGTGGTCGGTAACCCGGTGCGGCCTGCGATCGCCGCCCTGCCGCACCCGGACCGGCGCCTGGCGGAGCGCAGCGGCCGCATCCGGTTGCTGGTGCTGGGCGGCAGCCAGGGCGCGCTGGCGCTGAACGAGGCCGTGCCCGCGGCGCTGGCACACCTGCCGGAGCCGCTGCGCCCGGAAGTGCGCCACCAGGCCGGGCGCAACACCCTGGACATTGCCCGCGCCACCTACGCCCAGCACGGCGTCGAGGCCGAGGTCACGGAGTTCATCGACGACATGGCCGAGGCCTACGGCTGGGCCGATCTCGCCATCTGCCGCGCCGGCGCGCTCACCGTGTCCGAGCTCGCCGCGGCGGGCCTGCCCGCGGTGCTGGTGCCGTTCCCGGCGGCCGTGGACAACCACCAGACGCTCAACGGCGGCTACCTGGTGGCCGCCGGCGCCGCGGTGCTGGTGCCCGAGCGGCAGCTCGGCCACGAGCGCCTCGGCCGGGTCCTCGCCGGCCTGCTCGCCGACCGCGGCCGCCTGCAGGACATGGCGCGCCGTGCGCGCGGCGCGGCGCGGCCGCAAGCGCTGGCCGCGATCGAGCGCGTGCTGCTGGAAGCAGGGCACCTGCCCATGGAGGACGCGGCATGAAGAACCGCATGCGCCGCGTCCATCGCATCCACTTCGTCGGCATCGGCGGCTCCGGCATGGGCGGCATCGCCGAGGTGCTGCTCAACCTGGGCTACGAGGTGCAGGGCTCGGACTTGCGCAGCGGCGCCGTGGTGCAGCGGCTGGAGTCGCTCGGCGCGCGCGTCATGCTCGGCCACGCCGCGGCCAACCTCGCGGGCGCGGACGTGGTGGTGGTTTCCAGCGCCGTGCCGGCGGACAACCCGGAAGTGATGGAGGCGCAACGCCGGCGCATCCCCGTGGTGAAGCGCGCCGAAATGCTCGCCGAGCTGATGCGCTTCCGCTACGGCATCGCGGTGGCCGGCACGCACGGCAAGACCACCACCACCAGCCTGGTCGCCAGCGTGCTCGGCGAGGCGGGCATGGATCCCACCTTCGTCATCGGCGGGCGGCTGAACAGCGCCAACACCCATGCGCGGCTCGGCACCGGGCGTTTCCTGGTGGCCGAGGCCGACGAGAGCGACGCCTCCTTCATGCACCTGCAGCCCATGCTGGCGGTGGTCACCAACGTCGAGCCCGACCACATGGGCACCTACGGCGGCGACACCGAGCGGCTGAAGCAGGCCTTCGTCGACTTCCTGCACAACCTGCCGTTCTACGGCCTGGCCATCGTGTGCATCGACGACCCGGGCGCCGCCGGGCTGCTGGAGCGCATCGCGCGCTCGGTGCTGACCTACGGCTTCGACCCGCGCGCCGACGTGCGCGCCACCGATTTCGTGCAGGACGGTCGCGTGTCGCGCTTCACCGTGACCCGCCCGGGCGGGCATGCGCCGCTCGAGGTGGCGCTGAACCTCGCCGGGCGGCACAACGTGCAGAACGCGCTGGCGGCCATCGCCGTGGCCCTCGAGCTGGAGGTGCCGGACGCGGCCTTGCTGCGCGCGCTGCAGGGTTTCGGCGGCATCGACCGTCGCATGCAGGAACTCGGCGAGCTGGCGGCGGGCGACGGCCGGGCGCTGCTGGTGGACGACTACGGCCACCACCCCACCGAGCTGGAACGCACGATCGAAGCGATCCGCGGCGCCTGGCCTGAGCGGCGCGTGGTGGTGGCGTTCCAGCCGCACCGCTACAGCCGCACGCGCGACCTGATGGACGATTTCGCGCGCGTGCTGTCCGGCGCCGACGCGCTGCTGCTGTGCGAGGTCTACGCCGCCGGCGAGGCGCCCATTCCGGGCGCCGACGGCCGTGCGCTGGCGCGGGCCATCCGCTCGCGCGGCAAGGTGGAGCCGGTGTTCGTGGAGCAGGTCGAGACGCTGCCCGAGGCGCTGGCCGCGGTACTGCAGCCGGGCGACCTGGTGGTCACTTTCGGCGCCGGCAGCATCGGCGCGGTGGCGGCCGGCCTGCCGGCGGCGCTGCCCCCGAACCAGGCGGGAGGCGCGTCGTGATGGCGGCGATGCAGTACTTCCCGGCCTGGACGCCGCGCGGCGAGCTGCGCCGCGACGAGCCGATGGCGCGGCACACCTCGTGGCGCGTGGGCGGCCCGGTGGACACCTGGTACCGCCCCGCGGATCGCGAGGACCTGGCGGGCTTCCTCGCCGCGCTGCCGCCGGAGCTGCCGGTGTACTGGGTCGGGCTGGGCAGCAACCTGCTGGTCCGCGACGGCGGCCTGCGCGGCGCCGTGGTGAGCACGCACAACGCCCTGTCGCACATGGAACGGCTCGGCGCGCAGGGCATCCGCGCCGAGGCCGGCGTGCCCTGCGCCAAGATCGCGCGCAGCTGCGCCCGCTGGGGCCTGGGCGCGGGCGAGTTCTTCGCCGGCATCCCGGGCACGCTGGGCGGTGCGCTGGCGATGAACGCCGGCGCCTTCGGCGGCGAGACCTGGGACTACGTGCGCGCGGTGGAAACGCTGGATCGCGCCGGGGTGCGCCGCCGCCGCGCGGCGGCGGAGTACCAGACCGGCTATCGCAGCGTGCGCGGGCCGGAAGGCGAGTGGTTCGTCGCCGCCGAGCTGGCGTTCCCGGCCGGGCGCCCGACCACGCAGGCCTCCATCCGCGAGCTGCTGGTGAAGCGCAAGGCGACCCAGCCCATCGGGCTGCCGAGCTGCGGCTCGGTGTTCACCAACCCGCCGGGCGACCATGCCGCGCGCCTCATCGAGAGCGCCGGCCTGAAGGGTTGCCGCATCGGCGGTGCCGAGGTCTCGCCCAAGCACGCCAACTTCATCATCAACACCGGCGCCGCCACCGCGGCCGACATCGAGACCCTGCTGCGCCATGTCGCCGCAGAAGTCGAGCGGGTGCACGGCGTGCGCCTCGAGACCGAGGTGCGCATCGTCGGCGACCCGGCGACCCGGCGCCCGGCGCCTGGCGCCCCGGAGGCGGGGTCATGAGCCGCGTGCACGTGAAAGACCCGGCCGAGTTCGGCCGCGTGGCCGTGCTGATGGGCGGCGATTCGGCCGAGCGCGAGATCTCGCTGCTCACCGGCGAGGCGGTGCTGGCGGCCTTGCGCAGTCGCGGCGTGGACGCGCACCGGGTCGACCCGGCGGAGGGCCTGGAGCCGCTGCTGGCGCGGCCGGGTTTCGACCGCGCCTGGATCGCGCTGCACGGGCGCGGCGGCGAGGACGGCCTCATGCAGGGCGCGCTGGAGACGCTCGGCATCCCCTACACCGGCAGCGGGGTGCTGGGCTCGGCGCTGTCCATGGACAAGCTGCGCAGCAAGCAGCTGTTCGTGGCCCACGGGCTGGCCACGCCGCGCTGGCGCGTGATGCGCCTGGCCGCGGAGGCCGAGGCGGTGGTCGCCGAGCTCGGCCTGCCGCTGATCGTGAAGCCGGCCGGCGAGGGGTCCAGCGTCGGCATGAGCAAGGTGACGCGCGCGGACGAGCTGCCGGCGGCCTTCGCCGAGGCGGCGCGCTGGGCCGGGCCGGTACTGGCGGAGGAGTGGGTCACGGGCGGCGAGTACTCGGTGGGCGTGCTGCAGGGCGAGGTGCTGCCCGCGGTGCGCATCGAGACGCCGCGTGCCTTCTACGACTACGAGGCCAAGTATTTCTCCGACGAGACGCGCTACCACTGCCCCTGCGGGCTGGAGCCCGCCGTCGAGGCCGGTTTCGCCCGGCTGGTGCGCACCGCCTTCGCCGCGGTGGCGGCGAGCGGCTGGGGGCGGGTGGATTTCCTGCTGCCGGAGGACGGCATGCCGCGCTTCCTCGAGGTGAACACCATCCCCGGCATGACCAGCCACAGCCTGGTGCCCATGGGCGCGCGCCAGGCCGGCATCGATTTTCCCGAGCTCGCCTGGCGCGTGCTGGAGACCAGCCTTGCGCCGCGCTCGGGTGACGCGGACGACGAGGCGTATGACGACGCGGGGGTGCGCCATGGCGCGTCCGGCTGAATCCCGCCGCCGCGGCGGGCGGCGCGAGCCCGAGCCGCGTTTCCGCTGGCGGCTGCCGCAGTTGCCGGCGCTGCCGTGGAAGGAGGCCGGCGCGGCGGCGCTGGCGCTGGGCGTGCTGGGCGCGGCCGGCTGGGGCGCCGCGCAGGCGCTGGACCGGCCGATCCGCCAGGTGATCGTGCACGGGCCGTTCGAGCGCGTCAGCGTGCTGCAGGTCGAGGCCGCGCTGGGCGACCTGCGCGAGCAGGGCTTCCTCGGCGTGCAGCTGGACAGCGTGCGCGCGCGCATCGTCGCCGTCGACTGGGTGGACGACGCGGTGGTGCGCCGCCGCTGGCCGGCGGAGATCGAGATCACGGTCATCGAGCAGGTGCCGGCCGCGCGCTGGGGGGAGAGCGGCCTGTTGAACACGCGCGGCGAGCTGTTCGTGCGCGACACGCGCCACGTCCCGCCCGAGCTGCCGCAGCTGTCGGGCCCGGAGGGCAGCGAGCAGCTGGTGGCGCGACGTTACCTGGATGCCCGCTCCATGCTCGCCGCGGTCGGCATGGGCGTCAGGGTGCTGGAGCTGGACGCGCGCGGCGCCTGGCGCATGGAGCTGAGCAACGGCTTCGAGGTGCGCCTCGGGCGCGAGTCTTTCGAGCGGCGGCTGGAGCGCTTCGCGCGCATAGCGGCGCCGCTGCTGACGCCGCAGGCGGCCACGGTGGAGTACGTGGACCTGCGCTACAGCCGCGGCTTCGCGGTGGGATGGCGCAAGGAAAAGGACGCGACGGAGCCGGCGGGCGCGAAGGACACCCAGACGACAGGAGGCGCGCAGGCGCAGAGGGACAGGATTCATGGTCAAGCGTAACGCCAGGGACACCATCGTCGGGCTGGACATCGGCACCTCCAAGGTGGTCGCCATCGTCGGCGAACTCACCGGCGAGGGCGGCATCGAGGTCATCGGCATCGGCAGCCATCCCTCGCGCGGGCTGAAGAAGGGCGTGGTGGTGAACATCGAGTCCACGGTGGCCTCCATCCAGCGCGCGGTGGAGGAAGCCGAGCTGATGGCCGGCTGCGAGATCTCCAACGTCTACGCCGGCATCGCCGGCAGTCACGTGCGCAGCCTGAACTCGCACGGCATCGTCGCCATCCGCGAGCGCGAGGTGACGCCGGGCGACGTCGAGCGCGTCATCGACGCGGCGCGCGCGGTGGCCATCCCGGCCGACCAGAAGATCCTGCACATCATCCCGCAGGAGTTCCTGATCGATTACCAGGAAGGCATCCGCGAGCCTATCGGCATGTCGGGCGTGCGCCTCGAGGCCAAGGTGCACATGGTCACCGGCGCCGAGAGCGCGGCGCAGAACATCATCAAGTGCGTGCAGCGCTGCGGGCTCACGGTCGAGGACATCGTGCTGGAGCAGATCGCCTCCAGCCATGCGGTGCTGTCGGACGACGAGAAGGACCTGGGCGTGTGCCTGGTGGACATCGGCGGCGGCACCACCGACATCGCCGTGTTCTCCGGCGGCGCCATCCGCCACACCGCGGTGATTCCCATCGCCGGCGACCAGGTCACCAACGACATCGCGGTGTCCATGCGCACGCCGACGCAGTACGCGGAAGAGATCAAGATCCGCTACGCCTGCGCGCTGTCGCAGCTCGCCAACCCGGACGAGACCATCGAGGTGCCGAGCGTGGGCGATCGCCCATCGCGGCGCCTGGCGCGCCAGACCCTGGCCGAGATCGTCGAGCCGCGCTACGAGGAGCTGTTCACGCTGATCCGCAACGAGGTCGCGCGTTCCGGCTTCGACGACATGATCGCGGCCGGCGTGGTGCTCACCGGCGGCAGCTCGAAGATGGAGGGCGCCATCGAGCTGGCGGAAGAAGTTTTCCACCTCCCGGTGCGGCTCGGGGTGCCGCACGGCGTCACCGGCCTGGCCGACGTCGTGCGCAACCCGATCCATGCAACGGGGGTGGGCCTGCTGCTGTACGCATTGCACGAGATGCAGCAGCGGCAAGGCGAGTCGCCCATGGGCGGCGGCATCAAGGACGTCTGGGCCCGCATGAAGGCGTGGTTCCAGGGCAATTTCTAGACACACAAGGGGCGGGGCAATCCCGAGGAGAGCGAAAATGTTCGAACTGGTAGACGGATACAACTCAAACGCGGTCATCAAGGTGATCGGCGTGGGCGGGGGCGGCGGCAACGCCGTGTCTCACATGATGGATTGCGGCATCGACGGCGTGGAGTTCATCTGCGCCAACACGGACTCGCAGGCGCTGAAGAACTCGCGCGTGAAGACTGCGATCCAGATCGGCTGCAACATCACCAAGGGCCTGGGCGCGGGCGCCAACCCGGATCTCGGCCGGCAGGCGGCGATGGAAGACCGCGACCGGCTGCGCGAGGCCATCGAGGGCAGCGACATGCTGTTCATCACCGCCGGCATGGGCGGCGGCACCGGCACCGGCGCGGCGCCGATCGTGGCGCAGGTGGCCAAGGAGCTCGGCATCCTCACGGTCGCCGTGGTGACCAAGCCCTTCGGCATGGAAGGCCGCAAGCGCGCCGACATCGCCGACCAGGGCATCACCGAGCTGGCCAAGCACGTCGACTCGCTGATCACCATTCCCAACCAGAAGCTGCTGACCGTGCTCGGCAAGACCACCACGCTGCTGGACGCCTTCCGCTCCGCCAACGAGGTGCTGCAGGGCGCGGTGCAGGGCATCGCCGAGCTGATCACCCGTCCGGGCCTGATCAACGTCGACTTCGCCGACGTGCGCACCGTGATGTCCGAGATGGGCATGGCCATGATGGGCACCGGTCGCGGCACCGGCGAAGACCGCGCGCGCGACGCCGCCGAGGCCGCCATCTCCAGCCCGCTGCTGGAGGACATCAACCTCGAGGGCGCCAACGGCATCCTCGTCAACATCACCGCCGGCATGGATCTCGCCATCGGCGAGTTCGACGACGTCGGCATGGTGGTCAAGGACCGCGCCTCCGACGACGCCACGGTGGTCATCGGCACGGTGATTGACCCGGCGATGGAAGGCGAGGTGCGCGTCACCGTGGTGGCCACCGGCCTCGGCGGCGCCATTCACCAGCGCAAGCCGACGCGACAGGCGGCACGCCAGGAGTCCGAGCCGCACGCCCGCGCCCCGCGCGTGCGCGTCGTGGCGGATCCGGCCAGGCCCGTGAACTACAACGACCTCGAGTCGCCGCCGGTGGCGCGCCGCCGCGCCAGCGAGGACGAGCACCTCGAGGCGCCGAAACGGGCCGTGGGCCAGAGCTTCGACTATCCCGCGGACACCGAGATGCTGGACATCCCGGCCTTCCTGCGGCGCCAGGCCGACTGACCGGCCCGGCGGGCATGGGCGAGCGCTTCCGGGGGAGCCCCGCTCTTCCTCCCCGGGGAGCGCTCGCCTTTTGTTGCAGGTGCAAAATGTGTTAATTTGCCCGACTGTTTGACAAATTTATTTCGGCTGCGTGAAACCTACATGTTCAGACAGCGCACACTGAAGAACACCATCCGCGCCACCGGCGTCGGCCTGCACACCGGCGAGAAGGTCCTCATGACCCTCGGCCCGGCGCCCGTGAACAGCGGCATCGTGTTCCGTCGCACCGACCTGGCAGGCGCACCCGAGGTGCGTGCCGACGGCATGCTGGTGCGCGAGACCACGCTCGGCACCACCCTGATGCAGGACGACGTGCGCGTCGCCACCGTGGAGCACCTGATGTCGGCCTTCGCCGGCCTCGGCATCGACAACGCCGTGGTCGAGCTGTCCGCCACCGAGGTGCCGATCATGGACGGCAGCGCGGGCCCCTTCGTGTTCCTCATGCAGTCGGCCGGCATCGCCGAGCAGTCCGCGGCCAAGCGCTTCATCCGCATCCGCCGCCCGGTGGAAGTGCGCGACGGCGACAAGTGGGCGCGCTTCGAGCCCTACGACGGCTTCAAGATCGACTTCGAGATCGAGTTCGACCACCCGGTGTTCAAGCGCCACCACCAGCGTGCCGTGATCGATTTCGCCACCACCTCCTTCCTGCGCGAGATCAGCCGCGCCCGCACCTTCGGTTTCATGCGCGACATGGAATTCCTGCGCTCCATGAACCTGGGCCGCGGCGGCAGCCTCGACAACGCCATCGTGCTGGACGAATACCGCATCCTCAACGAGGACGGCCTGCGCTACGAGAACGAGTTCGTGCGCCACAAGATCCTCGACGCCATCGGCGACCTCTACCTGCTCGGCCACTCCGTCATCGGCGCCTTCAGCGGCTACAAGTCGGGCCACGGCCTGAACAACCAGCTGCTGCGCGAGCTGGTGCGCAACGAGTCGGCGTGGGAAGAGGTGACCTTCGAGGACGAGCGGGACGCGCCGCTGACGTTCGTGCCCGCGGCGGCCTGACCGCAGCTCCAACCCCTTTCTCTTGACCGCGGCCCCGGACCGTCATGGGTCCGCTGCGCTTGGAATTCTTATGCCGCTCCGCGGACCCATGACGTCCCGGGGCCGCTGCTCTTGGGGTTCGATCGCCGCTCCGCGGACCCATGACGGTTCGGGGCCGCTGCTCCTTGGCTGGGTTGGCGTGGCCGATCAGCGCCAGCTTTGGCGCCAGGTCTCGTAGTCGGCAGGGCGCAGGCGGTAGCGCGCGATGTTGCCCTCGTGGAGGCTCATCAGCTCGGTTTCCACGACCTCGATGAAGCGTGTGCGGTCCACGAGCGGGACCTGGTCCGCCGCGTATTGCCGGGCGAGTGCGGTGGCGGCTTGCTTGTCCAACCGTCCGCGCACCACGGCTGCGACGGCCGCGGCGATCAGGGCGCGGTAACGCAAGCGGAAGGGGTCCGGCTCGCCCAGTGACTGGCGCACGGTCGAGTAGCGCGCGCTCGATCTCTGACAGGCCCAGACGAAGACATCGCGCAGCAACTCGATGCGATTAAGCTCGTAGACCCCTAGCACGCCCTCGATGTACGTGCGTTCCGGAACGTCCACGAACGACACGGGGCAGAGATTGTTGCGGATCAGCGGGATGTTTGCCGCGAGCCGGGCAACGCGCTTGTTGACGTCTTCGAAGCCCTGCAGGTAGGCGAGGTGCACGAGCGCAAAGAAGGCCTGTTCGAAGGGGTCGGAAATGGCGGAAGCGGTATCCAATACTTGCTGGAAACATTCCTCGATCAGCTGCGGCACCTCCAGCGGATGGTAGGTGGTGCCTGCGATCCCAACGGGGATGCGCCGCAGCCGACCAGCCGCCTGAGGATCGGCCAGCAGGTTGTCCGCCAGCAAGCCATGCAGGTTGAGGATGGTGTAGCGATCAAAGCCGATCTCGTCGGCCTGCTCGACGAGCAGGTCGATGGCGGCCTTGTGGTTCAGGATCATCTGCGCTTCCAGCGCGTCCTTGCCCTCGGCCGCTTCGCCCAGTTCCAGCAGGCGCTCAGTTTCCAGCAGCGAGTAGGTGTTGCCTTCCAGGCGGCTGGAGTTCCATGAGAGGTCGATCAGCAGGCGGCGGTAAATCGTGCGGGCATAGGTGCCTGCCGGACGGGCGCCGTCGGGCGGGCGTCCCGCCTCGAGCAGCCGTCGCCGCGTGTCTGCGGGCAGGTAAAAGGTGACGTTGGGCCGGTAAGCGTCAAGAAAGCTGCGTTGGTAGCCGACGGGCCGTCGATGATGCAGCGGTGCGCGGACAGCGCGCCTGATGGCTTCCCCTTCAGCCGAGACCGGAATGTAAGGCTCGCCGCGCCCTTCGAGCGTGCCTGGGCCCGCTGCCAGGTCCCCGGCGCCCCGGATGTCCTGCATGGCGGGTGCGCTCGGACCTTCGACCGGCGCCCGATAGCGCAGGCCTCTGCCATGCCCTTCCGCAACCAGCCGTCCCTGTGCGGTCAGCAGGGCCAGACGACGCTGCAACGTCCGCGGCGGCAGCTCGTAAGGCAGCGCCTCGCGGATGAGCCCGACCGACGCGCCCTCCGGGCGGGTCGTCACGATGGCGACGAGGTCGTCGAGCTGGTGGGCAGGGATTCTCTTCGGCATGCCGTGGATTATATGTCGCGAAAAGCATTTATGCGACATCAAAACAGTTTAAATGTCGCTAGATCTGTTTTTATGACGTTAATTTGTCTTATATGTCGCAAAACTGTGGCTGGTAAGCGTCGCTTTCGCTCCTGGCTTCCCTGGAAAAGCAGAATTCGCCCATGACGAGTCCCTCCGCTGCACGTCAGCTGGCAACGCGTCTAATTTCGGGTTTGTTAAGGGAGGTGTTGTCGAGTGATATCGCATGAAGTATCGTCATGCCTTATGGGCAAGGCTGACAAGCTACTCGCAAAGATGCGGGTCAACCCGCGAGATTGGCGCATCGAAGAGCGCGAAGCGGTAGCGAAGAGATACGGCATCGAAGTGCGGAAGACAGGTGGCAGTCATTTCGTATTCCTTCACGCCGAGGCAGAGATTGCCGTGACGATTCCGTTCAAACGCCCGATCAAGCCCGTGTACGTAATCCAGTTCCTTGCGCTGCTGGATGAGATTGGAGCTGATTGATGAAAAAGCACATCGACTATCCCCTTGAATTGCGTCCACTTTCAGATAAAGAAGGGGGTGGCTGGCTGGTGACCTATCCGGATCTGCCCGGATGCATGTCCGATGGGGAAACGCCCGAAGAGGCCATGGCCAACGGCAAGGATGCACTTGATGCCTGGCTCAAGGCCGCGGCAGAGGCCGGGCGGGATATTCCAAGCCCTGGCGATCTGCCGAGTGGAAAATTTATCGCGAGGGTTCCCCGCAGCCTGCATGCCCGGCTGAGCGCGCGCGCCAGGCAGGAGGGAGTCAGCATGAATGCGCTTGTGTCTTCATTCCTGGCTGAGAGCCTCGGCCGCCGCGAGGGCATGAAGCGGTGATACCCCGAAAATCGACGCGTGCGCGGCTTGTTGGCCAGGCTGGAACGTCACATGCCCGGCACGCGAGATAAAGATTTCCCGAGCGGGACGGGCATGTGACGGTTCAGCCCGCCGGGAAGCTCAGGCCGGCCGCACCTTGACCCGCACCCGCGTCACCGCCCCGTCGTATCTCGGCGCCAGCTGCGCCACCAGCTCGGGGGCGTGGAAGCGGATGCGGCTGGCCCAGGCGGCGCTGTCGACCAGCACCACGACCTCGCCGTCGGCCTGGTGAAAAGCGGCCCCGGTGACGTGGGCGCCGAGGCCTTCGGGGAGCAATGTCCGCACCCGGGCGTCCAGTTCGCCGGCCTCGCGGGCGCGTTCGACCAGCCGTGACAGGTCGCTGCCTGACAGCAAGTCCTTGAGTTGCCTGGGTTCGCGCTGGCTGATGTGGTTTTCCGGGGTTGAGTGTGAGGGGATTTTCCTGCATCCTTCACCTGTTTGTAAAAGGGCTAAGGCGTCGAGAGGCGTCCTCGCAAAGCCACCGGTCCGAGGTGCCCGACCCCGCGCGGGGCCTGGCTGACGACAGCGGAGCTGCCAAACCACATGACGAATGAATTCATGCAAGCAATCGTGAACGCAGGTTTTGCCGCGCGGTATGCATTCGATCGCAGGCGGTGGGACCGGTGAATCTCTTCATATACACGACGCGGAACGGCCGCACCCGACAGGTGCCGCTGAGTTTCCGCGAGGTGCTGGCAGCCTCCTTCGCGGCCGTCGCCCTCGTCTTCACCGCCGGGCTCCTTGCGGGCCGCATGCTCCAGCCCGATCCCGAACAGGCCGTCTTCACCGAGTTGCGCACCCAGCTGGCGGCGCAGCAGGCGGAGCTCGACGCCATCCGCGACACCTCCGGCCGCAACCACGACGCCCTGGCGGCGCGGCTGGGCCAGCTCTCCGCCCACATCATCCGTCTCGATGCCCTCGGCCAGCGCCTGGTGAGCATGGCAGGCCTCGAGGAAGGCGAGTTCAACTTCGGCGACGAGCCGGCGTTGGGTGGTCCCGAGGCCATCGAGCACGCGGCGTCTCTGCAGTCGGGCGAGATCACGGCGCTGCTGGACGACCTCGACCACCAGATCCAGGACCGCTCGCGCCAGCTCGACATCCTCGAGGCGCTGATGTTCAACCGTCGCCTCACCGAGGCGGCGAGCATCGAGGGCCGGCCCATCCGCGGCGGCTGGATGTCCTCGGGCTTCGGCTACCGCACCGATCCTTTCACCGGCAAGCGCTCCTTCCACCGCGGCCTGGACTTCGTCAGCCCCAAGGGCAGCGACGTGCTGGCGGTGGCGGCCGGCGTGGTGACCTTCTCCGGCAAGCTGGCCAACTACGGTTACATGGTGGAGATCGACCACGGCAACGGTCTCGTCACCCGCTACGGCCACAACACCGAGAACCTGGTGGCCGTCGGCGACGCGGTGCAAAAGGGCGAGGTGATCGCGCTGGTGGGTTCCACGGGCCGCTCCACGGCGCCGCACGTGCACCTCGAGGTGTTCGACAACGGCCGCCCGGTGAACCCGCGCCAGTACCTGAGGTGAGCCGGCGGGGACCGGCGCCGGTTTCTCGCCCGGCCGGAGCCCGCAGTTTCGCCCACCGGCTCCAGCCCGTAAAATACCCTCTTTTTGAGCAGCGGCGGCCCCGGGCCGCTTCCGCTCGCCTTTTCCACGTGCGCCCGCCGTGTGCGAGCGCGCCCCGAGGTATCCAGTAGTGCGCAATCTGTTCGCAGGGATTTTCGGCAGCCGCAACCAGCGCCTGCTCAAGACGTACGGCAAGAAGGTCAGGCAGGTCAACGCCCTCGAGGAGCGCGTGGCGCAGCTCGACGAGGCAGGGATGAAGGCGCGCACGGCCGAGCTGAAGGCCGAGGTGGCCGGCGGCAAGACGCTGGACGAGGTGCTGCCCGAGGCCTTCGCCCTGGCGCGCGAGGCGGCGAAGCGCACCCTCGGCATGCGCCACTTCGACGTGCAGCTCATCGGCGGCATGGCGCTGCACGAGGGCAAGATCTCCGAGATGCGCACCGGCGAGGGCAAGACCCTGGTCGCCACCCTCCCGGCCTACCTCAACGCGTTGTCCGGCAAGGGCGTCCACATCGTCACCGTGAACGAGTACCTGGCGCGGCGCGACGCCGAGTGGATGGGGCCGGTGTACCGCATGCTCGGACTCGAGGTCGGCGTGATCCACGCCAACCAGGAGCCGGAGAAGAAGCGCGCCGCCTACGCCGCCGACATCACCTACGGCACCAACAACGAATTCGGCTTCGACTACCTGCGCGACAACCTGGCCTTCAGCCTGGACCAGCGCGCGCAGCGCGGGCTCAACTTCGCCGTGGTCGACGAGGTGGACTCCATCCTCATCGACGAGGCGCGCACGCCGCTGATCATCTCCGGCCCGGCCGAGGACAGCACCGAGACCTATCTCGCGGTGAACAAGCTGGTGCCGTCGCTGAAGCCGGCCGCCGACAAGGACAGCCCGGGCGACTTCACCATCGACGAGAAGTCGCGCCAGGTCTACCTCACCGAGTCCGGCCACGCCCACGTCGAGGACTTGATGGCCAGGGCGGGGCTGATCAAGGAAGGCGAGAGCCTGTACGACGCGCGCAACATCATGCTCATGCAGCATCTCTCGGCGGCGCTGCGGGCGCACTTCGTCTACCAGCGCGACGTGGAGTACATCGTCAAGGACGGCGAGGTGGTGATCGTCGACGAGTTCACCGGCCGCACCATGCCGGGGCGGCGCTGGTCCGACGGCCTGCACCAGGCCATCGAGGCCAAGGAAGGCGTGAAGGTGCGCCAGGAGAACCAGACCCTGGCCTCCATCACCTTCCAGAACTACTTCCGCATGTACAAGACGCTGTCGGGCATGACCGGCACGGCCGACACCGAAGCCTTCGAGTTCATGCAGATCTACGGCCTCGAGGTGGTGGTCATCCCCACCAACCAGCCGATGGTCCGCGCCGACCATCCCGACCTGGTGTACCTGACCAAGAAGGACAAGTTCGAGGCCATTCTCGAGGACATGCGCGACTGCCAGCAGCGCGGCCAGCCGGTGCTCGTCGGCACCACCTCGATCGAGACCTCCGAGCTGCTGTCCGGGATCCTCAAGAAGGAGGGTCTCAAGCACGAGGTGCTGAACGCCAAGCAGCACGAGCGCGAGGCCGAGATCGTGGCCCAGGCCGGCCGGCCCGGCGCCATCACCATCGCCACCAACATGGCCGGCCGCGGCACCGACATCGTGCTCGGCGGCAACCTCGCCAAGGAGCTGGCCGAGGCGGGCGACGACGAGGCGACGCAGGAGAAGGTGCGCGCCGACTGGCAGCAGCGCCACCAGCAGGTGGTCGATGCCGGCGGGCTGCACATCATCGGCACCGAGCGCCACGAGTCGCGGCGCATCGACAACCAGCTGCGCGGCCGCTCCGGGCGCCAGGGCGACCCTGGCTCCAGCCGCTTCTACCTGTCGATGGAAGACAACCTCATGCGCATCTTCGGCGAGCCGGAGAAGACCAAGGCGCTGCTGTCGCGCGTCGGCATGAAGGAAGGCGAGGTCATCGAGAGCAAGCTGCTGTCGCGCCAGATCGAGCGCGCCCAGCGCAAGGTCGAGGCGCACAACTTCGACATCCGCAAGCAGCTGTTGAAGTACGACGACGTCGCCAACGACCAGCGCCGCGTGATCTACGCCCAGCGCACCGAGTTGATGGAAGCCGAGGAGATCGGGGATTCCATCGCCGGCATCCGCGAAGAAGTGGTCAACGAGCTGGTGGAGAAGTTCGTCGCTTCGGACAGCGTCGAGGAACAATGGGACCTCGAGGGCCTGGAGCAGGCGCTGGAGACCGACTTCGCGTTGAAGCTGGAGTTGCAGGACTGGGTCACGCACGACCAGAACGCCGACCCCGAGGCCATCCGCGCCCACGTGCTCGAAGCCGCCGACAATGCGTATGAAGAGAAGGTCGAGCAGATCGGCGCGCCCGTCATGCGGCACTTCGAGAAGGCCGTGATGCTGCAGCAGCTCGACATCGCCTGGAAGGAGCACCTCGCGGCGATGGATTACCTCCGGCAGGGCATCCACCTGCGCGGCTACGCGCAGAAGAATCCCGAGCAGGAATACAAGCGCGAAGCCTTCGACATGTTCGGCCAGATGCTGGACCGCGTGAAGCACGACGTCATCAGCATCGTCTCCCGCGTCAAGATCCGCACCCAGGACGAAGTCGACGCCCTCGAGCGCCAGCGCCGCGAGGCCGCCGCCGCCAAGATGCAGCTCGAGCACGCCGCCGCGCAGTCAGCGATGGGCGGGGACGCGCCGGCGGGACCGGTGGCGGATCCGTTTGCTGCGGGCGGTGCAGGCCGGGGCGGGGCCGGGCCGGCGCCGGAGCCGTTTGTCAGGGATGAGAAGAAGGTCGGAAGGAACGAGCCCTGTCCTTGCGGCTCGGGGAAGAAGTACAAGCATTGTCATGGGAAGTTGAGCTAGCAAGCACAGTCCCTGGCAGGGAGGCACGGGATCGTTGACGGGCAAAGCGCGGTCTCACGAACTCGGCTTTCGCCCTGACCTACAAGGTCTGCGTGCCATCGCAGTCCTGCTCGTTGTCCTCGATCACGCGGGATTCAGCGCGTTCTCCGGCGGATTCGTCGGTGTAGATATATTCTTCGTACTTTCGGGGTATCTGATCACCGCCCTCTTGCTGCGGCAGCTGAACGCTACAGGTCGCATCCACCTGCTAGAGTTTTATGCCAGGCGTCTGAGGCGGCTGTTGCCGGCCCTCGCGGTAATGCTCGCGGGAACCTTCGGCTTGGCAGTGTGGCTGCTGTCTTCATTTGAGGCAGAAGCGCAGTTGCGCTCTGGGGCGTACGCGGCGACGTGGACCAGCAATATCTATTTCGTCTTCGCCCAAATTGACTATTTCGACGATCTAGCCGCCCGGGACCTTTTCTTGCACACGTGGTCTCTCGGAGTGGAGGAGCAGTTCTACCTGGTCTGGCCCGTACTGCTGATCTGCTTTTTCAATTTGGGGCGGAGACTTCGAGGAGATACCGACCAGGGTATTTTTTGGGGCCTGGTTGCCATAGCAACATCGAGCTTTCTGCTGAGCCTGTACTGGTCGTTCGCAAGCCCGAGAGCAGCGTTTTTCATGATGCTAGCACGGATGTGGCAGTTTGCGCTCGGTGGATTGCTGCTCTTCATATGCCGGACCAGAGTCCTGGCGGCGCTTCCCGCGAATCCACACCCCAGAGCATCTCCCCTGGTGCGCGCCATACTTGGCACCGGACTCGCATTGATTCTTTTCAGCGCGATTTACCTGGATAAAACTGTTGCGTATCCGGGTCTATGGGCCCTGATGCCGTCTATTGGTGCCGCGCTGACAATAGTTGCGGGCTCGCTTCACGCGCGAGGTACGAGAGGTCTACTAACGCATCGCGGCTTGGTCTGGCTGGGTGACCGTTCCTATTCCCTCTATCTCTGGCACTGGCCGGTCCTGATACTCGGGTTGTCTCTTGGGGTCGAGGAGGAGAGTGTCCAGACCGTAAGTCTGGTCCTTTGTGCTCTATTGTTCGCGATTTTCAGCTACCGGTACGTCGAACTCCCATTCTGGAAGGGCGGCGTGATGGACCGCCCGCTTGAGAGGGTTCTCTTGTCTGGGGCTTTGGTGATGTTGACGCTCGTGGCCGTGTCGGTCCATGTCGATCGTCTCATGCATACGCGTGTTATCGCGGAACGGCCGCCAGGTTTCTCAAAAATCACAGTCCCTGAGATCTACCGAAAGTCGTGTGACGCATGGATAGCCCATGCACGCGTCGAGCCATGTGTCTTTGGTCCGGCAGACGCGCCGCGGACCGTTGTCCTGCTTGGAGACAGCATAGGTGTACAGTGGTTTTCAGCGGTCCCGGAGATATTCCGGGCGCCGGAATGGCGGACGGTGGTGCTCACCAAATCGTCCTGCCCGATGGTCGACGAGGATTTTTTTTACACGAGGATCGGTGCGATCTACGAGGTCTGTGCGGAATGGCGGGAGGGTGTCCTCAATTGGCTTGACCGGGAACGCCCTGATGTGCTGATTTTTGGGAGTTTCGCAGGATACGAATTTAGCGCGGAACAGTGGCATGAGGGTACGCGCCGAATACTTGATCGTGTCTCAGAAGCAGCCGATTCAGTAATATTGATTCCGGGCACGCCTAGCTTGGGCTTTCATGGTCCCGGCTGTTTGATGAGAGGGGACCCCTCGCGGCATGAATTGCTCTTGGACCGGTGCAAGGCGCAGGGGCGCACAGCGCTTGTTAGGCCTAATGAGCGTCTCCTGGAGCAGGCTGCTGAGCCGTATGCAAACGTCCACTTCGCCAACTTCAATGACCTCGTTTGTCCGGATGACGTGTGTGCTGCCATGAGTGAAACTGGGATATTAGTGTTCCGTGATAATCAGCATCTGAACGATTCCTTTGTCAAGATGTGGGTTCCCGTCCTGCGTCAGCGGCTAGTAGATCATCTTGGCGAATCCAATGTATCTACGTCTCGATAGCTAGGTTTATTGCGCCCAGAAGTGACTCGACCCGAGGACAATGATGTCGTTGTTGGCTGCGGCCGCTCAAGCCTCGGAATCCATGAGGCGTTCGCTACCCCTAACTCGAGATATTCGCTGGAGTGGGCCCATGGTCGACTTATGCTTTGTCTCAATTAAAGCCAGTATGGCTTGCGTTTTTGTAACGAGTCTCCAGTGAACGACAAGAAGCCGCTTCGCGTCCTGATGCTCACCTCCACGCTGCCCCGCTGGGAAGGCGACAGCGAGCCGCGCTTCGTGCTCGACCTAGCGCGGCATCTCAGCGACGAGATTGATGTCGAAATCCTGGCGCCGCATGCGACTGGCGCCGCGCGCCGGGAAGTGCTCGATGGCATCCCCGTCACCCGCTTCCGTTACTGGATACCATGGTGGCAGTCGGTGGCCTACGAGGGCGGCATCAGCTGGCGTCTGAAGGAGAACCGCTGGCGCCTGTTCCAGGTGCCGTTCTTCATGCTGAGCCTGGCCTGGCACACCGTGCGTCGCCTGCGTCGTGGGCCGCCGGTGGATATCGTGCACGCGCACTGGATCGTGCCCCAGGGACTGGTCGCCGTTTTGGTGCGCGGGCTCGCTGGTCGTCGCGTGCGGGTGGTCTGCACGAGTCATGGTGGCGATTTGTTTGGCTTGCGGGGCAAGGCGTGGACCGCCATAAAGCGTTGGGTATTACGGCGGTGTGATGCTGTCACGGTGGTCAGCAACGCAATGGCCGATCGGGTCCGGGAGATTGCTCCGAATGTCGAGCCTGAGGTGATTCCGATGGGGACGGACCTGCGGAGTCTGTTCACGCCGCCGGAGGAACCGAGGCAGCCACCGTTCAATAGGTTGATATTCGTTGGGCGGCTGGTGGAAAAGAAAGGCGTCAAGTACCTGCTCGAGGCGATGGCGCTGGTTCGCAAGACGCATCTCGACGTCACGCTCGATATCGTGGGGCATGGTCCGCTGCGGGCTGAGCTCGAAGCGCAAGCGCGGGCCTTGGGCTTGGAGGATTGTGTTCGGTTCGTCGGCGCTGTCCCGCATGCTGAATTGCCGGACTACTATCGGGCAGCGGATATCGCGGTTTTTCCCTTTGTTGAAGCTGAGAGCGGCGACCAGGAGGGGTTCGGTCTGGTGATGGTTGAGGCGATGGGGTGTGGGTGCACAGTGATCGCATCGGAGCTCCCTGCGGTACGTGATGTCATCCTCCACGAACAAACGGGTATTTCCACGCCTGCTCGCGGCGCGAAAACGCTTGCCGATGCCCTGACTCAATTATTGGCCGAGTCGGATGGCTTCCCGGACATCGCAAAGCGCGGAGTGGCGCACGCTCAGCGCCGCTTTGACTGGTCGGTGACTGCAGCCAGGTTTGTTGAAGCAATGCGAGCCGTGGCGCAGCGAGACCGCACAGCGCCTTCACCATCACGTCGAGCAGAACTGTGAGCGATAAAAGTGAGCCAACATCCTATCCCCGGTGCCCACGAGCGGCGCGGACATGCTTCCATGGACCTGCAGAGTCGGGATGCGAAAGCTCGAAAGATCGAGAATTTGCTATCTCTGCGAGAACGCGATGGTCCTCTGAAGATACTTGAAGTCGGCACGGGCTCAGGTGGAATAGCGAGTTATTTCGGTTGCCATCCGACCCTTCGCTGTGAGGTCGATGCGGTTGACGTCAGCGATAGCCGCCAGTCGAAGGAGGGATTTCGGTTCCAGCAAGTGAATGGCGTCGAACTTCCCTTTCCGGACGCGGTATACGACGTCGTCATCAGCAACCACGTTATCGAGCATGTGGGTGATCACGATGCACAAAGGCAACATTTGGCGGAGCTTCATCGCGTAATCAAGCGCGACGGAATTGGATATCTCGCGGTGCCCAATCGTTGGCAACTCGTAGAGCCACATTACAGGTTGGCATTTCTGAGCTGGCTGCCCGAGCGCTGGCGTAGTGCATACGTCCGATATAGCGGACGGGGTCAAGATTACGATTGTCGTCCACTGACGGTGAGGGTGTTGGAGCCGATGATCGCGGAAGCCGGATTCCGGTGCCAGCAGCAGCTGGGCCGCGCTGTGCGAAGCACCTTCGAGTTGGAGCGACCCGGCGCGTTGAGCTATCGGACAATCCTGAAGCATCTCCCGGACGAGAGCTACCGTATCTTACGGCGCGTTTTCCCCACGCTCATTTATTTGCTAACGCCAAAGGTGGTACAGAGAGGCGCCAGTCCCCAACATGCCCAGTCGATTGGTTTGTCTAATTCCCTTGGGTCCATCTGGCACGACGAATGAAAATCCTGTTCCTGTGTAAGCGGTTCTACACGAGCAAGGACCTGATCGGGGATAGGTTCGGCCGACTGTTTCATATCCCGGTGCAACTTGCACGCCTTGGCGCTGAGGTGTCGGTCATAGCGCTGGATTACCGGAATGCATGTGCCACTGAGACGATGATCGAAGGGGTTGCCTTCCGAGCCGAACCGGCCAAGGCAAGTCGACTCGTGGGCACGATGTTCCGCCTGAGACAAACGGTAAGAAATTCACGGCCAGACGTCATTATTGCTAGTGGTGACAGTCACATTGGCTTTTTTGCGCGCCTCCTTTCCTTATCAGTGGGCGCTAAATTCGTTTTCGACGTCTACGATTACTACCCGGCGTTTTCGGGCAACCGACTGCCTGGGATGAAGCCTATGTTCAGAGCTGCCGTTCGGAAGGCGGACCTTGTGTTTTGCGCCAGCGTTCCACTTCTCGACAAGCTCTTGGTTCAAAATCAGCATGTCGCTCTGGTCGAGAACGGAGTGGACCGGGCCGTCTTTTTCCCCATGGACAAGCGATCTGCCAGAGAGTCTCTCGGACTGCCGATTGATTCACCAATATTCGGCTATTTTGGCGCAATCACGCCTAAGCGCGGGCCCCTATTGCTGCAGGCAGCGGAGCTGCTCAGAGCTGAGTTCGGCGGTTTGCGTGTCCTGATGGCGGGGCCGATCATTGGGATCAATCCTTCAAGCGAGTTTTTGGACTATCGAGGGATTTTGCCGCAATCAGGCCTGAGTCTATTGATCGCCGCATGTGATGTCGTCGTCGTCCCCTATGAGCGGGATGCACAAATTGACCTGTCAGGCGCTTGCAAGATTGCCGAATACCTCGCTTGCGAACGGCCTGTTGTGGCAACGCGTGTCGCTGGGCATGAGCTTATTTTCGGTGACACGCCAGACAGTCTGTGTGAGCCTATCGCTTCCGATCTCGCGCGCGCCTTGTCAGCGTGTTTCGACAAGCCAAGGATTGCTCCTTTTCCGGATAAATATGATTGGTCAAATATCGGGCGGAGCGTGATGGATTCCATTTGGGCTCTTTAAATCCTTTCGTGACAACCTGACATGGACCGTATGAAGGGATCACCCCAGGAGTCCAGGGGCTTCATCCCTTAAGGTGCCATGGGGCGACGCCGAGCATTTTATTCGACGGACGAGGATGGCCCGCCCGCGACTCTGTGGCAGGGCCAACTATGGTGTGGCCGTCATGCCAACTGGTGGGGCTGCAGCCACGAGCGCGGAGGCTCTGCCTACGAGCCTCTTGCAACCGTAAATGCGGCCGTCGCGATACTACTCAATCGCGGTCAGTGAGTGATAGTGAACGCTGAACTTCGAAAGCCCGCGCCGCTATCGGTGACGACGCCGCGCGGCCCATCGAAACGGTGCTGCATATTGCTTATACTTCGTTATTAATATAAGTAATCAAAAAAAACACTTGGGGCTTGGCATCGGATCGATTGAGGATCAGGCGGCAAAGCGTTTGAAGCCCAGCACAGCGCCGCGGTACCAACGAGAGCAAACATGAAGGCTGTTATCCTCGCGGGTGGACTAGGGACCCGGATTTCCGAGGAGACCCACATGAAGCCCAAGCCGATGATTGAGATCGGCGGTCGCCCAATACTGTGGCACATCCTAAAGCTGTACTCTGCCCATGGCGTAAATGAGTTCGTGATCTGTTGCGGCTACAAGGGCTACCTGATCAAGGAATACTTCGCAAACTATTTCCTGCACATGTCGGATGTCACCTTCGACATGTCTAATAACAGCATGGAGGTTCACCAGCACAAGGCTGAGCCTTGGAAGGTCACCTTGGTGGATACCGGCGAGCATACGATGACCGGTGGGCGCCTCCGGCGCGTTTCTGACTACATCCGGGATGAGGATGCCTTCTGCTTCACCTACGGCGACGGTCTCAGCAATGTCGATATCACAGCGCTGATACGCTATCACCATGACCATGGGTACTGGGCCACCATAACTGGGGTTCGCCCTCCCGGTCGTTACGGCGCCATCGATCGGTCTGGCGATATGGTCACTGGCTTTACAGAGAAACCTCGAGGGGATGGCGGCCTTATCAATGGTGGTTTTTTTGTGCTTTCACCGCGCTGCCTCGACCTCATCGATGGCGATACCAGCAGTTGGGAAGGGAAGCCTCTGGCCGAGCTGGCTCGCATGGGGCAGATGATGGCCTTTCAGCATCAAGGTTTCTGGCAACCGATGGACACGCTGCGGGATAAAAACCAGCTCGAAGAGCTTTGGAGCTCTGGCGCAGCACCCTGGAAGATTTGGTCTTGAGGTACGTCAACCCGCGGCCCCGCTTCTGGCGCGGCAAGCGTGTTCTCCTCACCGGGCACACCGGTTTCAAGGGTTCCTGGCTCGCGCTTTGGCTCAACCGCTTGGGTGCGAGCGTTACGGGTATTGCCCTGCCGCCAACCTCTGAACCAAACCTTTTCACGCTGGCTGATATCTCGTTACTCCTCGAAAGCCACGAGATCGATATCCGTGATGCGGACGCGCTTGCGTACTGGATCGGGGCCGCCGATCCTGAAATCGTGTTTCATTTGGCTGCGCAGCCCCTAGTGCGGGCCAGTTACCGGGATCCGCTTGGGACTTTTTCTACCAACATTCAAGGCACTGCCAATCTCCTCGAGGCCTTGCGTCCACTTCCGCATCTTCGCGTTGTTGTTGCCATTACCACAGACAAGGTTTACCAAAACCTAGAACATCCATTTCCTTATCGAGAAACCGACGCGTTGGGCGGGCACGATCCCTACAGTGCCAGCAAAGCCGCCTCTGAGTTAGTCATCGCGAGTTACCGTGATGCCTTTCTCGCCGAGCGGGGTATTGCTGTAGCCTCCGCGCGCGCCGGAAACGTCATTGGCGGCGGCGACTGGTCGGAGGATCGCCTGATTCCAGATGCGGTGAGAGCGTGGAGCGCTGGGCGATCCCTCTTCGTTCGGAACCCCGCCGCAACCCGGCCTTGGCAGCACGTGCTGGAACCTCTTGGTGCCTACCTGCGGTTGGCGGAACGACTGTGGGATCAGCCGGCCCTTGCGGGGCCCTACAACTTTGGCCCGCTGCCTCACGAGGCTGTGTCGGTCCGTGAGGTGATCGAGCTGGCTCGCGCCGCCTACGGTGCCGGGGCCATAGACTACCGCGACGGCGCCGATGGCCCTCACGAAGCCGGCTGGCTTGCGCTGGAGATCACAAAGGCCCGAACCATACTAGACGTGCAGCCCCGCTGGTCCCTGTCTCAGGCGGTCACTAGAACGCTCCAGTGGTATCGAGAGCAAGCGTCTGGTGCGAGCGCCCTCACACTATCCGAGGCCGATATAGCTGCATTCGTTGGCACGCCATGAGACGGTTCACTCTCGCCAATACCCCGTTGGCAGGGCTCTCCCTACTGACACGCCACCCAATCGGCGACCAACGTGGCCGTTTGGACAGGCTCTTTTGCCGCGCAGAACTGGCTGATCTGCTCAAAGGAAGAGGTATTGAGCAAATCAACCACACGCTCACAGTGAAGGCGGGGACGGTGCGGGGCATGCATTTCCAGTACCCGCCTCATGCCGAAATGAAGCTGGTCACCTGCGTTAAGGGCGAGGTGTTCGATGTCGCGGTCGATCTCCGGTGGCGATCGCCGAGTTTCCTGTGCTGGCACGCAGAACGTCTGAGCGCCACGAATCGACGAACTCTGGTCATCCCCGAAGGCTTTGCGCACGGTTTCCAGACGCTCGCCGACGATTGCGAGGTCTTCTATCTGCACACCGCCGCCTATCACTCGGACGCCGAAGGCGCGCTCAATGCCCTCGACCCGCGTCTCGGTATAGCCTGGCCTCTGCCGGTCGGAGACCGGTCCGATCGGGATCAGACACATCCCTTCCTGGATGAGTTTTTTATGGGGGTGGACGTATTGTGAACTGCCGCCATTGTTGCACCCGACTCCAACACGTCTTCTTGGACCTGGGTTTTGCACCGCCGTCCAACGCCTACCTGACCGAGGCAGACCTCCACAGCCCCGAGCTGTATTACCCGCTCAAGCTCTATGTCTGCGATCACTGCTGGCTTGTCCAGACAGAAGACTACGCTCAACCCGAGGAGCTGTTCCGCTCCGACTACGCGTACTTTTCCTCGACATCAACGACATGGTTGGCACATGCGGCCCGCTACACGGAGATGATCCGTAGGCGCCTAGGGCTTGATGTTGCCAGCTTCGTCATCGAGGTTGCGGCGAATGATGGTTACCTGCTCAAAAACTTCGTCGTCGCCGGCATACCCTGT
Organism: Thioalkalivibrio sp. XN279; assembly: GCF_011089885.1. Classification (NCBI taxonomy): domain Bacteria; kingdom Pseudomonadati; phylum Pseudomonadota; class Gammaproteobacteria; order Chromatiales; family Ectothiorhodospiraceae; genus Thioalkalivibrio; species Thioalkalivibrio sp. XN279. The sequence goes on along the minus strand of NZ_JAANBD010000029.1, from coordinate 213,236 downwards.
CTCGGGATTGAGCCGGCTGCCGGCACAGCCGCGGAAGCGGAAGCACAGGGCATCCCAGTGCTACGTGAGTTCTTCGGCGCCGCGTTGGGCCAGCGCCTGGCAGACGCAGGCCAACAGGCCGACCTTATCATCGGCAACAACGTCTACGCGCATGTTCCGGACATCAACGACTTCACTGTCGGTCTCCGACAGGCACTAAAGCCCGGCGGGACAATCACCCTGGAATTTCCGCACCTGCTGCGGCTGATCCAACACACGCAGTTCGACACTGTCTACCACGAGCATTTCTCATACCTCTCGCTCCATACGGTACAGCGGATTTTCTCGGTGCACAGTTTGCGCATATGGGATGTCGAGCAATTGCTCACCCACGGCGGTAGCCTTCGTGTCTATGGGGTTCATGCCGAAGATCAACGGAAGACAACAGATAGGTTGGGTGCGATCCTCGACGCGGAATCGCGGGCCGGCCTCCGCGACCTCAATGTCTACCAAAGGTTCCAGCCCCGTGCGGACAAGGTAAAGGACGATCTTGTGGCTTACCTCATCGAACAGAAGCGCACTGGCCGAAAGGTTGCGGGCTATGGCGCAGCTGCCAAAGGCAGCACCCTGTTGAACTACGCTGGTATTAAGCCCGACCTGTTGCCCTTCGTCTGCGATGCTGCCGTATCCAAGCAGGGGCGTTATCTGCCTGGCAGTCATATCCCAATAAAATCTCCGCAGGCATTACTCGATCAGCCACCAGATGACTTGTTGATCCTGCCGTGGAACATAGCTGACGAACTCCGAAGCCAATTTGTCGCACTGGATGAGCGAGGCACGCGGTTTGTGACTGCCGTACCAACACTGCGTGCCATATGACTGAGGCGCTCGAGACATGATCCTGGTTACCGGTGGCGACGGGTTCGTTGGTCGTCAGGTCGTCCGCAGCCTTGCCAAGAAACGACATCCCTTGAGATTGGTCCTGCGTAACGGGTCATCAACCTCAATCCCTTTGGAACACGGTGTCCACGTTATAGAAACACCTGACCTTTTCCAGGCAAAGCCATCTTGGTGGAAATCGGTCTTGGATGGAGTGGATACGGTGATTCACTTGGCATGGTATACGGAACCAGGCAAGTATCTTGATTCGGACCAAAACGTGACGTGTCTTAAGGGCACCATCGATTTGGCCCACGCTAGTATCCAGGCCGGCGTTCGCAGATTCGTAGGTGTTGGCACCTGTTTTGAGTACGATCTAGATGTTGGCACGGTGACCACCGACACCCCGCTCAAGCCACAAAGCCTTTACGCAGCCTGCAAGGCGTCTGCGTTTCTCGTGCTGAGCCAGTTGCTGCCATCATTGGGTGTGCACTTTGCCTGGTGTCGTTTGTTCTACCTTTATGGGGAGGGCGAGGATCCGCGTCGTCTTGTTCCGTACCTCCGCCGGCAACTAAGCGCCGGTGAGCCGGCGGAGTTGACTAGCGGAACACAGATTCGCGATTTTCTCGATGTCCGGGAGGCCGGCGAGCTGATCGCGGAAGCAGCTCTTGGTCACCGTCAGGGGCCAATCAACATCTGTTCCGGAGTGCCGGTTACGGTGCGGCAGTTGGCCGAGGAGATCGCGGACGAATTTGGGCGGCGGGATCTTTTGCAGTTTGGCGCGCGGCAAGACAACCTTTTCGATCCGCCGCGCGTGGTAGGTGTTCGCGAGCCTTGAAAAAAGGGGGCGGTCAGAATTCTCCCACATGCCGGAAACCGATGTTGATCGTGCGCTCTTCTGATAACCGTGTGTTCCGCTGATGGCGAGCTGATGGAACAATAGATCCGAAATCCATCTGAGAAACTGACAATGTGCCAAGTAAATCTAATAGTGTGGCGGTGACGACTGTGACAAAGTTCGAACAAGAGGTGATCGATCGACTCTCCGCTAACGCGAGTAACCCAGAATTGGTGGAGGCCGCCCACAATTTCATGCTCGCATCGACCCGGCCAAAATACTCCTACAACTTTTTCTGGTGCGGGCGCCCCGTCATCCAATATCCTCAGGACATCGTGGCGCTCCAGGAACTGATCTGGCAAATCAAGCCGGACCTAATCATCGAAACCGGTATCGCGCACGGTGGCTCGCTGATCTTCAGCGCCTCGATGCTGGCATTGCTTGATTATTGCGACGCTTTGGAAAACGGGGTTGCGATGGATCCCAGGCAACCTCGTCGCCACGTGCTCGGTGTCGACATTGACATTCGCGCCCATAACCGTGCAGCAATTGAGGCGCATCCGTTATCGAATCGCATCAATATGATCGAGGGTTCATCCATAGACTCAGTTATCGTCAAGCGGATTCATTCCATGGCCGAAGGCTTCGAGTGTGTGCTGGTTTGTCTCGACAGCAATCATACCTACGAACACGTTCTCGGCGAGCTTGATGCTTATGCGTCGCTAGTAACCCCTGGTAGCTACCTTGTGGTTTTCGACACTATTATCGAGAACCTACCGGCATACATGTTTCCCGATCGTCCTTGGGGTCCCGGGGATAATCCCAAGACGGCTGTCTGGGAGTTCCTCAAGAGCCATCCTGAGTTTCAGGTCGACAAAGATATCCAGAACAAGCTGCTGATTACCGTGGCACCAGACGGATACTTGAAACGGGTGCGTTGAGCCGGTGCGGTACGCGGCGTACTGACGACGCTAACCATGCTCAAGCGCAATCTGATCGCTAACTACGTGGGGCAAGGGTGGGCAGCCCTGATGGGGGTAGCCTTCATTCCCCTGTATATTAAGTTCTTGGGGATTGAGGCATTTGGCCTGATCGGGCTGTTTGCCATTCTGGTGGCGTGGTTGAGCCTGCTGGACTTGGGCTTGACCCCGACGCTCAACCGAGAAATGGCCCGGTTTACCGGCGGGGCGCATACCGGCGAGTCAATTCGCGACGTCTTGCGTAGTGTGGAGATCATCGCAATTGGCGTAGCTATTGCGATTTCCGCTGCCACGTTCCTTGCGGCGGAGCGGATCGCAAGCGCGTGGCTCCGCGTTGAATCCCTGCCAGTCCCGGTCGTTGCACAGGCCATTGCAATCATGGGCTTGGTCACAGCGTTGCGGCTCGTGGAAAACGTTTACCGCAGTAGCATCATGGGACTGCAGCGGCAGGTGCTTTTCAACGTCGTCAACAGTGCGATGGCCACGGTGCGCGGCTTCGGGGCAGTCGGCGTCCTCGCGTGGGTTTCGCCGACCATACAGGCCTTCTTCATCTGGCAAGGCGTGATTTCCATCGCAACCCTTGCCGCGCTCGCTTGGGCGACCTACACAACGCTGCCACGCGGGGGGCGCGATGGCCGATTTTCGCTCGACGCGCTGCGCGGTATCCGGCATTTCGCCGGGGGTATGCTGGGCGTCACCTTTCTCGCGCTCCTTCTCACTCAGATCGATAAGATTCTTCTATCCAGGCTGCTTTCTCTCAGCGAGTACGGCTACTACACCGTCGCCGCATTGGTGGCGGCTGGGCTCTACATGCTCGTCGGGCCCATCGCGCAAGCCTGGTACCCGAGGCTCTGCGAGCTCCATGCCCGTGATGACCAAGTCGGGTTGGTCAAGGCCTATCATCAAGCGGCCCAGTTAGTCTCGGTCACCGCGGGTAGTGCAGCGATCATCCTGATCCTGTTCGCTGAGCCTATACTGCGACTCTGGACGCAAGATCCGAAACTCGCAGTTCGTGTGGCTCCTCTGCTGAGTCTACTTGCTCTTGGAAACCTGTTGAATGGGCTGATGTGGATCCCCTACCAGACGCAGCTCGCGCATGGCTGGACAAGCCTGGCGGTCCGGATAAACCTCGTCGCGGTGCTATTGGTGGTTCCGGCCATTCTATGGGCTACGGCAAGATATGGACCTGAAGGTGCGGCTTGGGCTTGGGTTACGCTTAACGCCGGCTATGTCCTGGTTGGCGTCCACTTCATGTATCGACAAATTCTTGTGCGAGAGAAGCGGCGTTGGTACGTGAACGATATTGTCATGCCTATTGCCGGGGCCCTTGCCGCAGCGATGTTGATCAAGGGTTTGCTTCCAAGCCCGGAGAGCGCTTTGATGGTTGTTGTGACACTTTCGTTTTCTGGCGGAGCTGCATTCGCAGCGGCCGCATTTTCTGCGGCCTATGTTCGAGAGCAAATCGTTCAGCGGTCGAAGCTTCAACCGCGTTCGCCTTAAAAACGGCACTCTCGATGAGTAGACCAACGTCAAAACCGATGGAAACCCTGCTTATGAACTGTTGTTTTACTGGGAGAGCTCATGTTAGCAATTGTCATCACGATCAACCGCAAGCGGCACCTGCCGGGGCAACAAGCGAGATTTGCCTAAGTATTTGGCTAGGACAATGTTCGTAAACTGTAACTTTGCGAGAAAACGCAACGCCACTCGAAGCAGGCTACATGATTGACAGTCTCCCAACTAACAAGCCTCCGAAGGTGTCTATTGGCCTACCCGTATTCAATGGTGAAAGGTACTTGCACGAGGCGCTAGACTCGCTATTAGGCCAGACATTCGGCGACTTCGAACTGATCATCTCCGATAACGCCTCGACCGACGCTACCGCAGAGATCGTGCGGGGTTACGAGCGGAGCGATCCGCGGATTCGCTATTTTCGTCAGGAAACCAACATTGGTATCGGCAGGAATTTCTTATTCGTCCTGCATCAATCGCGCGGCGAGATGTTTATGTGGGCTTCTCACGATGATGTCTGGGACAGTACTTGGCTAGAGTTGTTGACAAAGCACATTACCGTGGATGACGCGGGAGTTCGCGGGGCTCTGTTTTTGGTCCGAGGTGACGCAACCATAGTAGAGAAGCGGCTCCCTGCATTTCGGCATAGGGATTTCATAAGATGCTTCCTCGGAAATGAGAACAACTACCGTAGCCATTACACTTACAGCCTGTTTAATCGCGAGAAGCTGCTAAAAGTTAAACAAGATATCTTGTTGCTCGATTACTACCCCGATGCCATATTCGTATATGCGCTATTGCAAGTCGGCGCGTTGCGAACAATCCCTCTGACGCATCTAAGGTATCGCTTGCACGACCAGAACTGTGGCGCCAGTTACTCCAGTCCTTGGAAGGGTTGGCGCAAGATCGTGTACCGGGTTCATCCGCTCCGCTATTACAGGTACTACCTTCGCTACACCGATGAGCCAGTGATCCGAATGGTGATCGGCCTATTGATCCCGGTAAAACACATATACGCGCAAATTAGCTTCTGGCTCCGCGGGGTTCGTGAAATTGTCACGGGGCAGCAGAGGATTTGAACCTAAACAGATTGAGCTTTCGCAGAGCTTGTGCTGCGTTCAACGAAATATGGGAATTTAGTGTGGGGCTACTTGTAATGGCGATCCAAGAATAGAAAGCGCTGAGCGATCTTTCATGGTCCTGTCCGTTTGTCTCCAGAATCTTTGTACATAAGTGCGGTAATTTGCTCGGAGACCAATCCGATCAGGAAGATTGTGACGGCAGCCGTCAGCATGAAAACTGTGGCAACCGACAGCCGGGATGCCGTCGTGTATGTGTAGGCGTAGTAGCTGAGGCCCAGGGCGCCGTGTAACAAGGCGATAGGGACAAAAAGCTTAAGCGGCGAGTAAAGTGTCCCGATCTTGAAGATGATCAGGAGAAACCTAAGACCATCCTTGAGCGGATTGATATGGCTCCGGCCTTCTCTTCGCCCCGCCGTAAACGGCACATACGCAACCGGATAGCCCGCCCTGAAGAACGCCATCGTGATGGTTGTCGGATAAGAGAAACCGTTGGGCAAGAGATAGAGAAACTCCCGGAATTTGCTCGCGCGGACAGCACGCAGTCCAGAAGTGAGGTCGGGGATGGGCTGTCCCGTCATGTAGCTTGCGAGCCGGTTGTAGAAGCGATTGGCCCATTTCCGACCGTGGCTTGCTTGCGAGGCGTGGGTTCGTGCGCCCACGGCCATGTCGTAGCCTGCATCGATCTCTTCTAACAGCCGGGGAATTTGCTCGGCGTCGTGCTGACCATCAGCATCCATGAATACGAGTATTTCGCCGGAAGCAGCACGCGCCCCGGTCTTGATAGCGCCACCGTTACCTAGGCTATACGGATTCCTGACGACCTCGGCTCCGACCTGTTCTGCCTTTTGTCTTGTCTCGTCCGTGGAGCCGTCATCGACAACAAGTATCTGGACATCAGGAAGGGCTCGCTTAAGTCGTTGTACGACCCCGCCAATGGTTTCACCTTCATTCTTAGCTGGTATTACAACAGATACAGCTTTCAGATGCATCATTGCTCCTCTAACGTGAGTAGCGTCGACGGCGTACCGTCCGGCTGTAAGACGTGCTCTGATTCGAGTGCGGACAGTGCCTCTTCTATCTGATCCAGATCCATGCGCCACTGTATCGCACGGAATGGATTCTGCGGGGGTTTCTGCTGTCTAGCCTCCCGAAGAAACTCCCATGCTAAGTCCGTGCGGCCCGCCTCAACGAGAATTCTAATTGCCATCCGAAGCGTTCTGGGATTCTGAAATGCCTTTATGGCGGACTCAAGATGCATCATTGTTCGGGCAAAGTCTCGCTGTCTGTACGCGATCCGCCCGAGTTCCACATGTATCACGTGCTGGATGGCGCCAACCTCGAATGCCGGGTTGGCAAGCATCGCCTCTCCGAGAGCGTAAACGTCTTCATCACTGATGTTACTGCACTTCTCTTCAGTCACTAGGAACGTGATCTGCTTAAATGCTGACCAGACAGTGGCATTGAATCGGGTTGTTGGTAGGGCTTGCTTCAGGTGATTGATGCTCTCTTTATGATCTGAGTCCGGCTCGAGCTGGCACGAAATACCCAAGACCTGTAAAGCGACGCCGTGAGCTTCCGGATTGTCCTCTAGATAGCGGTTCAAGAGCCGCCGTGACGCAGGGGCGAAAGACTGGTTCTCAAGCTGGGCGGCGAGGTGCTGGTTGGCCCTAAGAGAGTTAGGGCGATAGAGCTGCCAAACCTCCGCGGACATCTCTGGGTTTCCCCAAAGGGATGAGATAGTGACAAGTACGCCGGCTAAAAGCGCTGTGTAGGTTGCTAAACCAAAGCCGGCGAGCCGCCGCCACTGTCTATTAAGGCCTTGCATAGACGCGACAAGAGCGAAGACCGGGCCCACGAGCGGCAGGTAGTTGCGGTGCTCGTAATACAGCTCAAGGCTCACGGTGGTTGACTCGAGTAGATGTCCCGCGAGGTACCAGGCCACTGCAAAGCTGAAAAGTGGCACCTTTTTCCTGAAGACAAAGGCCGCCCCGATGATCCCGAGCCAGCCCGCCACGGCTAGCAATGTCGGGAGATTTAACAGCGATCTCTGAACGGGATAGTCGTCGTGGAACGGCCCTAGCTGGCTGGCTGTCGGGATGAACGCCAGGTACAGATACTCCCATAGGATCTGCGCCTGGGTTATGAGTCTCTCAAAGCCCGTGAAATCTCGACGCAGCACTAGGCCCTCGGAATACGGCAGGCGCATCGCGAGGTAGCCCAGCAACAGTATCAGCGGCGCGACGAGCACCAGCGCAAACCAGCTGCGCCATATGCCTCGGGGAACATTGCTTGGACGAGAAAGCAGCGTGGCTTCGGTGGCAAGAACGTACAAGACCAGCAATGCGCCAATCTCTTTGCTGAGCATCCCGAGCGCCATGCCGATACCCAACGCCAGGGTCATCCCAGCAAGTGCCAGGTACGGGGCGTGCTCCAGGTTCCGACGCGCATAGAAGTATCCAATGCCGCCCGCGAGCATGAACATCGATGCCAGTGTCGTCATGCGCTGGACGATGAACAGTGAGCTCGATGCCAGTAAGGGCAGCAACAGCCAGATGACACCAGCACCGCTTGCTGCCAACGAGGCCCACCGTTCGTCGGATCCGCGTGCACGGCCGATCAGATAGAGCAGCCAGGTCACCAGGACGCCATTGAGCAGGTGGATGAGGATGTTGGTCTGCAGGAAGATTTCTGGCGAATCCGGCCACGCGTAGGCCTGCGGCACAAAAGAGGCCAGCGCCAACGGTCGGCCGATGGGGCCTGCGACACCTGAGGAGATGAACTGAATCGCGCTATCCCAGTCGCTGACGTTCGCGAGGCCGCCCAGGCTGCCCTCATCGTCGAACATCAGGCCGCCCGTGAGTCCGGGCGCATAGGCAAGCCAGCCTACGATCAGTCCCGCAAGGAGTATGGCTACGGCGAGCAGATGACAACGGCGTGAACCGCCCGAACTTGCAGGCATGTTATCTCGGCGTAAATCAGTTTCCGGGCGACAATATACACTTCGCACACGGCCAAAGTTAGAGAAATCAGCGACATTGAAAAGAATCCACGTTACTGCTGGGGTCCTCATGGATGCTGGAGGGCGCGTACTCGTTTCCCAGAGGCCCCGGGGCAAGGCGATGGCCGGCTTCTGGGAGTTCCCGGGCGGTAAACTCGAAGTTAACGAACTGCGCTTCGATAGCCTGGCGCGGGAGCTTCGCGAGGAGCTGAACATTGAAGTCGATTCGGCGCGCCCTCTGATCCGATACAGGCACCAATATGCTGAGTTCGAGGTCGACCTCGATGTGTGGCGCGTAAGTCGCTGGCGCGGACAGATCGAGCCGCGGGAGGGCCAAGCGCTGAGATGGTGCGGTGTGGCCGACCTTCAAGAGATCGGATTGCTGCCAGCTGACACCCAGATCACCACCGCCCTCAGGCTTCCGGACACGATTGCTGTAACGCCGGCTGTGGCGATCAGTGATGCGAAGTTGCTTGATATGCTTGAGCGCGCGGATTTGCTTGGCGGCCTTATCTGCCTGCGACGTCCCGGCGCGGATACTAGATCACTGCTCGCACTCCTCGCAGGGGCCTGCTGCAGGTTGGAAGCGACGGGCGCCAGGCTCCTTTTGCACGGAGACCCCGTCGAATGGATGTCCGCGCTCGATGCACTACCCCCTGCACTTTTTTTGCGGCTTCGTGAAGTCGTCGCGGGTATCCACGCACCAGTGCGATACCTCACGCACAGTTCCGTGCGGTTACTGCAGCCCGAACTTTTTCTCGGTGCGTCCTGTCACAACGCCGAGGAGCTTGAGAGGGCTATTGAGTTCGGTGCCACGTACGCGTTCCTGGGCAATGTCTTGGAAACCCCCTCACACCCCGGCCAACCCGGCATGGGCTGGCAGCGCTTCGAAGAACTCGTCCGCGACCTGCCGCTGCCCGTCTATGCGATAGGCGGCCTCGGCCCCGAGGATCTCGAGACTGCATGGGCGCGTGGCGCTCAGGGGATCGCTGCGATCCGGAGCCTCTGGCCCAAAAACTGATCGGACTCAGCGCGCCTCGTCGTCCAGATCGTCGTCCGGCAAGTCGTGACCATCGCCAGGCTCACCCGGAATGGCGTGCTCCTCCCCGAACCATTGCCCGAGATCGATCAGCCGGCAGCGCTCGCTGCAGAATGGCCGCCAGCGGGATTCCGGGGTCCACGGCACGGGCTTGCCGCAATGGGGGCATTCGACTTCGCGCATCGCGAGGATCAGCAGCAGGTGAGGTCGAAGCGGACGTCGTCTAGGACTTGCACCGGGCGCTGCTCTGGGCCGGACCAGGTCAGGAACCGCACCGTGAAGCGGTGCTGTCCGCCGCTGATCTCGGGGTAGTAGTCGGCGCCCGCCGGCAGCGAGATGCGCACCAGCTGGCAGCCGATGGAGCGGTCGATCTGGTACTGGAACATGCCGCCGGGCGCCAGTTCCTGCTTGCCTGGGGACGACTCGCGTGTGAGCCACAACAGCTGGCCGATCGCGTCGCACAACGGCTTCAGGTGGCGGAACCAGGCCTGGAAGTCGTTGTAGCGCTGCTCCTCGGGCAGGCTCAGCCAGTGCTTGAAGTCCGGCAGGTCGAACTCGCAGGTGCCGCCGGGGATGGCGCTGCGGTGGCGGATGGAGGCCAGGAACTCCGAGTTCTTCAGCGGCTGGGTGTAGTTGGCGCCGCAGCTGCCGAGCTGCTCCCTCAGCTGGGAGATGCGCGCCAGCAAGGCGTCGAGCCGCGTCCGGTCCACGCCGGGGCGGTTGCCGAACCCGGTGAGGATGGTGGCGTGGCGCTCCAGGTCCTTCAGCACCTCGCCGCGCACGTCGCCCCGGCTGACGATCGCCAGGATCTCGATCAGGCTGTGCATGGCCGCCCGGCTGGACCAGGCCGAGGGCTGCCGGGCGTGATGCTGCGCCTGGCGGGCCAGGAACTCGATGCGCAGGAAGGTACGCATCCGCTCGGTGAGCGGCTGCTCGTAGACGATCATGTCCCGCGCTTCCTGGCGGAGCGGGGCGTTCGCCGCACCTTGGCTCATCGCGCGATTCTCTACGATGCCGGGGGTAACCGCAAACCCCCGGACGTTCTCAGGGCAGCCGCAGGCCGGGACGGTCCCGCTCACCCGTGGCCGCCATGTCCCGGTACAGGGCGTCGAGCTGCGCCACGGGGTCCTTCAGCAACTCGGGGCCGTTGGCATTGGAGATGACGTCATGGGCGGCAGCCAGCCGCTCGTCACGCGTCGCCTGGGCTGCCAGGATGGAGCGGGCCAGGGCCTCGTCGTTGCCGTCCCGGGTCATGAGCCGCTGCAGCTGAATCGCGGTCGGGCAGTCCACCACCAGCACCCGGTCAGCCCAGCCCGCAAGGCCGAACTCGACCAGCAGGGGCGCGACGATCACCTGGTATGGGCCGCCCGCCGCTTCGACGTGCCTGACGGTCGCCTCGAGGATCAGCGGGTGCAGCAGGGCCTCGAGCCGCCGGCGCGCCGCCTCGTCCTTGAATACCCTTGCACGCAGGACGCCGCGGTCGAGCTTGCCCTCGTCGTCGAGGACTTCGCTGCCGAAGGCGTCCACGATGGCCTCGAGCGCAGGCTGGCCCGGCTCCACGACTTCCCGCGCGACCTGGTCGAGGTCGATGACCGGCACGCCGCGTTCCGCGAACAGCCTGGCCACGGTGGACTTGCCGCTGGCGATGCCGCCGGTCAGGCCGACGTGGAGGCGCCCGTCGCGGAACGGCGGCGCCTGGATCACGTCAATGAAGCCCGGCGTAGTTGAGCCAGGCCGCCGCGAGCTGCGGTCCCCACAGCAGTGCAATCCAGCCCGCCGCCGCGAGGTAAGGCCCGAAGGGAATCGGAACCTGCTTGTCACGTCCCAGCAGCACGATCATGGCGATGCCGATGACGGCCCCGACGACCGCAGACAGCAGGATGATCAGCGGCAGCATCTGCCATCCCAGCCATGCGCCCAACGCCGCCAGCAGCTTGAAATCGCCGTAGCCCATGCCCTCCTTGCCGGTCAGGAGCTTGAACAGCCAGTACACCGTCCACAGCGAGAGGTAACCGGCGATCGCGCCGACCACGGCGTCCTGCAGCGAGACGAAGGCGTGTTCCCCGGCCAGCAGGTTGAATGCCAGCCCGGCCCATAGCAGCGGTAGCGTGATGTTGTCCGGCAGCAGCTGCTCGTCGATGTCGATGAAACTCAACGCGATCAACGCGCCGGTCAGGGCGATCCCTGCCAGGGCCTGGGCCGGCCAGGGCAGCAGCACGGCGGTCGCAGCAAACATGAGTCCGCTCAGCAGTTCGACCGCGGGGTAACGGGCCGAGATCCTTGTGCCACAGCCCGAACACTTGCCGCGCAGCATCAGCCAGCTCACGACCGGGATATTCTCGCCGGCTGTGATCCCATGACCGCACTTGGGGCACCGGGAGCGCGGCACCACGATGTTGAACCGACCCTCGGGGATGTCAGACGCCGGTTGCGCCATTTCCTCGACGCACTGTTCACGCCACTCCCGCCGCATCATCAGTGGAATCCGATGGATCACGACGTTGAGGAAGCTGCCGACCAGCAGGCCGAATAGCAACGCGAATGCCGCTAGCATGGCGGGCGGCAAAGCCGCGAGCGTGCTCACGCAAAAACCGTCCTGTTTCCGACTCGAATCAGACCACTGCGCCGAGCTTGAAAATCGGCAGGTACATGGCGATCACGAGGCCGCCGACCAGGATGCCGAGGATGGCCATGATCATCGGCTCGAGCAGGCTGGACAGATTGTCCACGGCATCGTCAACGTCGCGCTCATAGAAGTCTGCAACCTTGCCGCACATCTCATCCAGCGAGCCCGACTCTTCACCAACTGCCACCATCTGGATGACCATGTTCGGAAAGAGTTCCGTAGCTTCCATGGCCCGCTGCAAGCGGGTGCCAGTGGCGACTTCCGTGCGTATTTCCAGCGTGGCAACTTGATAGACGATATTGCCGGTCGCGCCGGCCACCGACTCAAGGGCTTCAACCAGGGGCACGCCGGCGGCGAACATAGTCGACAAAGTTCGAGTGAATCGAGCGATCGCAGCCTTCCGGATGATCTCGCCGATGACCGGAACCCGAAGAATCAATTTATCGAGAAAATGGTTGAACTTGCGGGAGCGTTTTTTGAAATAGCCGAATGCCGACGCCGCGGCGACGAGTGCGATGACAATAAAGACGCCATTGCTCCGCACGAAGAGCGATACGTCGATCACCATGCGCGTGAACGCCGGCAGGTCGGCACCGAAACCTTGGAACAGACTCTCGAACTGCGGGATAACGAATACCAACAGGACCGCAGTCACGATAAAAGCCACGACCAGGACGGCAGTGGGGTAGGTTAGTGCTTTCTTTATCTTCTTCTTGATGGCCTCAGTTTTTTCCTTGTAGATGGCGATCTTGTCTAGCAACGTTTCCAGAGCACCGGACTGTTCGCCCGCCGAGACGAGGTTCACGAAGAGATCGTCAAAATAGATCGGGTGCTTCGCGAGCGCATCGGCCAGGGTTGTGCCACTCTCGATATCCACCTTAATGGCGGAAAGTAGCTTTTGCATCCCGGGGTTCTCGTGTCCGTTCGCTACGATGTCGAACGCTTGGACCAGAGGGATGCCGGCTTGCATCATCGTTGCCAGCTGGCGGCTGAAGATGGCAATGTCTTCACTGGTGATTTTTGAGCGCTTCTGGAAAAGCGTGCTCTGGCGTCGGATCTGGATAGGTACGAGTCCCTGTCGCCGCAAGCTCGCCCGCACTGCTGCATCGTTTACAGCGACGAGCGTGCCCTTGACCAGGGTGCCTTTGGCGTCCTTGCCCTGCCAGGAAAAGGGATATTGTTTCGCAGCGTCAGCCATAGCTAGTCACTCGTCGCTATTCGTTGAGGGTGTTTCGGGCACGGTGATCAATCGATTGTGACTCGGTTGACTTCCTCGAGGCTCGTGATGCCATTCTTGACCTTTACCAGCCCGGCTCGCCTTAGATCCCACATGCCTTCTTTCTCGGCGTGCGTGGCGATCTGCATCGCATTTCCGCCTTCCATGATGATCCGGCCGATGGTCTCCGACACGGGCATGACCTGGAAGATGCCGGTGCGGCCCTTGTAACCGTCGTTGCACTTGCTGCACCCGACTGGCGCATAGATTGTGAGGCCTTCCTCTACTTCGGCCTCTGTGAACCCTTCGCGGAGCAAGGCTTCCTTGGGTATTTCCTTAGGTTCCTTGCAATTGTCGCAGAGCTTACGCGCCAAGCGCTGGGCGATGATCAAGCTTACAGAGGAAGCAATCGCATAGGGTGCCACACCCATATCGACCATGCGTGTCAACGTCTTGGGGGCATCGTTGGTATGCAGCGTGGATAACACAAGATGGCCCGTCTGCGCCGCCTTGATGGCGATCTCAGCTGTCTCGAGATCGCGAATCTCACCCACCATGATGATGTCCGGGTCCTGGCGCAGGAATGCACGCAGAGCCGAGGCGAAGGTCAAGCCGACCTTGGGGTTGACGTTGACCTGGTTCACGCCGGGCAAGTTGATTTCCGCCGGGTCCTCCGCAGTGGAAATATTTCGGTCGATCGTGTTGAGAATGTTAAGGCCGGTATAGAGTGAAACCGTCTTACCGCTTCCGGTCGGACCTGTTACGAGGATCATCCCGTAAGGCTTGGACAAGGCGTCGAGATACAGCTGCTTCTGGAAGTCTTCATATCCCAGCGCATCAATGCCGAGTTTGGCCTGGCTCGGGTCCAGAATACGCAGCACGACCTTCTCACCGTAGAGAGTCGGCAGCGTGTTGACACGAAAATCAATGGCGCGATTCGCCGAAAGCTTGAGCTTGATCCGACCGTCCTGGGGAATGCGACGCTCGGCGATGTCCATTCGGGACATCACTTTGATGCGCGCGGTGACCTTGTTGGCAAGCGTTACGGGCGGCTTGGCGACTTCTTTCAGCACGCCATCCAGACGAGTGCGCACCCGGTAGAATTTCTCGTAGGGTTCGAAGTGAATATCCGACGCCCCCTTGTGGATGGCGTCGAGCAGAACCTTGTTAACGAAACGCACAATCGGCGCATCGTCAATCTCGTCTCGCGTGACGTCCTGGCCAGAATCTTCCTGCTCGCCGCCGAGTTCGAGATTCTCCAGGTCGATGTCTTCCCCACCCAAGCCCTCGAGTGTCGTGTCGAGTGCCTCGGACATTCGCGCCAGCATCGCGTCGAGCTTGTTGTCCTCCACAACGATGGCTTCGATACTCATGCCCGTCGCGAACTTGATCTCGTCGATCGCCTGGAGCCGGGTCGGATCAGAGACACCGAGAAACACGCGCCTTCCCCGACGGAAAAGGGGTAGCACGCGATGACGATGCATTAGTTTTTCGTCGACCAGTCGGGCCGTTTCGAGGTCGACCTCGATAGCATCGAGATCAAGCACAGGCACACCGAACTCATGGCACGCAGCAGTCGCAATTTCGCGTGGGTCGGCGAGATTCTTTTCGACCAGATAGGACACCACCGACGACTTAGCCGATCTCTGAGCTTCGGCTTCCGCTTCGAGCGCGATGGACTCGTTGATCACCCCTTCCTGGACGAGGCGTCGTGGTAGTCCGGTCAGTCTGGGTTGTGCGGTGGCTGCCATTGGCTATCAGGCTTGTTGTATATCAGAACTCAAAAGTTTCGTTGAGTTGGCGACCGGAATGCTGCCAATCAGTTCACATAATCGCCCGAGTCTATCTCAGGCCTTCCTGTGGGCCAAGGAGCAAAAAAGCCGGGGCGCACACTGGCGCCCCGGCTTTCAGTTAGCTAGTCGCTTTAGGTTTTAGCGACAGTTGGCCGGGCGGTACTTCGCGGGCAGCGTGCTGCCGGTCGCGCAATCCCACTCAAGCGTGCTGCCGGGGCTGGTGGGGGTAGCCGTGAAGCGGATCAAGTCACCGTCATCAACGTCGCCGCCGATTGCCTTGAACTGGACGTCAATCACGCTTCCGTCCACGTCAACCTGCTTAATGATATTGGTTGCGTAGTCGGTGTTGGTGCCCAGCCCCGCCGCTGACTGGCTGGTCGGGAAGATGCCGGTCGTATTCCAGTACTCCGCCACAGCTGTACGAGCAACAGCCACCGTGTTGAGGCCTTCAGTGACCTTCGCGCGAATTGTGTAGTCCTGATAGGCGGGAATAGCAATCGCCGCCAGGATGCCGATGATCGCAACCACGATCATCAGTTCGATAAGAGTGAAACCCTTCTGTACCTTACGCATTTTCTAATCTCCCTTGAGAGAACAACCAAACGAAATCTGTCGTTGCAGTGCGTGGCGATCGCTCGCCGTCGCAGGAATAGAAGCAAGCGGCGTGCCAACTCTCGGGGATTGCGCGTAACTTATTGATATTCAAGTAAACGGCTTGACGTGAGCCGATCCAGGCCCGGCCAGCCACCGCGCCCGAACCCGACCTTCAACGTCACAATGTGACGCTCCACGTCACCCTTGGACACCCCAGCCGGGCTCGCCCGACGGGTCCAGGGCCCCGCCTACTCGATCCCGAGCTTCTTGATGCGGTACCTGAGCGCCCGGAAGCTGATGCCCAGCAGCTTGGCGGCCTGGGTCTTGTTGTAGCGGGTCTGCTCGAGCGCCTGGAGGATGGCGGCGCGCTCGATGTCCTCGATGCGCATGTCGAGGCGGCTGTCTTCGGGGTTGATGTAGGGCTCGGTCGCCGGGTGCAGCCCGCGGAAAATGCCGCTGACTTCGGGCAGCGGCCCCTCGTCGGCGCCCGTCGCCGGGCCGCGCAGGTGGATGTCCCCGGCCTCGATGCGCCCGCCCTCGCAAAGCGCCAGCGCGCGTTCAAGGGTGTTCTCGAGCTCGCGCACGTTCCCCGGGAAGCGGTGTTGCTGCAGCAGGCGCCGCGCGTCCCGGCTGAGTTCCGGGGTCTCGACGCCGCTGCGCTCGGCCAGTCGGGCCAGCAGGTGCTCGGCCAGCTCGATGACGTCGTCGCCGCGCTCCCGGAGCGGCGGCACCCTGAGCTCGATGACGTTGATGCGGTAATAAAGGTCTTCGCGGAAGCGGCCGTCGGCCACCAGCTTGCCGAGGTCCTGGTGGGTGGCGGACAGGAACCGCACGTCCACGGGGATCTCGCGGGTGTCGCCCACCGGGCGCACGGTGCGCTCCTGGATGACCCGCAGCAGCTTGACCTGGGTGGGCAGCGGCAGGTCGGCGATCTCGTCCAGCAGCACGGTGCCGCCCTCGGCGGAGCGGATCAGGCCTTCCTGGTCCGCCGTGGCGCCGGTGAAGCTGCCTTTCATGTGCCCGAACAGCTCGGACTCGACCAGCTCGGCGGGGATGGCGCCGCAGTTCACCGGCACGAAGGGCTGGCTGGCGCGCGGGCCGGAGTCGTGGATGAGTCGCGCCACCAGTTCCTTGCCGGTGCCGGACTCGCCGACGATGTGCACCGGCGCCTGGCTGCGCGCAACCTTGGCGATCATGCTGCGCACCTTGTCCATGGCCGGCGAGCTGCCCAGCAGTGTCCCGGCCCGGGCGCCGGCCCCTTCGCCGTTGGCGCCGCGCAGCTTCAGGGCCGTGGCGACCAGCTTCCTGAGGTCGCGCACCTTCACCGGCTTGGAAACGAAATCGTAGGCGCCGAGCTTGAGCGCGCGCACGGCGGTCTCGACGTTGCCGTGGGCGGTGATGACCGCCACCGGGACGTCGGGCGTGTTGCGCTGCATCCACTGCACCAGCTCGAGGCCGTCGCCGTCGGGCAGGCGCATGTCAGTGAGGCAGAAGTCGTAGTCGCCGTGGATGAGCTTGCTCTTGGCCTCGGTGAGGTCGGCGGCGGTGTCCGGGCGGGTGTCCATGCCCTCCAGGGTCATGGAGAGCAGCTCGCGGATGTCCGGCTCGTCGTCGACGACAAGGACGGTCGGCTCGCTCACTCAGGTCCTCCAGCGCTTGGGGTCGGCGAAGATGATACGAAATATCGCTCCCCCATCGCTGCGCGGCTCATATAACAAGGTGGCGCGGTTGACCTCGCACAGCTCGCGGGAGATGAACAGCCCGAGCCCGCTGCCGCTGCGCTGGGTGGCGTCGGTGCCGGCGCGGAAGAAGGGCTCGAACACCTGCTCGGCCAGCTCGGGCGGGATGCCGGGGCCGCGGTCGCGCACCTCCAGATAGGGCCGGTCGGTGCCGCTGCGCCGGCCGATGGCGAGCTCGATACGCGGCGCGGCCCCCGCCATGACGCCATAGGCCAGGGCGTTGTCGCACAGGTTGGTCGCCACCTGGTAGAGATGCCCCGGGTCCATGCGTACCTCGATGGGCGCGTTGCTGATCTCGAGGTCCACGGCCTCGGCCGGCAGCCCGGCGGCGCCGCCGTATTCCTCCACGAACTGCTTGGCCCAGGCCACCAGGTCCACGCGCTGCGGGTTGAGCTGCTCGCGCCGCGACAGCTGCAGCACGTTCTCGACGATGTTGCTCACCCGGGTGGCGTTGTTCTCGATGATTGTGGTGAGGCGCTGCTGGCTGTCCTGCAGGTTCTCGGCCTCGCCGAGCAGCTGCGCGGCGTGGCTCAGCGCCCCGACCGGGTTGCGGATCTCGTGCGCGATGCTGGCCGAGAGCCGCCCCAGCGCCGCCAGCTTGGCCTGCTGGGCGCGCTCGGACTGGATACTGGTGTCCTCGAGGAAGATCAGCAGGGCGCCGCTGCGCGGCCGGCCGATGGGGGCGAAATAGGGCGCGACCTGGGTGGCGCCGTCGGCGGAGGGAAAGGGCGGGGGCGGGTCGCTGCTTCCGTGCTCGCGCCATTGCCGCACCGCCTGGTAGAGCCGCTCGGAGGCCTCGCGCACCGGGCGCCCGCGCCAGCCGCGGCCGATGCCGAGATACTTGCCGGCGGCCTCGTTCATGAGCCGGATACGGTCGTCAGAGTCCAGCACCACGATGCTCTCGCGCAGGTTCTGCACGATGTACTCGTTGAGCTGGTTGAGGTTCTCCAGATCCACGCCGCGCTGGCGGGCGAGGGCCTCGCTCTCGGCGAAGCGGCGCGCGAAGGGCCCGGCGGCGAGGGCGAGGAACATCAGCAGGCCGCCGAACAGGCCTGAGGCGGTGCTCTCGCCGGCGCCGGTCACGCCGGTGGCGAGGCCGTAGGCCTGCATGCCGAGGATCGCCAGCACGGCGAGGGCTGCGAAGGCCAGGCCGCGCAGGCGGGAG
Organism: Thioalkalivibrio sp. XN279; assembly: GCF_011089885.1. Classification (NCBI taxonomy): domain Bacteria; kingdom Pseudomonadati; phylum Pseudomonadota; class Gammaproteobacteria; order Chromatiales; family Ectothiorhodospiraceae; genus Thioalkalivibrio; species Thioalkalivibrio sp. XN279. The sequence goes on along the minus strand of NZ_JAANBD010000029.1, from coordinate 194,796 downwards.
GTGATCATGGCCAGCGCCGTGACGGTGATGATCAAAAGATTGGCCACGCCGCTGCCCAGCCCGCCGCTGGCCCAGGTCAGGAGCACGATGGCGCCGATGTCGAAGAACCCCTGGCTGATGCCCTGGGCCTGCACCGAGGGCCAGTGCTGGTTCACCGCAAAGTCATTTACCGCCGCCCAGACGAAGGCCGCCAGCACCGTGGCCAGGAACAGGTCGGGATGCGCCTCGCCCACCAGCCGCGGCGTGGTGGGGTAGATGAACATGGCGAACAGCAGTGCGGCGTACAGCAGCCGGAAGGCGTTCAGCAGCCTGAGCGTGCGCCAGGCGAATTCCGGGGCCATGAGTTCGGTGCGGAGGGGCATGAGGCTTCTTGTAATGTCCCGGGCTTGGCGCAATGCGGACCGATGGGGGAGAATAACCAGCTTTCGGCCCGTGCCGAAACCCTTTCGCAGCGGGAGTCCTTGCGGCATGAACCTCCACGAGTACCAGTCCAAGCAACTTTTCGCCGAGCACGGCATCCCGGTCTCGCGCGGCATCCCCGCCCGCAGCGCCGACGACGCGGCCAAGGCGGCCGAGGAGATCGGCGGCAGCACCTGGGTGGTGAAGGCCCAGGTCCACGCCGGCGGGCGCGGCAAGGCCGGTGGCGTGAAGGTGGTCGACACGCCGGACAAGGTGCGCGAGGCGGCGGCGAAGATGCTGGGCGAGCAGCTCGTGACCCACCAGACCGGCCCGGAAGGCCTGCCCATCAACATCGTCTACGTCGAGGCCGGCTCCTCCATCGAGCGCGAGCTCTACCTCAGCCTGCTGGTGGACCGCAGCCGCGAGCGCATCGTGGTCATGGCCTCGGCCGCCGGCGGCATGGACATCGAGGAGGTGGCCGCCAAGACGCCCGAGAAGATCGTCACCGTGGCGGTGCATCCGGCCGCCGGCCTGCAGCCCTACCAGGCGCGCCAGGTGGCCTTCGCCCTCGAGCTGAAGGGCGAGCAGGTGGGCCAGTTCACGAAACTCCTGCAGAACCTCTACCGGCTGTTCGTCGAGCGTGACTGCGCGCTGCTGGAGGTCAACCCGCTCATCGTCAACGGCGACGGCCAGCTGCACGCGCTCGACGCCAAGATCGGCATCGAGGAGAACGCGCTGTTCCGCCAGTCGCGCCTCATGGAATGGCGCGACCCGTCGCAGGAAGACGAGATGGAGAACCGCGCCTCCGCGCACGGCCTCAACTACGTCTCGCTGGACGGCCAGATCGCCTGCATGGTGAACGGCGCCGGCCTGGCCATGGCCACTATGGACCTCATCAAGCTGCACGGCGGCGCCCCGGCCAACTTCCTCGACGTCGGCGGCGGCGCCACCGCCGAGCGCGTGGCCGAGGCCTTCAAGCTGATCCTGTCCAACGCCAACGTGAAGGCCATCCTGGTCAACATCTTCGGCGGCATCGTGCGTTGCGACCTCATCGCCGAGGGCATCATCCAGGCGGTGAAGGAGGTGGGCGTGGAAGTGCCGGTGGTGGTGCGCCTCGAGGGCACCAACGTGGAGCGCGGCCGCGAGCTGCTCGAGCACAGCGACGTGGACATCATCGCCGCCGAAGACCTGACCGACGCGGCCAAGAAGGCCGTGGCCGCGGCCGCCAAGTAAGGGACACCGACATGAGCATCCTCGTAAACCGCGACAGCAAGGTCATCTGCCAGGGCTTCACCGGCCGCCAGGGCACCTTCCACTCCGAGCAGTGCATCGACTACGGCACGCAGATGGTCGGCGGCGTCACGCCCGGCCGCGGCGGTGAAAAGCACCTCGGCCTGCCGGTGTTCAACACCGTGCACGATGCCGTCAACGAGACCGGCGCCGACGTCAGCATGATCTACGTGCCGGCGCCCTACGCCGCCGACGCCATCCTCGAGGCCGCCGACGCCGGCATCAAGCTGGTCGTCTGCATCACCGAGGGCATCCCGGTGCTCGACATGGTGAAGGTCAAGGCCGCGCTCACGGACTACAGCTGCCGCCTCATCGGCCCCAACTGCCCCGGCATCATCACCCCCGGCGAAGCGAAGATCGGCATCATGCCCGGCTTCATCCACAAGCCTGGCAAGGTCGGCATCGTCTCCCGCTCCGGCACCCTGACCTACGAGGCCGTGTACCAGACCACCAAGAATGGCCTGGGCCAGTCCACCTGCGTCGGCATCGGCGGCGACCCGGTGCGCGGCATGAACTTCATCGACTGCCTCGAGCTGTTCGAGCGTGACGAGCACACCGAGGGCGTGCTCATGGTCGGCGAGATCGGCGGCAGCGACGAGGAGGCTGCGGCCGAGTTCATCGCCCGGCGCATGACCAAGCCCGTGGTGGCCTACATCGCCGGCGTCACCGCGCCTCCCGGCAAGCGCATGGGCCACGCCGGCGCCATCGTGTCGGGCGGCAAGGGCACCGCGGACGAGAAGTTCCGTGCGCTGGAGGAGGCGGGCGTCACCACGGTGCGCTCGCCGGCGGAGCTGGGCAGCGCGATATTGGATCGCCTGAGCTAGGCGCCCATTGCGCATCGCCATCGCCCAGTTCAACCCCGTCGTCGGCGACGTCGAGGCGAACGTCACGCACATGCTGGAGATGTGCCGGCGCGCGCACGACGCGCTGCGCGCCGACCTGGTGGTGTTCCCGGAACTGGCGCTGTGCGGCTACCCGCCGGAGGACCTGCTGTTTCATCGCGGCTTCGCGCGCGACGTGGCCGAGGCGCTGCAGCGGCTGAAGCAGAGCCTCAACGGCATGTCGGTGCTGGTCGGTTATCCGGAGTACGACGGCGAGACCATCCACAACAGCGCTATCCTGCTGCGGCCCGGCGACGCGCCGGTGATCTACCGCAAGCAGCAGCTGCCGAACTACGGCGTGTTCGACGAGAAGCGCTATTTCCAGCCCGGCACGGAATGCTGCGTGGTGGAGATGGGCGGGGTGAAGCTCGGCATCACCATCTGCGAGGACCTGTGGAGCCCGGGCGTGGCGCAGGCCACGGCACAGGCCGGGGCCGAGGTGCTGATCTCCATCAACGGCTCGCCCTACGACACCGGCAAGCTGTCGCGCCGCGAGGCGGTGATGCGCGATCGCATCGCGGAGACGGGCCTGCCGGTGATCTACGCCAACCTGGTCGGCGGCCAGGACGAGCTGGTGTTCGACGGCGGCTCGATGGCGTTCAGCGCCGACGGCGAGCTGGTCTATCGTGCGCCGTTCTACGTCGAGGCGCTGGAGCTGGTGGAAGTCGAGGCGGGCGGGCACATCAAGCCCTCGCACGTCACGCCGGCGCCGGAGTTCGTCGACGGCGTCTACCGTGCGCTCGAGCTGGGCGTGGCCGACTACGTCAACAAGCATCGCTTTCCGGGTGTGGTGCTCGGCCTGTCCGGCGGCGTGGACTCGGCGCTGACGCTGGCGATCGCGGTGGACGCGCTGGGTCCCGAGCGGGTGCGGGCGGTGATGATGCCCTCGCGCTACACCACCGACATGAGCCAGGAGGACGCCGCGGCCCAGGCACGGGCGCTCGGCGTGCAGTACGACGTCGTCTCCATCGAGCCCATCTTCGAGGGCGCGCGCGCGGCGCTGGCGGAGGTCTTCGCCGGCATGCCGGAGGACGTCACCGAGGAGAACATCCAGGCGCGCTGCCGCGGCATGATCCTCATGGCGATGTCGAACAAGTTCGGCTGCATGCTGCTGACCACGGGCAACAAGAGCGAGATGGCGGTCGGCTACGCCACGCTGTACGGCGACATGGCGGGCGGCTTCGCGCCGCTGAAGGACTGCAGCAAGACGCTGGTCTATCGCCTGGCGCGGCATCGCAACGCCCGCCACGAGGTCATCCCGCCGCGGGTGCTCGAGCGCCCGCCCTCGGCCGAGCTGCGACCGGACCAGAAGGACACGGACTCGCTGCCGCCTTACGAGGTGCTCGATCCCATCCTCGAGGCCTTCATCGAGGAGGACGCGTCGGTGGACCAGATCGTGGCGCGCGGCTACGAGCGCGCGGTGGTCGGGCGCATCCTCGGCATGGTGAAGCGCAACGAGTACAAGCGCCGCCAGGCGCCGCCCGGCATCCGCATCAGCCGGCGCGCCTTCGGCCGCGACTGGCGCTACCCGATCACTTCGGGGTTCGCGGCGCGGTAGCGGTCAGGGGGCCCGGTTCGCCTCGAGGATCCGCCGCGTGTCCGCCGCCAGTTTTTCCAGCCCGAGGTTGTCGTAGCCCTGCGCCATGATCTGCAGCGCCGGGATCACGGACGGCGTTTCCTGGAAGATCTCGAGAATGGTGCGCGCGCGGTTGATCGCGGCGACGTGGGCGTTGCGGTCGAGATAGAACTGCGCCACCCGCACCTCGTGTGCGGCGAGGCGGTTGCGCAGGTAAACCATGCGCTGGCGAGCGTCTTCCGCGTAAATGCTTTGCGGGTGCTGCTGCAGGAGCTGCTGGAAGGTGGCGAACGATTCCTGCATGCCCGCGGGCGGGCGCTTGTCCATGTCGATGCGGAACAGGCGCTCCAGCGGGCCGGCATCGCGCGGGAAACGCGCCAGGCCCTTCATGTAGAGCGCGTAGTCGACGCGGGGATGGGTCGGGTTCTCGAGCATGAAGCGGTCGGCGGCGGCGATCACGGACTCGGGCTGCTCGTTGCGCAGGTAGACGAACATCAGGTTCAGCTGCGCCTGGCGCGCCTCGTCGCTGAAGGGGTAGACCGCCGTGAGGCTCTCGAATGCCGCGATGGCGGCCGGGTAGTTGCCGCTCGTCATGGCTTTCTCGGCCTGGGCGAAGATGCGCTGGGCGTTGCTGTCCGGATCGGGCAGGTCGTCGTCACGCCCCGAGGCGCAGCCGGCGGCGAGGGCCGCCAGGGCGATGAGCGAGAGCAGGGCGCGGAGGCGTGAGGTCATGCTGAATCCGGAACGCGGGCCGAAGCTCGCCATTATATACGGCTGCGGCGGGTGGGCGCCGGGACGAGTAAACTGGCCGCTGGCGCGCGCTGGCGGAACCCCCATGCAGACTGTCGAACTCGAGGCCGAGATTCCCCTGGAGATGGCCGGGCAACGCCTCGACCAGGCGCTGGCGGTGCTGTTCCCGGACTATTCGCGCAGCCGCCTGCAGGGCTGGATCCGCGCCGGGCAGGTCACGGTGGACGGCCGCACGCTGCGCCCCCGCGACAAGGTGGACGGCGGCGAGCAGGTGCGCCTCGCAGCCACGCTGGAGGACGAGAGTCGCGATGCGCCCGAGGCCATTGCGCTGGAGCTGGTGTACGAGGACGAGGACATCCTGGTGCTCAACAAGCCTGCGGGCCTGGTGGTGCATCCGGGCGCGGGTAACCCGGCCGGGACCCTGGTCAATGCGCTGCTGCACCATCGCCCGGACCTGCGGGTGCTGCCGCGCGCCGGCATCGTGCACCGTCTCGACAAGGACACCAGCGGCGTGATGGTGGTGGCGGGCACGCCGACCGCGCATGCCTCGCTGGTGCGCCAGCTCGAGGAGCGCAGCGTGAAGCGGGAATACGAGGCGGTGTGTGTCGGCGTGATGACCGGCGGCGGCACGGTGGACGCGCCCATCGGGCGGCATCCGGTCGATCGCGTGCGCATGGCGGTGCGCGAGGGCGGCCGCGAGGCGGTGACGCATTACCGCGTGGTGGAGCGCTTTCGCGGCCATACGCATGTGCGCTGCCGGCTGGAGACCGGCCGCACGCACCAGATCCGGGTGCACATGGCGCATGTTCGTTACCCGCTGGTGGGCGACCCGGTCTACGGCGGGCGGCTGGTGATGCCGCCGGGCGCGAGTGCCGCGTTGTCCGAGGCGCTGCGCGGCTTTCGGCGCCAGGCCCTGCACGCGGCGCGGCTGGAGCTGGTGCATCCCGGCCATGGCGAGACGGTGCATTTCGAGGCGCCGGTGCCGGAGGACCTGGCGGCGGTGCTGGCGGTGCTGCGGGCGGACGCCAAGGCATGAGGCCGGCGTGGATCGTGCCGGAATGGCCGGCGCCGCCGGGCGTACGCGCGGCATCGACCCTGCGTGTTGGCGGCGAAAGTGCACATCCCCGGGCTTCGTTGAATCTCGGCACCCACGTGGGCGACGATCCGGCATGCGTGGCGGCGAACCGCCGGCTGCTGGCGGCGGCCCTCGGCTTGCCGTCCGAGCCGGCGTGGCTGGAGCAGGTGCACGGGCGGGGCGTGCTGCGGCTGGACGCGCCCGGGGTGCCGGCCGAACGGGTGGCGGATGCGGCGGTGACCGGGACGCCCGGGCGGGTGCTGGCGGTGCTGACGGCGGATTGCCTGCCGGTGCTGTTCGCGCGGGCGGATGGTGCGCGGGTCGGCGTGGCGCATGCGGGCTGGCGCGGGCTGGCCGCCGGGGTGCTGGAGGCGACGCTGGCCGAGATGGATGCCCCGCCGGGGGAGGTGATGGCCTGGATCGGGCCGGGTATCGGTGCCGCGGCCTACGAGGTCGGGGCGGACGTTCGGGACGCCTGTCTGGCGGCGTGCGGGGCGGGGGCGGAGGCGTTCTTCGCCGCCGGGCGGCCCGGGCGCTGGCAGTTCGACCTGGCCGGGCTGGCGCGGCACCGCCTCGAGGCGGCGGGCGTGGCCGGTGTCCACGGCGGGCGCTGGTGCACGTATTCCGAACCGGAGCGCTTCTTCTCCCACCGCCGCGACGGCGCAGAGCACCCCACGGGCCGCATGGCCACGCTCGTCTGGATCGGGGGCCTGTAACGGGGTCTGACCCCCGAAACATACTGATTTTATGAGCACTTTCGGGGGTCAGACCCCGTTACGGGCCCCATCGGGCAGTGCTTGAAAAGCGCCTGCAGGCCCCCCATATCGAGGGAAACCGAGTTTCTCCGGGTGAACCCCATGCGCATGGATCGACTGACCAGCAAGTTCCAGATGGCGCTCGCCGACGCCCAGTCCCTGGCCGTCGGGCGCGACCACCAGTACATCGAGCCCGTCCACGTCATGGTGGCGCTGCTCGACCAGCAGGGCGGCGGCCTGCGCCACCTGCTCGACAAGGCGGGCGTGAACGTGAACCGCCTGCGCTCGCGCCTGGGCGAATCGCTCGACCGCCTGCCGCGCGTCGAGGGCACCCCCGGCGAGGTCCACATCTCGCGCGACCTCGACCGCATGCTGAACGTCACCGATAAGCTGGCGCAGCAGCGCAACGACCAGTACATCTCCAGCGAGCTGTTCGCCCTCGCGGCCCTCGAGGACAAGGGCGCGCTGGGCGAGGCCATGCGCGAGTCCGGCGCCGTCAAGGCCGCGCTGGACAAGGCCATCGAGGAAGTGCGCGGCGGCAAGCAGGTGGACGACCCGTCCGCGGAGGAGACCCGCCAGGCGCTGGAGAAATACACCATCGACCTCACCGAGCGCGCCGAGCAGGGCAAGCTCGACCCGGTCATCGGTCGCGACGACGAGATCCGCCGCACCATCCAGGTGCTGCAGCGGCGCACCAAGAACAACCCCGTGCTCATCGGCGAGCCCGGCGTCGGCAAGACCGCCATCGCCGAGGGCCTGGCCCAGCGCATCGTCGACGGCGAGGTGCCGGAGGGGCTGAAGGACAAGCGCATCCTGTCGCTGGACATGGGCTCGCTCATCGCCGGCGCCAAGTTCCGCGGCGAGTTCGAGGAGCGGCTCAAGGCGGTGCTGAACGACTTGGCGCGCCAGGAGGGCCGCGTCATCCTGTTCATCGACGAGCTGCACACCGTGGTCGGCGCGGGCAAGGCCGAGGGCTCCATGGACGCCGGCAACATGCTCAAGCCGGCGTTGGCGCGCGGCGAGCTGCACTGCGTCGGCGCCACCACGCTCGACGAGTACCGCAAGTACATCGAGAAGGACGCCGCGCTGGAGCGGCGCTTCCAGAAGGTATTGGTGGACGAGCCGAGCGTGGAGGAGACCATCGCCATCCTGCGCGGCCTGAAGGAGCGCTACGAGGTGCACCACGGCGTGGAGATCATCGACCCGGCCATCGTCGCCGCGGCCACGCTGTCGCATCGCTACATCTCGGATCGCCAGCTGCCGGACAAGGCCATCGACCTGGTGGACGAGGCCGCCTCGCGCATCCGCATGGAAATCGACTCCAAGCCGGAGGAGCTCGATCGCCTCGAGCGGCGCGTGATCCAGCTGAAGATCGAGCGCGAGGCGCTGAAGAAGGAGGCCGACGAGGCCTCGAAGAAGCGGCTGCAGGTGCTGGAGACCGAACTCGAGGCGTTGGAGCGGCAGTACTCCGACCTGGAGGAGATTTGGAAGGCCGAGAAGGCCGAAGTGCAGGGCGCCTCGCACCTCAAGGAGGAGCTCGAGCGGGCGCGCGTGGAGCTGGAGACGGCACGGCGCGCCGGCGATCTCACCCGCATGTCGGAGCTGCAGTACGGTCGCATCCCGGAGCTGGAGAAGCGCCTTGCCGAGGCGTCCGAGCATGAGAAGAAGGAGACCCGGCTGCTGCGCAACCGCGTCACCGACGAGGAGGTGGCCGAGGTCGTGTCCAAGTGGACCGGCATCCCGGTGTCGCGCATGCTCGAGAGCGAGAAGGACAAGCTGCTGCGCATGGAGGAGGCGCTGGAGAAGCGCGTGGTCGGCCAGGGCGAGGCGCTGCTCGCCGTGTCGAACGCCATCCGCCGCTCGCGCGCCGGGCTGTCCGACCCCAACCGGCCGATCGGGTCGTTCCTGTTCCTCGGCCCGACCGGCGTCGGCAAGACTGAGCTGTGCAAGGCGCTGGCCGAGTTCATGTTCGACACCGAAGACGCGATGGTGCGCATCGACATGTCGGAGTTCATGGAGAAGCATTCCGTGGCCCGGCTCATTGGCGCGCCGCCAGGCTATGTCGGCTACGAGGAGGGCGGCTACCTCACCGAGGCGGTGCGGCGCCGGCCCTATTCCGTGATCCTGCTCGACGAGGTGGAGAAGGCGCATCCCGACACCTTCAACGTGCTGCTGCAGGTGCTCGACGACGGGCGCCTGACGGACGGACACGGCCGCACGGTGGACTTCAAGAACACGGTCATCGTCATGACTTCGAACCTGGGCTCGCACCGCATCCAGGAGATCGGCCCGGGCGCGGATTACGACGCCATGAAGGCGGCGGTGATGGAGGTGGTCTCGCAGCATTTCCGGCCGGAGTTCATCAACCGCGTCGACGACGTGGTGGTGTTCCATGCCCTGGGCCGCGAGCAGATCCGCGTCATCGTCGAGATCCAGCTGGCCCACCTGCGCGCGCGGCTGGCAGAGCGCGACATGCAGCTCGAGCTCAGCGACGCGGCGCTGGACCGGCTCGCCGAGGCGGGCTTCGACCCGGTCTACGGCGCCCGGCCGCTCAAGCGCGCCATCCAGCAGCAGGTGGAGAACCCGCTGGCGCAGCGTATCCTGCGCGGCGAGTTCGCCCCGGGCGCCACGGTGCGGGTCGACGCCAGCCCCGACGGCCTCGAATTCCATTAAGGGGGTCTGACCCCGTTAGTGCGCATCGTTAATGCGCATTTGGGGGGTCAGACCCCCATCAGCGATACTAGGTCACCATCGCAGAGGAAGTGCCTTACATGCCGATCTACGAGTACCTGTGCGGCGCTTGCGGCCACAGCCTGGACGCGCTGCAGAAGATCTCCGACGAGCCCCTGGTGCATTGCCCCACCTGCGGCGAACCTCAGCTGAAGCGGCAGCTTTCGGCGCCGCGCTTCCGGCTCAAGGGCAGCGGCTGGTACGAGACCGACTTCAAGGGCAAGGGCGACAAGAAGCGCAACCTCGCGGAGTCCGACAGCAAGGCAGCAGATCCTGGCGTCAAGGCAGGCGACAAGTCCGCCGACAAGGCCGCCGACAAGGCCCCGGGCAAGTCCGCCGAGAAAGGCGGCGACAAGCCTGCCGCCAAGCCCGCCGACAGCAAGCCCGCGAGCGGCAAGGCCGACAGCGTTGCTTAAGACGCTGCGCAAATACCTGGTCACCGGGCTGATCCTGTGGATCCCGCTGGTGGTGACCTTCCTGGTCGTGCGCTTCCTGATCCGCTTCGTCGATCAGATCCTGCTGCTGTTGCCCGAGCCGGTACGCCCCGAGAACCTGCTGGGCTTCACGATCCCGGGTCTCGGCCTGCTGCTGGCGCTCGGCATCCTGGTCGCCACGGGCCTGTTCGCGGCCAACTTCGCCGGGCGCCGCCTGGTGGAGATCGGCGACCGCATCGTGGCGCGCATCCCGCTGGTGCGGGGCATCTATTCCAGCGCCAAGCAGGTCGCCGAAACCCTGTTCGCGGACCACAGCACCGCCTTCAAGCGCGTGTTCCTGGTCGAGCATCCGCGCAAGGGGGTGTGGAGCATGTGCTTCCAGACCTCCGAGCTCGAAGGCGAGGTGCAGCACCGCACCACGGAAAAGGTCATTTGCGTGTTCCTGCCGACCACGCCCAACCCCACCTCCGGCTTCCTGCTGTTCGTGCCGCGCGACGAGCTCGTGCCGCTGGACATGAAGGTCGACGAAGGCTTGCGCTTCATCATCTCCCTGGGCGTGGCCGTGCCGCGCTGGACCAGCCCGGAAGCGGCCCGGGCCAGCCTTGCGCGGCCTGAGGCGCCCCAGTAACATCCCCGGCCCTTCGCCGGTCACGCCATGCGCGCCGGCATCGCAGCCCTCCAAGGAAGAATTTCGATGCGTACCCACTACTGCGGCGAGGTCAACGAAGCCCTGATCGGCCAGTCGGCCACGGTGGTCGGCTGGGTGCACCGCCGGCGCGACCACGGCGGCGTGATTTTCGTCGACCTGCGCGACCGCGAGGGCCTGCTGCAGGTGGTGTTCAACCCCGACGACGCGGCCATGTTCGCGCTGGCGGAAAGCCTGCGCTCGGAGTTCGTGCTGCGGGTGACGGGCGAGGTGCGCAGCCGTCCCGAGGGCACCGCCAACCCGGGCCTGGCCACCGGCCAGGTGGAGCTGGTGGCGCGCCAGCTCGAAGTGCTGAACCGCAGCGAGACCCCGCCCTTCCACCACGACGAGGCGGCGGGCGAGGACCTCCGGCTGCGCTACCGCTACCTCGACCTGCGTCGCCCGGAAATGCTGCGCAACCTGCGCCTGCGCCACCGCGTCACCAGCGCGCTGCGCCGTTTCCTCGACGGCAACGGTTTCGTCGATGTCGAGACCCCGGTGCTGACCAAGGCCACGCCGGAGGGCGCGCGCGATTACCTGGTGCCGGCGCGCAACTTCCCCGGCAAGTTCTACGCCCTGCCGCAGTCGCCGCAGCTGTTCAAGCAGCTCTTGATGATGTCCGGGCTGGACCGCTACTACCAGATCGCGCGCTGCTTCCGCGACGAGGACCTGCGCGCCGACCGCCAGCCAGAGTTCACCCAGCTCGACGTCGAGACCTCGTTCATGGACGAGGACGGCATCACCGGGCTGATGGAACAGATGGTGCGCGAGCTGTTCCGCGAGGTGCTGGACGTCGAGCTGCCCGATCCCTTCCCGCGCATGCGCTGGGCCGAGGCCGTGGAGCGTTTCGGCACGGATCGCCCGGACCTGCGCAACCCGCTCGAGCTGGTGGAGGTCGCCGACCTCGTCGCCAGCGTGGAATTCAAGGTCTTTGCCGGCCCGGCGGCCGACCCGAAGGGCCGCGTCGCGGCGCTGCGCGTGCCCGGCGGCGGCAGCCTGACGCGCAAGGAGATCGACGAGTACACCGCGTTCGTCGGCCGCTACGGTGCCCGCGGCCTGGCCTACATCAAGGTCAACGACGCCGCAGCCGGCCGCGAAGGCCTGCAGTCGCCCATCCTCAAGTTCCTGCCCGACGAGGCCGTGGCCGGGATCATGTCCCGCACCGGCGCCGAGACCGGCGACCTGGTGTTCTTCGGCGCCGACAAGGCGAAGGTCGTGAACGATGCGCTCGGCGCCCTGCGCGACAAGCTCGGCATGGACCTCGGCCTGCTCGCCGCCGGCTGGCGGCCGCTGTGGGTGGTCGACTTCCCGATGTTCGAGTGGGACGAGGGCGAGAAGCGCTGGTTCGCCCTGCACCACCCCTTCACCGCGCCCGCGGTGGACGACTATGCCGCGCTGGCGGCCGACCCGGGCAACGCCCTGTCGCGCGCCTACGACATGGTGCTGAACGGCTCCGAGATCGGCGGCGGCTCGGTGCGTATCCACGACCGCGCCATGCAGCAGGCGGTGTTCCAGCTGCTCGGCATCGAGGAAGAGGAGGCGCGTGCCAAGTTCGGCTTCCTGCTGGATGCGCTCAAGTTCGGCTGTCCGCCGCACGGTGGCATCGCCTTCGGCATCGACCGCATGGTGATGCTCATGGCCGGCGCCTCCAGTATCCGCGAGGTCATCGCCTTCCCCAAGACGCAGACCGCCAGCTGCCCGCTCACCGACGCGCCGAGCGAGGTGCCGGACGCCCAGCTGCGCGAGCTGTCGATCCGGGTGCGCAAGCCCGCCGCCGAGTAGCGGGCGCGCCGTCCCACCGGCCGTGGGCGAGGACATGACGCGCTTCAAGCAGCCGGAGTCGGTGCTGGTCGTGGTCTACACGAGGGCCGGCGATTTCCTGTTGCTGGAACGGCATGAACCGGCGGGCTGGTGGCAGTCCGTGACCGGCAGCCTGGAGCCGGGCGAGAGCCCGGGCGAGGCCGCGGTGCGCGAGCTGGCCGAGGAGACCGGCCTCGACGCTGACGGGCTGGCGGACCTGGAGATGAACCACCGCTTCACCATTGCGCCGGCGTGGCGCCACAAGTTCGCCCCGGGCGTCAGCGAGAACCTGGAGCACGCCTTCGCGCTCGAGCTTCCTGAACCGGCCCCGATCCGACTCGATGCCGCGGAACACCGCGCATTCGCCTGGCTGCCCCTGGACGAGGCCCTGTCGCGCGCCAGCTCCTGGAGCAACCGGGCGGCGCTGCAACGGATCGCGAGCGAAAAAATCCGCGCCGGTTAGCTTTTCGCCGTGGGGATGCCGAGGCGCTCGTGGCGCTCTTTCCAGCGCTCGCGCGCCAGACGCTGCAGGTCGGCGACGGAGTCCTTCTCGTCCATGATCTCCAGCCCGAGCAACGTCTCGAGTACGTCCTCGACGGTGATCACCCCGGCCGTGACGCCGTACTCGTCGACCGCGACGGCGAGCTGCTGGCGGTTGTCGAGCAGCTGTGGCAACACCTTGGTCAGGGTCAGCGTCTCCGGTATGAACAACGCCTGGCGTTCCATTTCGGCGAGCACGCGATCCCCCTCGCCGGCGGCCATCGCCGCCAGCAGGTCGTCCTTGAAGACCACCCCGGTGACGGTGTCGATCTCGTCGTCGAACACGGGGATGCGCGAAAAAACGAGCTCCGGGTTTTCTTCCAGGAACTCCGCCACGGTCTGTTCGCGGTCGCCCGCGACCACCACCGGGCGCGGCGTCATCACGTCGTGCACCCTGAGCTGGTTGAGGTTGAGCAGGTTGCGGATGACCTCGGCCTCCTGCTCGTCCAGCTGTCCCTCCGTCCGGCCCATCTCGGTCATGGCAAGGAACTCGGCGCGGCTGAACACCGGGTGTTCCTTGTCTTTCTTCATGAACTGCGTGATGACCTGGCTCATCCACACCAGCGGGTAGAGCACAATGATGAGGACCTTGATCGCGCGCACCGCGAACGGCGCGAGCTGCTGCCAGTAATTGGCGCCGAGGGTCTTGGGGATGATCTCCGAGAGCACCAGGATGCCGAGCGTGGTGACGGCCGCGACGACCGCCTCGTAGTCGATCATCACGCCGCCGAGCTCGAAACCGCCCGCACCCCACAACCGGCTCGCCTGGGCCCCCACGCCGATGGCGCCGATGGTGTGCGCGAAGGTGTTCAGCGTCAGGATGGCCGCCAGCGGCCGGTCGATGTCCTGCTTGAACTCGTTCAACAGCTTGCCGGTGCGCGAGCCTTCCTGGTTGGCGCGATTGACGTAGCTCGGGGTCACGGACAACAGCACCGACTCCCAGATCGAGCACGCGAAGGAGACCAGGATGGCAAACAGGAAGAAGACGATGAGTAGCGTCATGAGCGAGGTTTCCCCGTGGGCTTGGCGCCGGTGTGTTCAGCCACCAGCGCCTTGAGTTCGTAAATCAGTTCCAGCGCGGCGCGTGGCGTGAGGCTGTCCGGGTCGATGCTGTGCAAGCGCTCCAGCGCCGGATCGGACGCCGTGCGTGCCGGCGCCTCGAACAGCGGCAGCTCCGGTTGCGGCCCCGGTACGGCGATACGACCCTGCTCCAGCTCGCGCAGGTAGCCGCGCGCGCGCCGGATGACCTGCGGCGGCACGCCGGCCAGCGCCGCCACCTGCAGCCCGTAGCTCTGGTTCGCCGGGCCGTCGCGCACGCTGTGCAGGAACACCAGCTTGCCCTCGTGCTCGGTGGCGTCCAGGTGCACGTTGGCGCAGGCGGGCAGTTCTTTCGCCAGCGCGGTGAGCTCGAAGTAATGCGTGGCGAACAGCGTGAAGGCGCCGAGCTGCTCGCCGATGAAATGCGCGCAGGCCCAGGCCAGCGACAGGCCGTCGAAGGTGCTGGTGCCGCGCCCGATCTCGTCCATCAGCACCAGGCTGTGCGCGGTGGCGTTGTTGAGGATGTTCGCCGCCTCGGTCATCTCCACCATGAAGGTCGAGCGGCCGCCGGCGAGGTCGTCCGAGGCCCCGATGCGGGTGAAGATGCGGTCCACGGGCCCGAGCTCGGCAGATTCCGCCGGCACGAAGCTGCCGGCATGGGCGAGGATCACGATCAGCGCCGCCTGGCGCATGTAGGTCGACTTGCCGCCCATGTTCGGGCCGGTGATCACCAGCATGCGCCGGCCGGCATCCAGCGCCAGGTCGTTCGGGATGAAAGGCTGGTCGGAGACCCTTTCCACGACCAGGTGGCGCCCGCCGCTGATGGCGAGGCGCGGCTGGGCCACCAGGCGCGGGCGGCTCAGGTTCAGCGCTGCGGCCCGCTCCGCCAGGTTCGCCAGCACGTCGATCTCCGCCACGGCCGCAGCCATGAGCTGCAGCGGGCCGAGCTGTGCCACCAGCGCTTCCACCAGGTCGTCGTACAGGGCCTTCTCGCGCGCCAGCGCGCGTTCGCGCGCGGACAGCACCTTGTCCTCGAATTCCTTCAGCTCCGGCGTGATGAAGCGCTCGGCGCCCTTCAGCGTCTGGCGGCGGCTGTAGTCCGCCGGTGCGTTCTTCGCCTGGGTGCGGCTGATCTCGATGTAATAGCCGTGCACGCGGTTGTAGCCGACCTTGAGCGAGGGCAGCCCGGTGCGCTCGCGCTCGCGCGCCTCCAGCGCCTCGAGGAAACCGTCCGCCTGGGTGGACAGCGCGCGCAGCTCGTCCAGCTCCGCGTCCCAGCCCGGCGCGATGACGCCGCCGTCGCGCACCAGCATCGGCGGCTGCTCGACGACGGCGCGCACCAGCAGGCCGAAGGTGTCGTCGTGTTCGCCGCATTCGTCGGCCAGCGCCCCCAGCCGCGGCGCCGCAACGCCGGCGAGCAGGGCGCGCAATGCCGGCAGTCGCCCCAGCCCGTCGCGCAAGCCGGCCAGGTCGCGCGGGCGGGCCGAGCGCAGCGCTACGCGAGCGAGGATGCGCTCGAGGTCGGGGATGCCGCGCAACGCTTCGCGCAGGCCCTCGACGTCGCCCTCCAGCAACAGTCGTTCCACCGCTTCGTGCCGGCCTTCCAGCACGGCGCGGTCGCGCAGCGGGCGGTTGAGCCAGCGCCGCAGCAGCCGCCCGCCCATGGGCGTCGCGGTCTCGTCCATGACGCCGAGCAGGGTGTGCTCGTGGCGCCCCGTCAGGCTGCGGTCCAGCTCCAGGTTGCGGCGCGTGGCCGCGTCCATGACGAGCGCCTCGTCGCGTGTTTCCGTGCCGAGGCCGCGCAGGTGGGGCAGGGCGCTGCGCTGGGTGTCGAGCACGTACTGCAGCAGGCAGCCCGCCGCCTGCACCGCCTCAGGCAGCTCGGCGCAACCGAACCCGGCCAGGTCGCTGACGCCGAATTGCTTGCACAGCAATCGTGTCGCGGTGTCGAGGTCGAAATGCCAGGGCGGCCGCGTCTTCACCCCGGCGCGCTCGCGCACCACCGCCGGCAGGCGCGCGTCCTCGTCCACCAAGAGCTCCGCCGGCTGCAGCCGCTCCAGCTCCGCCGCCAGCGCCTCGGCGCCGTCCAGGCGCGCCACGCGGAAACGCCCGCCCGCGAGGTCCAGCCACGCCAGCCCGATGCCGGCCGCGCCGACGTGCACGCAGGCCAGCAGCACCTCGTTGCGCTCGTCCAGCAGGCCCTCGTCGGTCACGGTGCCGGGCGTGACCACGCGCACCACCTGGCGCTCCACCGGGCCCTTGCTCGTGGCCGGATCGCCGATCTGCTCGCAGATCGCCACCGACTCGCCCTGGCGCAGCAGCTTCGCCAGGTAACCCTCCACGCTGTGCACCGGCACCCCGGCCATCGGAATCGGCTGGCCCGCGCTCTGCCCGCGCGTGGTGAGGGTGATGTCGATGAGCTTCGCCGCGCGCCGCGCGTCGTCGTAGAAGAGCTCGTAGAAATCCCCCATGCGGTAGAACAGGAGGATGTCCGGGTACTCGGCCTTGATGCGCAGGAACTGGCGCATCATGGGCGTGTGTTGTGAGTGATCGGGGGTGCTCATGGAGTTTCCGTTGCCAGCCCGCGCATGCTAGCACCTCTTTTTCCGGCGTCGCGATGGTGGCAGTCTTGGCGGCAGTCTTGGTGCTAGGGGGAGGAGGAGGGCCGGCATGATCCCCGACGACGAACGCCTCATAAAGCTTGCCCGCGAAGTCGGCGTCTGGCTCGCGGCGCGCGACGAGCGCCTCGCCACCGCCGAGTCCTGCACCGCGGGGTGGATCGCCAAGGCCATGACGGACGTGCCCGGCAGCTCCGAGTGGTTCATCGGCGGTATCGCCAGCTACGCCGATGAAGCAAAAACTACACTGCTCGGCGTGCCCGCCGCGGTGATCGAGAAGGACGGCGCCGTCAGCCAGGCCGTGGTCGAAGCCATGGCCCGCGGCGCCATCGAACGCACGGGCGCGAACCGGGCCGTCGCCGTGAGCGGCATCGCCGGGCCGGCGGGCGGCACGCCGGAAAAGCCGGTCGGCACGGTGTGGTTCGCCTGGGCGCGGCGCGACGGCGAGGAGATCAAGGTCAAGACCCGCCTGGAGCACTACCAGGGCGACCGCGAGGGCATCCGCCGCCAGGCCGTCGGCCGCGCGCTGGCCGGGGTCATGATGAGTTGACTGAGTTGACTGAGTTGACTGAATTGAGGATGGGGTGAAGCTGCGGTTGTTCTACGCGCTGTGGCCCGCCCCGGAGGTTCGCGATGCCCTGTCCGCCTCCGCGCGTCCCCTGCTCGAGGCCTGCCGCGGCCGGCGCGTGCCCAAGCGCAACTACCACCTCACCCTCGCCTTTCTCGGCAGGGTGCCGGAGCAGCGCCTGGACGAGTTCCATGAAGCCGCCGGGCAGGTCGCCGTCGAGCCCTTCACCCTGCGCATCGACCGCCACGGCCACTGGCGCGGTCCCCAGGTGGCGTGGCTGGGCTGCAGCAGCCCGCCCGCCGCCGCCACGCGGCTCGCCGACAACCTGCGCGCGGCGCTGGAGCCGCTGGGCTTCAAGCCCGACCCGCGGCCGTTCCGGCCGCACCTGACGGTGCTGCGCGGCTGCCGGGCCTGCGATTTCGAGGGCGAGATCGCGCCGGTCGAGTGGCCGGTCAGCAGTTTCGTGCTCGCCTGCTCGGAGACCTTGCCGGCGGGCCCCGTTTACCGCGTCGTCTGGTCTCCGGGCTGACCGCCGCGCATCTCCTGGCCGCGCAGCCGCGCCGTCACAGGCCCCTCTCGCTCGGAAAGCTTTATCTCGCTCGATGGGCCTGTGACGTCCCGGCCGCGCTGCTGGGGTGCAGGCGCCGGCAGGCGGCGGCGCACCCGATCTCCGTGCCAACGCCTGCACTCTCACACCCCGCTGACCCCGTCTGATCGGCGCCGGCCGGGCTGAGCGTCACCGAGCCACCGGAACCGCCGCCATCCCGCCGGGCGGCGCGCGGACGGGTCGGCACCCGTTGCGGAGCTCCGGTGCGCAACCGGAACCCAACCCCTGCAACCCGGCAGCGGGGCCGGACCGTGCAAGGCGCACTGAGCGAGATAAGACTTCCCGAGCGAAGGGCGCCTTGCACGGTCCGGCCCCGCGGTCAGGTTTTCAGAACGCCGGGTCCCGGCGCGAAACTCGCCGCTGCGCCCGGATATCGGCGCTGCCGCCCGGGGCTGGATGTGAAATAATCGGTCCCCACTCCACGCCACCTCCCGAGAGCGAACGAATACCGATGGACGACAACCGCAAGAAGGCCCTGGCCGCCGCACTCGGCCAGATCGAGAAACAGTTTGGCAAGGGCTCCGTGATGCGCATGGGCGACTCGGCCATCGTGCGCGATGTGCCCGTCGTGTCCACGGGTTCGCTCGGTCTCGACGTCGCACTTGGCATCGGCGGCCTGCCGCGCGGGCGCGTGGTCGAGATCTACGGCCCGGAGTCGTCGGGCAAGACCACCCTGACGCTGCAGGTCATCGCCGAGGCGCAGAAGGCGGGCGGCACGGCGGCCTTCGTCGACGCCGAGCATGCGCTCGACCCGACTTACGCCGAGAAGCTGGGTGTGAACCTGGATGACCTGCTGGTTTCCCAGCCGGACACCGGCGAGCAGGCGCTTGAGATCACCGACATGCTGGTGCGCTCGGGCGCCGTGGACGTGATCGTGGTCGACTCGGTGGCGGCGCTGACGCCGAAGGCCGAGATCGAGGGCGAGATGGGTGATTCCCACGTCGGCCTGCAGGCGCGCCTCATGTCGCAGGCGCTGCGCAAGCTCACCGGCACCATCAAGCGCACCAACGCCATGGTGATCTTCATCAACCAGATCCGCATGAAGATCGGCGTGATGTTCGGCAGCCCGGAGACCACCACCGGCGGCAACGCGCTGAAGTTCTACTCCTCGGTGCGGCTCGATATCCGTCGCATCGGCGCGCTGAAGAAGGGCGACGAGGTGATCGGCAACCAGACGCGCGTGAAGGTGGTGAAGAACAAGGTGGCGCCGCCCTTCCGCCAGGCTGAGTTCGAGATTCTCTACGGCACGGGCATCAGCCGCGAGGGCGAGATCATCGACCTCGGCGTGGCGCACAACATCGTCGAGAAATCCGGCTCCTGGTACAGCTACAAGGGCGACCGGATCGGGCAGGGCAAGGACAACGTGCGCCAGTTCCTGGTCGACAACCCGGAGATCGCCGCCGACATCGAGCGGCAGCTGCGCGACATCCTGCTGCCGAAGAAGGCGGGCGCCGCGCAGGAGGCCGATGCGGAAGAAACGGCAGGCTGAGGACCCCCTCGGCCTCCTCGACGAGGACTTCGAGGGGGACGAGGCCGAGGCCGAGCGTGGGGCCGAGGCCGGGGCCGACGAGTGGACGGCCGCCACCGTCGAGGTGGCGGCCGTACGGCTCCTGGCGCGGCGCGAGCACAGCCGCAAGGAGCTGGCGCGCAAGCTGCACGCGCGCGGTGTGCCCCCGGAGCTGGTGGACCAGGTGCTGCAAGGCCTGCAGGCGCGACGCCTGCAGTCCGACGAGCGCTATGCCGAATCCCTGGTGAACAGCCGCATCTCGCGCGGACAGGGGCCGGTGCGGATCCGCCGCGATCTCTCGCAGCAGGGTATTCCGGACGAGGACATCGATACCGCGCTGGAGGCGGCCGGGGTGGACTGGTATGCCCTGGCGCGCGAGACGCGCGTGCGCCGCTTCGGCGCGGACGCGCCTGCCGAGTGGAAGGAACGTGCCCGCCAGGCGCGCTTCCTCGAGTACCGGGGCTTCAGCGGCGACCAGATCCGGGAAGCGCTCGGCGACTGAGCGGCCGCCGGACATCGACCGCACCCACTTGGCCCCAGCCCTGCTGTGACGCACAATGGCCCGCTAACCTTTGACCCTGCCGCCGCGCCGGCGGCCTGAATGCCATGAAAAGTGCCGAAATTCGCCAGAGTTTCCTCGATTTCTTCGCCCAGCGCGGCCACGAGATCGTGCCGTCGAGCCCGCTCGTGCCGGGCAACGACCCGACCCTGCTGTTCACCAACGCCGGCATGGTGCAGTTCAAGGACGTGTTCCTCGGTCACGACAAACGGCCTTACAAGCGTGCCTGCTCCTCGCAGCGCTGCGTGCGCGCCGGCGGCAAGCACAACGACCTCGAGAACGTCGGCTACACCGCGCGTCACCACACCTTCTTCGAGATGCTGGGCAACTTCAGCTTCGGCGACTACTTCAAGGAAGACGCCATCCGCTATGCCTGGGACTATGTCACCGGCGTGCTCGGCATCCCCGCGGAGAAGCTCTGGGTCACGGTGTTCGAGGACGACGACGAGGCGGCGGACATCTGGCTGAAGCAGATCGGCGTCAGTCCGGAGCGCTTCAGCCGCCTGGGCGCTGACTCGAACTTCTGGGCCATGGGCGATACCGGTCCCTGCGGTCCCTGCTCCGAGATCTTCTACGACCACGGCCCCGAAGTGGCCGGCGGCCCGCCCGGCTCGCCCGACGAGGACGGCGACCGCTACGTCGAGATCTGGAACCTGGTGTTCATGCAGTTCAACCGCTCCGCGGATGGCGCCATGGCGCCGCTGCCGCGACCCTCGGTGGACACCGGCATGGGGCTGGAGCGGCTTGCCGCAGTGCTGCAGGGCGTGCACTCGAACTACGACATCGACCTGTTCCAGGCGCTCCTGAAGCGCGCCGCCGAGCTGGCGGGCGTCGCGGACACGGACAACGCCTCGCTGCGCGTCATCGCCGACCACATCCGGGCCTGCGCCTTCCTCATCGTCGATGGCGTGCTGCCGTCGAACGAGGGCCGCGGCTACGTGCTCCGGCGCATCATCCGCCGCGCCATCCGCCACGGCTACCAGCTGGGCATCGAGGAACCGTTCTTCTGGCGCCTGGTGGAGACGCTGGAAGAGCAGATGGGCGACGCCTATCCCGAGCTGGTGAAATCCCGCAAGCACGTGGAAAAAGTGCTGCACCAGGAGGAGGAGCGCTTTGCCGAGACGCTGGACCAGGGCATGCGCCTGCTGGACTCGGCCATCGCCGGGCTCGACGGCAAGGTCATCCCGGGCGAAACCGCGTTCCGCCTCTACGATACCTACGGCTTCCCGGTCGATCTGACCGCCGACATCGCGCGCGAGCGCGGGCTCAGCGTCGACCAGGCCGGCTTCGAGCAGGCCATGGACGCGCAACGTGAGCGCGCCCGCGCCTCGAGCCGCTTCGACGCCGACTACGGGCCGAAGACCGACACCGGGCTGGAATCGACGTTCGTCGGCTACGACGCGCTGGCCGCCTCGGGCGTGGTGCTCGGGCTGTTCAAGGAAGGCGTGGGCCAGGTGGACGCGCTGGGCGAAGGCGACGAGGGTGTGATCGTGCTCGACGAGACGCCGTTCTATGCCGAGTCCGGCGGCCAGGTGGGCGATGTCGGCATGATCCGCGCCGCGGCCGGCGAGTTCGAGGTCCGGGACACGCGCAAGTGGGGCAAGGCCCATGCGCATCACGGCGTGATGCGGCGCGGCCGCGTCGAGGGCGGCGAATCCGTGCGCGCCGAGGTCGATCGCGCCACGCGCCAGGCGACCGTGCTGAACCATTCCGCCACGCACCTGTTGCACGCTGCCTTGCGCAAGGTGCTCGGCGAGCATGTGCAGCAGAAGGGCTCGCTGGTCGCGCCCGACCGGCTGCGCTTCGATTTCTCGCACTACGAGCCGGTGAGCCGCGCGCAGCTGGCCGAGATCGAGGCCCTGGTGAACGCCGAGATCCGCGCCAACGCCAAGGCCGAGATCAAGGTGCTGCCCTACGAGGACGCGGTGGCCGGCGGCGCGCTGGCACTGTTCGGCGAGAAGTACGACGACCGCGTGCGCGTGCTCAGGCTCGGCGATTTCTCCATGGAGCTGTGCGGCGGCACCCATGTGCGGCGCGCCGGCGACATCGGCCTGTTCAAGGTAGTGGCCGAGAGCGGCATCGCCTCGGGCGTGCGGCGCATCGAGGCGGTGACCGGGCGCGGCGCGCTGGACTGGATCGGGCGCCACGAGGAGACCCTGCAGCAGGTCGCGACCCTGCTCAAGGGCGGCTGGGACGAAGCCGGGGAGAAGGTGCGCCACCTGCTCGAGCGCTCGCGCCAGCTGGAAAAGGAGCTGAAGCAGCTGCAGACGAAGCTCGCCACCGGCGGCGGCGGCGAGGACCCGCTGGCGCAGGCCGAGACCGTCGGCAACGCGCGCATCTACATCGCGCGCCTCGACGGCAGCGATCCCAAGGTGCTGCGCGACGCCGTGGACCGCTTCAAGCAGAAGCTGGGCACGGGTGTGGTGCTGCTCGGCGCCGCGGACGGCGACAAGGTGCGCCTGGTGGCGGGCGTGACCAAGGACCTGGCGGAGCGCATCAGCGCCGTGGACCTGGTCAACGCCGCCGCGACGCTGGTGGGCGGCAAGGGCGGCGGCCGGCCCGACCTGGCGCAGGCCGGCGGCGCCGAGGCAACGCGGCTGGACGAGGCGCTGGCGCAGGCCCGCGGCTTCGCCCGCGAGCGCCTGCAGTAACAGTCCGGGGACCGGACAGGAACGGTATCGCCGTGGCGCGCTACATCATGAAGTTCGGCGGCAGCTCCGTCGCCACCGTGGACCACATCCGCGCTGCGGCAGGCGTCATCGCGCGCAAGCGGCGCGAAGGCCACGAGGTGGCCGTGGTGCTGTCGGCCATGGGCGACACCACGGACGAGCTGCTGGCCAGGGCGATGGCCATCTCGGGTCGGCCCAACCCGCGCGAACTGGACATGCTGCTGTCCTCGGGCGAGCAGGTGTCCGTGGCGCTGATGGCCATGGCGCTCAGGGAACTCGGTTTCCCCGCGCGCTCCTGGCTCGGCCACCAGGTGCGCATCCTCACCGACTCGGTGCACGCCAAGGCGCGCATCGAGAAAGTCGAGACCGAGCGCCTCGAGGCCGAGCTGAAGGCCGGCATCATTCCAGTGGTGGCCGGCTTCCAGGGCATCGACAGCCTCGGCGAGGTCACCACCCTGGGCCGCGGCGGCTCGGACACCACCGGCGTGGCGCTCGCCGCCGCGCTCAACGCCGACGAATGCCTGATCCTCACCGACGTGGACGGCGTCTACACCACCGACCCGCGCATGGTGCCGCAGGCGCGTCGCCTGTCGCGCGTCACTTTCGAGGAAATGCTCGAGCTGGCCAGCCTCGGATCGCGCGTGCTGCAGATCCGCTCGGTCCAGTTCGCCGGCAAGTACAACGTGCCCGTGCGCGTGCTGCACAACAGCGGCGAGGGCGAAGGCACCCTGATCAGTTACGAGGAGCCAGACGTGGAAGCACCCGTCGTATCCGGCATCGCGTTCTCGCGCAACGAGGCCCAGGTCACCATCACCGGCGTGCCCGACCGCCCCGGCAACGGCTACGCGGTGCTGAAGAACGTGTCCGAATCCCACATCGTGGTGGACATGATCGTCATGAACGCGCCGCGTGCCGGGATCGTCGACTTCAGTTTCAGCGTGCCGCGCGAGGAGTACGAGCAGGCCATGGAGCTGGCGCGCACCGCCGCGGTCGAGATCGGCGCCGGCGACGTGCTCGGCAGCGCCAGCGTGGCCAAGATCTCCGTCGTCGGGGTCGGGATGCGCAGCCATGCCGGCGTCGCCACGACCATGTTCGAGACGCTGGCGCGCGAGGGCGTAAACGTCCGCATGGTCTCGACCTCCGAGATCAAGATCTCGGTGCTCATCGAGGAGAAGTACCTCGAGCTCGCCGTGCGCAGTTTGCACGAGGCCTTCGGGCTGGAACAGGAACCGCCAGCCACAGAAACGGTCAAATAGGCCAACAGTCTCTGCCAGCTGAGCCTTATTTGGGAAAAAGTGCCGGTTTTTCAGGGGCTAAGTTTGAGCCTGCTGGCGACTTCCAGCGAATTGACTACTATTAGCGACTGTTTTCCACCTCAGCGCGCCGAGAAATATTATAAATGTTGATTTTGACCAGACGCGTTGGCGAGACGGTGGTCATCGGAGACGATGTCCAGGTGACCGTGCTCGGGGTCAAGGGCAACCAGGTACGCCTGGGTGTCAACGCGCCCCGTGACGTGTCCGTGCACCGCCTCGAGATCTACGACCGCATCCGCAAGGAGCAGGAACCGGGCGGCGAGCCCGGCACTGAGCCCGGCGGCGGAGCCGACGAGCCCTGATCGGCCGGGCGGCCCTTTACCTGCCCCACACCCACCGGTATCATGCTTCGCCTTTCGGCGGGAGCATGGCTCCGGCCGGATCGCTGGAGAGGTGGCTGAGTGGTCGAAAGCGCTCCCCTGCTAAGGGAGTAAGGGGCTTAAACCCCCTTCGAGGGTTCGAATCCCTCCCTCTCCGCCACGATTTAGTTTTCAAAAGACGCGCCCGTAGCTCAGTTGGATAGAGTGTCTGGCTACGAACCAGAAGGTCGGGAGTTCGAATCTCTCCGGGCGCGCCAGTCAAATGAAAAAAGGGTCCCATCGGGACCCTTTTTCGTTTGGCCGATGCTTCGGGAGAGAGTCGAACTCCCGACAAGCAATAGCGAGTTCGATCTCCAGGCCGGCCGCCCGGCCGCGCATCGCGCAGCGATGTCGCCCCATTTCCTCGGGCGCCAGGAACCTCGTCAATGCTTGAGGATGACGTACAGGGCGTGAATGATGCCCGGGATGTATCCCAGCAGGGTGAGCAGGAGGTTCAGCCAGAAGTGGCCCGTGAAGCCGACCTCCAGGAACACGCCGACGGGCGGCAACAGGACGGCGAAAATTATCTTGATCGGATCGCTTGCGGTGACTGCCATGACGGCTCCCGTTCAGATGCCTTTCTTTAAGTCTTTCTTGAGGTCACTGAGGTCGTCTTTGACGTCCCCGTAGCCTGTCTGGATCTTGCCTTCGGCCTGCTCGCCCTTGCCGCGAGCCTCCAGATCCTTGTTGCCGACCGTCTTGCCGGCGACTTCCTTGATCTTGCCGGTCGCTTTCTTGACGCGGCCTTTGACCTGGTCCTTGTTCATGGCGATCTCCCGTCGAGCGTTGGTGATCAATGGGAATCAGTGTAGGAAGGTAACGCCAGGTTTCCACTCACCTTGGCTACAAGGTTAGACGCCGGTTGCAGCGAGATCTGTACGGTACCGCTCATTGCCATCGCCGCCGGCCCCGGCGGGCTTCTGTCCTCGGTTCGATGTCGCACAGACCGGGCATGGCCTGGTTGGCATATTCATAAGCAGGCGGACATGCGCGCTCACACTGTGGCGCATGGCAGGAAAACGCCGCGAAGGGGAAAGAATTGGATGCTCAGGTGGCAGGACGGCCGCAGCCAGGCACTGGCGCAGGGTCGCGATGGTTCCACTTTCCGAGCCGCGAGCAGACGCGCGCGGAGGAATTGGCCAACACTCTCAGTCATGGTGTCGGGCTCGTGGCTGCGCTGGTGGGCATCCCGTTCCTGCTCGGGACCACGGCACGCCATGGGGACCTGCTGGATACTCTCGGCGCCATCGTCTTCTCGGTGAGTGTGGTCGTCCTGTATTTTTCCTCCGCCGTTTACCACGGCTTGCAGAATGGCAAGGCCAAGCGCGTTTTCCGGGTTGTGGAGCACTCGGCGATCTACCTGCTGATTGCGGGTACCTACACCCCATTCATGCTCGGGGTCCTGCGTGGGCCCTGGGGCTGGACGCTCCTGGTCGCCGTCTGGTCCTTTGCGGCGATCGGCGTGGCGCTCAAGGCCTCCAACAAGGCCTCCCACCCGGTCCTTTCCACCAGTCTTTACTTGCTGATGGGGTGGCTCATCGTCCTGGCGGCGCAGCCCTTGATGGCCGGGCTGGGGACGCCGGCGCTGCTGTTGCTCGTGGCAGGCGGGCTGGCCTACACCGTGGGCGTGATTTTCTTCGCGCTGGACTCGCGCCTGCGCTTCGGACACCTGGTCTGGCACGGCTTCGTCATGGTGGGCACCACTTGCCACTACTTTGCGGTGCTCCTGCACGCCGCCTGACTGATGAACGCGTGGGGCGCGTTGTCGAGTGCGCCTGCAGTCGGGTGGCGGTTCGCAGCAGGCCGCGCCTGCAGTGACTATCCTTGGTGGGGCCAACTATCGAAAGGAGGCTCCAAGTGAGCATCAAGGACAAGCATGTCGCCATCCTCGCTGAGGACGATTACCAGGAACTGGAATTGCACTACCCGAGGCTGCGTCTCATGGAGGCGGGCGCCAGGGTCAGCGTCTTAGGCGCAGGCAAGGACGCCTACCACAGCAAGAAAGGCTATACGGCCGAATGTGACGCCGATGCTGCGGACGTCGATCCAGCGGATCTTGACGCCGTGGTCATTCCCGGCGGCATGGCGCCGGACAAGATGCGCGGGCACGAGAGCATGGTGCGCCTCGTGCGCACGCTCGCCGAGGCGAACAAGCCTGTGGCATGGATCTGTCACGCAGGCTGGATGGCGGTATCGGCCGACATCATTCGTGGCCGCAAGGTGACTTCGGTTTCCTCGATCCGCGACGACATGGTCAATGCGGGTGGGGACTGGGTCGACGAAACAGTCGTAGTCGACGGCAACCTCATCAGCAGCCGGGTTCCCGGCGACCTGCCGGAGTTCTGCAAGGCGTTGATCAAGGCCCTGGAGGCCTGAGTTTCTCACTGGCCGTCGAGCAGTTTCAGTCAACCAGGTTCGGTCCGCCGCGCCGCTGCTTCGCCTCCCCACGCCGGCGCTTGTCCTCAAGTCGCTTCTCACGCGACGCCCGGGTCGGCTGGGTGGGAATCCGCTTGCGCGGTTCATGGTGCGCGCGCTCGATGAGCGCCGCGAGCCGCGCGCGCGCGTCCTCGCGATTGCGATGCTGGCTGCGAAAGCGTCGCGCCTCGATCATGATCACGCCGGCGGAGTCGGCGCGACTGCCGGCGAGTTTCAGCAGCCGCGCCCGCACCGGTTCGGTGAGAAACGGCGACGAAGCCGCGTCGAAGCTCAGTTGCACGCCGGACTCGGTGCGATTGACGTGCTGGCCGCCGGGACCGCCCGTCAGGATGAACTTTTCGGCGAGTTCGTTCTCCGGCGGCAGGTAGCGCGATCGCGCCGGATCAAGGCCGCCGGCGCCGGGTTTCGATGTGGTAGGCACTGCGATCAATCCTCCTGCGCGCAAGGATAGACCAAGGCCCTGCCGGTGACGAAGCTTGCGGCTCACCAAGGGCCGCAGCGATTGCCCCGTCGCGATGCTTGAACAATCCCCGGGCCGGGCTCATACTTCGTCACATCACGAATTGACGAATTGCAGCCCCAGCCGAATGCACCAGCTCACCGCCATCGCCCGGGCGCTCGATAACGAGAGCCGTCTGCGCATCCTCATGAGCCTGCAGTCGGGCGAGCTTTGCCTGTGCCAGCTCATCGAGCTGCTGGGCCTGGCGCCGTCCACCGTCTCCAAGCATGTCGAGCTGCTGCGCGTCGCGGGCCTGGTGGGCCGACGCAAGGACGGGCGCTGGCACTACTACCGCCTCGCCGGGCGCACCGCTTCCCCGGTGGTGCGCGAGGCGATCCGCTGGGTGATCCGCGCCCTGGCGGACGACGAACAGGTACTCGCGGACACCGCCCGGCTGGCGTCGGTTCGCGCCACCGGGCCCGAGGAATGGACTGCATGCTACACCCGAAACTGAAACTGCTTTTCCTGTGCACCGGGAATTCCTGCCGCAGCCAGATGGCCGAGGGCTGGGCGCGGCATCTCAAGGGCGCGCAGATCGACGCTTACTCCGCCGGCATCGAGAAGCACGGGCTGAACCCCAATGCCGTGAAGGTCATGGCCGAGGCCGGTGTCGACATCTCCGGCCACCACAGCAAGACGCTGGGAGAGCTCGATGGCGTGCCGTTCGACGTGGTGGTGACGGTGTGCGGGCACGCACACGAGACCTGTCCGGTGTTCCCGGGCCAGGCGCGCGTCGTCCATGTCGGCTTCGACGACCCGCCCAAGCTGGCGCGTGGTGAGACCGACCCGGAGAAGGCGCTGGCGCATTACCGCCGCGTGCGCGACGAGATCCGCGCCTTCGTGGAAACCCTGCCGCAGGCCGTGGCCTGAACGCGGCCCGATAGAGACCAGCCACCCATGGAACAGGCCCTCAGCAAGAAACTCTCCTTCCTCGACCGCTACCTGACGGTGTGGATCTTCGTCGCCATGGGTCTCGGCGTCGCCTTCGGCTACCTGTTCCCGGCCGGGATCGCGCGCTTCAACGAGGCCCTCACGGTGGGTGAGCACACCAACCTGCTGATCGCCGTAGGCCTGATACTGATGATGTATCCGCCGCTGGCGAAGGTGAAATACGAGCTGCTGCCGAAGGTGTTCTCCGACTGGAAGATCATCGGCCTGTCGCTGGTGCAGAACTGGATTGTCGGCCCGATCCTGATGTTCGTGCTCGCCGTGGTGTTCTTCGGCTTCATCGCCCCGGCCGTGTTCGGCCCCGACGACCGCTGGGGCCTGTACATGGTCGGTCTGATCCTCGTGGGGATCGCCCGCTGCATCGCCATGGTGCTGGTGTGGAACCTGCTGGCCAAGGGCAGCACGGAATACGCCGCCGGGCTGGTGGCGCTGAACAGCATTTTCCAGATCGTCACCTTCGGCTTTTACGCCTGGGTGTTCATCACGGTGCTGCCGCCGCTGTTCGGGCTGGAAGGCATGGTGGTCGAGGTGAGCATTGGCGAGATCTTTAAGAGCGTGATGATCTACCTGGGGATCCCTTTCGCCGCGGGCATCCTCAGCCGCGTGATCCTCGTGCCGATGAAAGGACACGCGTGGTACGACACCGTGTTCATCCCGCGCATCTCGCCCATCACGCTCGGCGCGCTGCTGTTCACCATCGTGGTGATGTTTTCCATGCAGGGCGAGCGCATCATCAACCAGCCGCTCGACGTGCTGTGGATCGCCATCCCGCTGAGCGCCTACTTCGCCATCATGTTCCTGGTGAGCTTCTTCATGGCGTGGAAGGTCGGCGCCGACTACGCGCGCTCGGCGACGCTGGCCTTCACCGCCTCGGGCAACAACTTCGAGCTGGCCATCGCGGTCGCCATCGGCATCTTCGGCATCACTTCGCCGATCGCGTTCGCCACCGTGGTCGGCCCGCTGGTCGAGGTGCCGGTGCTCATCGGCCTGGTGCACGTGAGCCTGTATTTCCGCCGCCGATTCTTCCCGGCGGAAGTCGCGGCCCAGGCGGCCGCGCCTGCGCGGGTGCCCTGAACGCCGGCTCAGCGGCCCTCGAAAGCTTCCAGGAACGCTTCGATCCGGGCCGCGTTCGCGCCCACGTCGCTGCGCCCGACGCGTGACTTGGAGCGGATGTCCACTCGGCTGCCGTCGGCGGTCGGCCGCACGCGGATCACCACGTCGTCCTTGAAGCCGAACCAGAAGGTCGTGTCGGTGGCCTCGATGCGCCCGTCCTGCGGCACCGTCACGACGATCTCCCAGCCCAGCTCGCGCGCGACCTGCTCGGCGCGGTCGAAGGCTTCGGCGGTGGAAAGCTCCGTCAGCAGCGGCTGCACTTCCGGGTAGGCTTCACGCTGCTGCTGCGCCACTTCCTCGCCGGGGTATTCCGGCGGATTGGCCGCATCGGCGCGCAGCGGCAGTACCGCGACGAACACGGGCGGGTTCACCGTGTCCGTGGTGATGTCGTGAATGAAGGGCAGGGAGCGCACGGTCTGCAGCCCGTTCCACGGTACCCAGGCCGCGACCGAGCCGACCACCAGCGCCAGCACCAGCGTCGATGCGGCGTTGCGCCGGGTGCGGGGAATGACCAGGAACAGGAGTGCGAGCGCCGCCGCCGCCGCGCCGGCGAAAAACGCCCCGCGCATGAGCAGGAAGCCGGTGCCGTATTCCCACAGGCCCAGTCGTGTGCCGGGGCCGGCAAAAAGCAACATCAGCAACGCGAGCAAGGCGACAAGAAGAGGGAGGCGGGAGATGTTCATGGGTTACACCGGCAGCCTGGGAAGTGCGCCAATCATAACGGTAATCTCGGGCGCACAGCGCGCCGCGGCAATCGTCACCTGTTCAGCAAAGCGACCTGCCGCACCTCGAGATCCGCTTCGAAGGCTTCCCCGTAGGCAACGACCGCGAGCGACTTAAGGCCACGGACATCGATCCGGCCCGCCGCGCCCTTGCTCTCGAAGGCGCTGAAGGGGATGAACTGGTCCTGCCACTGGGTGCGCACGGCGAGGGGGGCGCGAAAGTAGGACCACGGCATCCAGTTCTGCCGCGTGCGCAAGTGAATGTAGTACGGTCCGGGCTGGCCGCGCGCGGTGATGGCGACCCCTTCCCAGTCGCTGCCGTCGAAGGCGCCGCCGCCGGCATCCAGCGGCAGCCATGCCTGGATGAAGCCGCCGCGATTCTCCAGGCGCACCGTGCCGCGCATGCGCAGCACGCGCCCTTCCGGCAGTTCCGCAAACTCGAGGCGCATGTCCGAGACGCCGCCCATGACGCGGTCGGTAAAGCCTTCCCAGCGCGTGCCGATGGCGGCGACGCCATCGGCACGGCTGAAATCGTCCAGCAGCAGCGAATCACTCATGTGATCGATTCTGCCACCGTTGCACCCACACTAGTAGGCCGCGTCGAAGCCGAACAGGATGTAGTTTTCCTTGGTCTGGTGGCCGACGAAGGGCGGACCGAAATTGTCTTCGCTGAGGAAGTCGACGTTGATTTCCAACACGCCCTTGACGTTGCGCATGAAGTAATACGCGGCGCCGAACGTCAGCGAGTTGATATCGATACCCTCGTAGATGGTGCCGGTGCCGTCGAAGTCGCTGGCGTCCGCGTAGTTGTACAGCATCGACAGCGCCCAGCGGTCGTTCATGATGAAATCGACGCCGGCAAAGCCGCCGAACCAGTCGTAGTCCACGCTCGAGTCCGCGTCGAGGAACGCGTCCCACTGGTTCCACAGCAACTGGGCGAACCAGTGCGTCCTCGCGCTGAGCGATCCCGACAGGTCCAGGCCGTAAATGGTCTTGTCGGTGTCGCGGCTGCCGCGTTCCGCGCCGGCGAATCCGGCTGCGCTGCGCTGTTCGCCCACGAGTCCGAACAGCCCGACATTGACGGGGCCCATGGCGCCGCCGATGCGCCCGAACACGTTCTTGCCGGAGTCGTTGTCGAACATGTGGTCCGGCCGGCGATACCCCGGGCTGTTGATGGTGACGTTGTTGTTGATGCCGTTGCCGTTGGTCAGGCCCAGCGCCACGTCGAGCGGGCCGAAGCCGCGGTCGAGAATGATGCCGCGATCATAGGTGATGCCCGCCGCACGATAGGCGTAGAAGTCCTGGAAAGTCAGCCGCACCTCGCGCGGGAACATCAGGTCGGAGACCTGGAACTGCCCGAGCATGCCGCCCACGCCGCTGCCCGCGATGTCGGCGTAGCTGAACCACGCATCTTCGACGATGACCTCGCCGTTGCCGCCCTTCTCGGCAAAGATGGCGTAGAAGTAGTAGCTGATGTTCTCCGACAGGGGGGCGCTGGAAAGCAGCTTGATCAGGTACGGCGCCTGGATGTCGAAGGACGAATCATTGTCCGTGGGACCCGTGGCGTAATCGACTTCCTCGCCGTCGCGGCCCTGTACGAAGGCCTGGGCGCGAACCGCCAGCGGGAGCGATTTCGGTAACGCCAGCATGTCGTCGCCGGTGTCCATCATCGTTTCGCGCCACTGCGGCATGCGCATGTTATTGCCGGCGAACCACTCGCCGAAATCGTTCAGGCGCGGAAAGGCCGAGTGACAGGCGTTGCAGCTGACCTCGTATTGCCGGGCAAAAGCGGGCATGGCCTGGGTGGGCGGGGTCCACAGGGTCATGGCGCCGGCAATGCCGCCGAGCGCGAGGGCCGTTGCAGCAAGGCGCAGACTGGTAGTCATGGTGTTCTCCTCTGCGGCCGCGGATACGGTCGCCTGAATAGACCATCCCAGTAAACTGCAACGCCCCGGAGGTCGTGTTTGACCTGAGTCAGTTCCGGGGTAGGGGATTTCCCACGGTCCGCGGGGCGCCCGAGTCGCCTGGTCAGGCGAGCTTCATGGCCGCCCAGGCCAGCGCCGCCCAGCCGACGATGAAAGCCACGCCGCCGAGGGGCGTGATGGCGCCGAGGGCACGGACGCCGGTGAAGGCCATGGCGTAGAGGGAGCCGGAGAACAGCAGGATGCCGGCCACGAAAGCCCACCCTGCGACGTGGACCGCATTCGTGTGCACCTGCGTGCCGAGCCAGGCCACGGCCAGCAGCGCGAGGGCGTGATACATCTGGTAGCGCGCGCCGGTCTCGAAGACTTCCAGCATGCGCGCATCGAGCTGCGCCCGGAGGGCATGGGCGCCGAACGCGCCGGCGGCCACGCTGAGGCCGCCGAACAGGGCGCCGAGGATCGCGAAGAGTTTCATGCCCGGATTATGCCGCAGCCGTCACACTTTCGGCAGGCCGACGACCCCGGGGCCGGCTCCTTAAGCTCTGTTTAAGGATGCGCGGCTAGCCTTGCGCCGACTGGTTTCATGCGGAGCAAACATGGCTGCTACAGCAAATCTGTTGGCGCGTCGCGCCGTCGCGACGCTGGCGATGCGCCACGCCGTAGTCGGTACGCCGGGGCGAGCAAACATGGAGCGGTTCATCGCCGCGACTTTCGGTGCCCGCTACGGCGCGACGATCTGCAGCTTCGCGCCTAACCTCGTGGCGCTGGAGCGCCACGGCGAGATCTACGCTGCGGCGGGCTGGCGCTGTGCCGGCGACGAGCTGCTCTTCCTCGAGACTTACCTGGACGATCCCATCGAGGCGCTGCTCGCGCACGCGACGGGCCAGGCCGTGGCGCGGCATGGCATCGCGGAGGTCGGGCACCTGTCGTCGGCCCGGCGCGGCGGCACCGTGGACGTCATCGCCGGGTTGAGTCGGAACCTGGCACGGCTCGGCTTCGAGTGGGTCGTGTTCACCGCGACCGCCGAACTCATTTCCATTTTCAACCGGCTGTCGTTGCCGCTGCTCGCGCTGGCGCCCGCCGACCCGGCGCGGCTGGGGGATGCCGCCTGTGACTGGGGCACTTACTACGACACCCGGCCGGTGGTGGTGGCAGGACCGATTCGGCTTGCGTTGCATAGATCGAACGGCCTTGGCTGAGTCCGCCGTGCTGCAAGCCCTCGAGACCAGGGCGCCGGATTCGGTGGTACTGGTCGGGCGCGAGCGGTCGTGGACCGCGACCGAGGTCCTCGCCGAGGCCCACGGGCTCGCCGGGCGCCTGGCGCCCGGTCGCGTGGTCGGGGTGCTGGCCGACAACGGCCCAGCCTGGGTGGTCGCCGATCTCGCCTGCCAGGTGGCCGGCGCCGTTCACCTGCCCTTGCCCGAGTTTTTCAACACCGGGCAGCTGCGCCATGTGCTTGAGCAGTCGGGCGCGGACACCGTCATCACTGCTCATCCCGAGCGCATCGGCGCCATCGATCTCGGCTTCAGCGTCGTCGGGCGCTGGCAGGGGCTGCACTGGATGCGCCGGGTGACGGATCCCGTGGTCCTGCCCCAGGGGACGGCAAAGATATCGTTCACCTCCGGCAGCACGGGGACGCCCAAGGGCGTCTGCCTCGGCCTGGCCGGCCTGCACGACACGGCCGCGGCGCTGTGCGAGCGGCTGGGGGCGCTGCCGCTGCAGCGCCACCTGGCAGTGTTGCCTCTTGCCCTGCTGCTGGAGAACGTTGCCGGCGTCTATGCGCCGATCCTGCGGGGCATGCAGGTGCACCTGCTGCCGCAATCTGACATGGGCTGGCAGGGCATGTCGGGTTTCGATCCCGCCCGCCTGGCTGCCGCGATCGAGCGGGAGCGGGCGGACAGCGTGGTGCTGGTGCCGGAGTTGCTCAAGGCCTGGGTGATGTTTGTTGGTGCTGCCGCCGGCACGGCGCGCCACCAGCCGGCTTTCGTCGCCGTCGGCGGCGCGCGCGTGGCGCCGGAGTTGCTTGCCGCCGCGCGGGCCGCCGGGATCCCGGCTTGCCAGGGCTACGGCCTGACCGAGGCAGGTTCCGTGGTCGCGCTCAACATCCCGGGCGACGACGGCGAGGGCGTCGGCCGGCCACTGCCCCACCTGGACTGCCGGGTCGAGGCGGGCGAGCTGCATGTCCGGGCGTGCGCTTTCCTGGGTTACGTGGGCGTTGCAGCGGGGGCGGACGGCCCCGGCGGCGACTGGTTCCCGACCGGGGACCTGGCAAGATTCGATGCGCACGGCCACCTGCATCTCGACGGCCGTTGCAAGAACCTGCTGATCACTTCCTACGGCCGCAACATCTCGCCGGAATGGGTCGAGTCTGCGCTGCTTGCGGCGCCGGCCATCCTGCAGGCTGTCGTCTGCGGCGACGGCGAGGCCCGGCTCGCGGCCATCGTCGTGCCTCGGCCAGGTGCCGCCGCCGCCGAGGTGCGCCTTGCCGTGCAACGCGTGAACCGGGCGCTGCCCGAGTACGCGCGCATCGGGCGCCTGGTCCTGAGCGAGCCGTTCCACCCTGCCAACGGCCTCGCCACCGGCAACGGCCGGCCGCGGCGGGCGCACATTCTGGAAAAACATTCGGCTGCCCTGGCGGCAGCCCATCACGATCACGAGGTATCGCACCATGTCGTTTTATGAGGCGCTGAAGTCCTCGACCGAGGAGGCGCGCGCCTACCTCTTGTCCGCACCGGTCATCGCCGATTGCCTGCAGGGCCGGGTGTCGCACCAGGATTACCTGGCCTTCCTCGGCCAGGCCTACCACCACGTGCGGCACACCACGCCGCTGTTGATGACCCTCGGCGGCCGCCTGCCGGAGCGCCTCGCGTGGCTGCGTCCCGCCGTGGCCGAGTACATCGAGGAAGAGATCGGCCACGACGAGTGGATACTCAACGACATCGCGGCCGCGGGCGGCGATGCGGACGCGGTCCGTCACAGCCGGCCCGAGCTGCCGGCGGAGCTGATGGTGGCCTACGCTTACGATCTCATCCAGCGCGGCAACCCGGCCGCCTTCTTCGGCATGGTGTTCGTGCTGGAGGGCACCAGTGCCGACTTCGCGCTGGCGGCCGCGGAGCAGATCCAGCAGGCGCTCGGCCTGCCCAACAAGGCCTTCTCCTACCTGCGCTCCCACGGCACGCTCGACCAGGAGCACACCCAGCACCTGGCGGCGTTGCTGGAGCAGATGGAGCCCGAAGACCAGGCCGACGTGGTGCGGGCCGCGCGCATTTTCTTCCATCTCTACGGCAACATCTTTCGGGCTCTCTCCGGCGGGAGCACGGCATGCAACTGAAGGGCGCGCGTATCGTGCTCACCGGCGCGAGCGGCGGTCTCGGCCAGGCGCTCGGCGAAAGACTGGCGGCCAAGGGCGCGACACTGCTGCTCACCGGCCGGAATCTCGAGCGCCTCGAGGCGGTCACCGTGCAGGCCGGACCCGGGCATCGCTGCATGCAGGCCGACATCAGCACCCCGGACGGCATCACCGCGGTAGCCGGGGCGGCGCGCGATTTCGGCGCCAACATCCTGGTCAACAACGCCGGCATCGGCGGCTTCGGCCTGTTGCAAGACCAGGGCGCGGCCGGCGTGGAGCAGATCCTCGCCATCAACCTGGTCGCACCGATCCAGCTGACACGCGCGATGCTGCCAGGCCTGCTGGCCCAGCCGGAGGGCGCGGTGGTAAACATCGGGTCCGCCTTCGGCAGCATTCCCTTCGCAGGGTTTGCCGCCTATTCCGCGGCCAAGGCGGGCCTGCACAGCTTCTCCGAAGCCTTGCGCCGGGAGCTCGCGGACACCGGCGTTCACGTGCTGCACGTGTCCCCGCGCGCCATCGAGACGCCTCTGAACGCCCCCGCCGTGGTGGCGCTGAACGCGCAGCTCGGCAATGCCAGCGACAGCGCGGACCGGGTCGCCGCCGAGGTCGTCCGGCTGCTGGAGCACGACGCGCGCCGCGCCGTGCTCGGCTGGCCGGAGCGATTCTTCGCCTGGTTGCACGGCGTGGCGCCGGGCCTCGTCGATCGCGGGCTGCGCCGCAAGCTGCCTGCCATCAAGCGCCACGCCGCGGCGGCGCCTTCCATCACTGAACACTGAGGAGAGATCCCATGCGGAAAACCCTGCTTTCAGCCTTCCTGCTCGGCTTATTGGCGTGCACCCAGGTCGTGGCGTCGCCGGATGAAGACCTGGTGCGGCCGCTGCAACAGCGCTGGGCCGAGATCAAGTACACGTTGCCCGAGCAGGAGCAGGCGGCGCAGTATCACGCCCTCGCGGAGAGCGCGCACCAGCTCAGCGCGGCCCACCCGAACAACGCGGCCGTGCTGATCTGGGAGGGCATCATTCTTTCCAGCGAGGCCGGCGCCAGCGGCGGCCTGGGCGCGCTGTCCAAGGCCAAGGAAGCCCGTCGCCTGCTGGAGGAGAGCCTGAAGCTGGACGAGGCCGCCCTGCAGGGGTCGGCCTACACCAGCCTGGGGACGCTCTACGCCAAGGTCCCGCGCTGGCCGGTCGGGTTCGGCAGTCGCGAGAAGGCGGAGGAGATGTTCCAGAAGGCGCTGGCCATCAACCCCGACGGGATTGATCCGAACTTTTTTTACGGCGAGTATCTGCTCGACCATAAAAATCTGACGGAGGCGCGACGGTATCTGGAAGCGGCGCTCGAAGCGCCGCCCCGGGACGGCCGGGCCCTGGCCGACGAGGGTCGCCGGCGCGAAGCCCAGGTCCTGCTGAGCCAGGTCGGAGCCGCAAGCAATTAATTGAAGATCCTGCTGGTCGAGGATGATGAGCTTCTCGGGGACGGCATCCGGGCCGGCCTGATGCTGGCGTCGTTCGCCGTGGACTGGGTGCGTCGCGGCGACCTCGCCCTGGCGGCGCTGGCGGACCATGACTACGACGCCTGCGTGCTCGACCTCGGACTGCCGGGCAAGGACGGGATCGCCGTGCTGCAGCAGCTGCGGCGCAGCGACAACCCGCTGCCGGTGCTGGTGCTGACGGCGCGCGGTCGCCGCGAGGACAAGATCCGCGGGCTGGACAGCGGCGCGGACGACTACATGACCAAGCCCTTCGATCTCGAGGAGCTGCTGGCCCGGTTGCGGGCATTGCTCAGGCGGTCGTCCGGCATGACTTCCCCGGTGATCCGCCACGGCGCTATCGAGCTCGATCCCGTCAGCCGGCGCGTGCACCGCGCCGGCGAGGAAGTCCATTTGTCCGGCCGGGAATA
The DNA here is from genome assembly GCF_011089885.1 of Thioalkalivibrio sp. XN279. Classification (NCBI taxonomy): domain Bacteria; kingdom Pseudomonadati; phylum Pseudomonadota; class Gammaproteobacteria; order Chromatiales; family Ectothiorhodospiraceae; genus Thioalkalivibrio; species Thioalkalivibrio sp. XN279. The sequence goes on along the minus strand of NZ_JAANBD010000029.1, from coordinate 157,755 downwards.
CGCCGTGCTGCTGGACTTCCTCACGCACCCGCAGCACATTCGCAGTCGCAGCCAGCTCGAGGACAGCCTGTATGCCTGGGGCGAGGGCGCCGGCAGCAACACCATCGAGGTTTACATCCATCACCTCAGGAAAAAGCTCGGGCCGGGCATCATCGTGACCCACCGCGGCCGCGGCTATCGCCTCGGCGAGCCTGGGCAATGACGCCCGCAACCCGCGCTGAGCGCTCGCCGTCGCTGCGCCGGCGACTGATGATTGCGGTCTACATCAGCGTGCTCCTGCTCTGGCTGCTGACCGGCTGGCTGAGCTACACGCGGGCGCAGCACGAGGCCGAGGAGTTGATGGACGGTCACCTCGCCCAGACCGCCCACCTCTTGCTGGCCATCGTCCACGACAACGAGAAGCACATCGAGAACCTCGCGCAGCGACTGGCCAGCGTGCGCGGCTCGCCGGGCAACGTCTACGAACCCGCGCTGGACTTCCAGGTCGGACTGGCGGACGGCACGCTGCTGGCGCGGTCGCCCGATGCGCCCCGACTGCCGATCCGCGGCGCCGCCGGCTACAGCGACATCCTGCGCGGCGAGGAGTCGTGGCGGCTGCTGAACCTCAGCTCGGAAGACGGTCGTTACCGCGTGCAGGTGTCCCAGGCCATCGGCCTGCGCGACCGTGCCGCGCTCGAGGTGGCCGGCCAGGTGATCCTGCCCCTTGCCCTGGTGCTGCCGGCGCTGTTGCTGTTCATCTACGTGTCCATCCGGCGTGGGCTGCGCCCGCTGGACACGCTCGCGCAGGCAGTTTCCGCGCGCACTCCCGACAACCTGGGCCCGCTGGTCGACGTCACCGTACCCGCAGAGGTGCGGCCGCTGGTGGCCGAACTGAACACCCTGTTCGACCGCGTGGCGCAGGCGCTCGAGAGCGAACGCCGCTTCACGGCCGATGCGGCGCACGAGCTGCGCACGCCCCTGGCGGCGCTCAAGGTGCAGGCGCAGGTCGCGATGCTGAGCAGCCAGGCACCGATGCGCCAGAAGGCGCTGCAACAGATTCTTGGCGGTGTGGACCGCGCCGACCGCCTGGTAGAGCAGCTGCTGCGCCTGGCGCGTCTCGACCCGCAACAGCAGCTCGAACATGCGCAGCCGGTCGACCTGGCGCCGATGATCCGCGAGGTGGTCGCCCTGGCGGCGACGAGCCATGCGGCCGCGGACGGCACGGTGCAGCTCGACCTGCCCGCCGCAGGCTGCACGGTGCGTGGCGATGCCGAGCTGCTCGGCATCGCCGTGCGCAACCTGGTGGACAACGCACTGCGCTACGCCGGCGAGCACGGCGCGGTCCGGGTCGTCGTCGAGCCGACCGAGGGCCGGTTCGACCTCTGGGTCTACGACAGCGGTCCAGGCGTGCCGCAGACCGAGCTGGCCGGCCTGGGGCAAAGGTTCTTTCGCGGTCGCAGTCATCTCGAGGAGGGCAGCGGCCTGGGTCTTGCCATCGTGCAACGTGTCGCGGAACTGCACGGCGCCCAGCTGCGGCTTGCCAACCGCCCGGAGGGCGGCTTCAAGGCCGGTATAGTTGGCCTGCCGTCATGAACACTGCAACCACACCATTGCGCTTCGACGAGTTCCGGTTCGACCCCGCCGACGGACGGCTGGAGCACCTGCCGTCGAGCCGGGCAGTGACGCTGCGGCCGCAGGCGGCGCGCCTGTTGCTGGCCCTGCTGGCGTCGGCCGGCAACGTGGTTGAGCGCGAGACCCTCTACCGGGCGGTGTGGGATGCCGGCACGGTGGTGGACTTCGAGGCCGGCCTGGCTGCGCTGATGCGCGAACTGCGCCAGGCGCTGCACGACCTCGGCGGCAGGGCCGTCCTGCTGGAGACCATCCCGCGGCGCGGCTACCGCCTGCGGGTCCAGGTGTCGTCCGGCTCCGACGCGGCCGCGCGCCTGCGGGCGGGTGATGCCGAGCGGACACGGTGGCTGCCATGGGCGCTGGTGGTGCTGGCCGGGGTCCTCGTGCTGGGCGTGGCATGGTGGCTGCGTGCGCCGGGGCCGGAGCGCATGGAAAGCGAGGCGGCCGCAATGGATGTCTCCCGGACGCTGGCGGTGCTGCCGTTCCAGTCCTACGAGGAGGGCGGAGCCACGTCGCGCCTCGAACTGCTGCTCGCCGACGCCCTGCTCGCGGAGCTGTGGCGTGCCGAGCTCGCGGACGTCGTGCTCATCGGCCGGGCCACGCTGCTGCCCTATGCCGGGCGCGAGGACGTGGCCGGCGCCGTGGCGCGGGACCTCGGCGTCGGGTTGCTCATCGAGGGCAGCGTGACCCGGGATGCCGCCGGCTGGCGGGTGACGGCGCGCCTGCTCGACATGCCCGCGGGACAGGTCCTGTGGTCGGATACGGAGACGGCGCCCCCGGGGGGGGGGTTGCCCGTGCAAGCGGTGGTGGAGCGGCTCGTTGCGAGCCTTGGAGCGGCCTGGCCCGGCCTGCTGCGCTGAACTCTAACTCGCTGTTTCAGCAAGATTTCAGGAAAATTCCAGGGAAATCTCAGGTCGCTGCCATGGCGACGACCCGGGCGCTGCGTCACGGTAGCGTCGTGCGCTGTATGCCAGCGCCCCATCGAGAGGAGACCGACCATGAACAGACGCCTGACTGCTATTGCCTTGTCCGCCTTGCTGGCGCTCGTGGCGCCGCTGTCGGCTTGGGCCAGTGGGGTGCCAACCACGAACCCGGGGCCGCACGCCGCGCAGATCACCGGCTCGCCGCCGCTGCGTAACCAGGACATCTTCGAAGTGCGCTTCATCGAGATCAACGGCAACAACATCGTGCCGCGCGAGTTTCTCTGGCTGGAGCCGGGGACTTACCGCATCCGGGTGACGATCCTGGCGGATCACACGCGGCCGCCGCAGCGCCGGTTCGGGCCGCCGAGCGAGGACCCGGAGCACAACGTCATCGAGCTCGAGCTCGAGGCGGGCAAGACGTACCACATCCGCGGCCGGTTCAACCGGGACAACCCGGAGCAGCCCTACAGCGTCATCCTGCACAAGGTGGAATGACCCGGGGTCCCCTCACGGTCCCGGCGTGTCCGGCTCTCCCGAGACCAGGTAGACGGTGCGTGCCGCGCTGGCGCGATCCGATGGCAGTCGAGCGCCCGCGGCAGTAGCCGAAACAAAAGCCCGGCGAAATCATGCGAAGCGAGCATGCCGCCTGGCTTCCGGGCGACTTCAACGCGCGTATCCGGGCGAAACACCCGGATATTCGGGGTGGCCCGAAGCCGGGTGCGTGTTGCAGGGTATCCGTCACCGGGTTGCGGCATGGATGCGGCCCGGAACCACAAGCAAGACGACATGGAGGTCGAACATGAAACATGGCATTTGGAAAGCATGGGTCCTGCTGGGCATGCTGGCGTGCGCACCGATCGCGAGCGCGGACACCGAGGAGGACCCCGTTCCGGAGGACGTGGCGACGGGTTGTCGGGTCGTGGCCGAAGGGCTCTCGTTCATCACCGGCTACCTTGTCGGCAAGGAATTCGGTGACTTCGGCAAGGCGCTGAGCGTGCACCTGGCGACGAAATTCGGGCCGGACGCGGTCAACAAGCGCTGCAAGGACTACTACCGGTCGCTCGAGGAAGAGAAAGAAAATTTTGATTACAACCGCTTCGTGGACACGGTATGTAACGGCAACCCCCTGGCTTGCCCGAACGGCTGGAATGCGCTGAGCCACCTCCCCGGCACGCCGCGTGACTGCTACATGTACACGGTCTGCAACCTCTCGCTCGCGGTGGCATCGGACAACAGCCTGTCCGTCAAGGACATGCTGAATGCCGGCGCTTTCATCGACCTGTCCCACCGCCGCGGTTACTGGGATTACGACAATTTCGGCTATCTTGTCGGCGTATCCGGTACCAAGTCGCTCGGCGATCTCGAGATCTACTGAGCGCAGCAAAGCTCGACCGGTTGCCTCGACAGGCCCGGGCCCGGCGTGCCATGCGAACGGTGGTGCGCCGGGCCCGCGGCAGCGGGTAGAGACAGGGAGGATCGTGATGGAGTCCGAATTGCAGCGCTGGATGTTCTTCGCCTTCATGTTCGTCATGACCGCCTTGCGTGCCAGCCCGGCCTGGGGAGAACGCAGGGGCATGGAAATCGTGCGGCATGTGCTGTTTTTCTACGCCGGTTTTTTCGTCGTGATTTACGGCCTGGCGCGCATCTTCGAGCCGCAGACGCTGGTGGCGGCGGGCGCGACGCGCGACGCGTTCCTGTGGTGGACCGCGGCTGCCGCGACAGCGGGCGTGTTCGGCGGATCGCTGTTCGGCCAGTGGGTGCGGCGCATCACGGCCGGATGGAATCCGGACTCCGGCGAGGTGCGCTACCGTCTAGCCGAGCGCGGAACCGCCGAACCGAGGCCCGCGAAACAGGACGTTGACACGGCCGACTGAGTCGATCCCCCTGCAGCATGCGGTGAGCCGCTCGGCCACCACGCGCGCCCGTTCAGGGTCCCGGGCGACGGCCTCGGGCAGGGTGAGTTCTACCTCGATGCGCCCGGCGAGGTAGTGCAGCACGACCTCCGGCGCATTTTCCAGGCCTGCACCTTCCCAGCAGGGCCGCAAGCACTCGATCACTTCTGCGCGCCCCGGCAGGTGGCTGCTCGGCGCGCGCTCCTGGTCGTCCTCGGGATCGATGTGCACCAGGATGTCGCCGAGGTCGTCCTGCACTGCGCGCAGGGCGCGGCACACCGCCTCGCTGATGCGGTGTCCCTCCGACACGCTGATGCGCGGAGGCACCAGGACGTGGATGTCCGCCAGCAGCATGCCGCCCATGCGGCGCGTGCGCAGGTCATGCGCATCACGCACGCCTTCGGTGTTGCGCGCCGCCTCGAGCATGACCCGCTGTTCTTCCGGGCCGACGCCGGTGTCGATGAGTTCGAAGGCGCTGTCCCAGATCATCTTCAGGCCCATGCGGCCGATGAGCAGCGCCACCAGCACTGCGGCCACGGCGTCCATGAAACGCAGGCCGGCGAGGGTGGCGCCGACGCCGATGATCACCACGATGGACGACACCACGTCGGAACGGTGATGCCAGGCGTTGGCCTCCAGCAGGGTGGAACGGATGCGGCGCGCGGCGCGCATGGTGTAGTGGTAGAGCAGCTCCTTGGAGACGATGGCCGCGGCGGCGAGGGCCAGCGCCAGCGGCGTGGGACTGAGCAAGGCGTCGGGCGACATCATGCGGCGCACCGCGTCCAGCACGATCCCGAGCGCGACCGCTGCCAGGATCAGCCCGACGCCCACCGTGGCCAGCGTCTCGATACGCCCGTGGCCGTAGGGGTGCAGGGCGTCGGCTGCAGCGTTCGCCTTGCGCGCGGCGAACAGCACCAGGATGTCGCTGGACAGGTCGGACAGGGTATGCGCGCCGTCGGCAACGAGCCCCTGCGAGTGCGTGATCACGCCACCGACCAGCTGCGTCAGCGCCAGCAACAGGTTCGTTACGGCGCCGACCAGCGTCACGCGGCGCATGACGAAGTAACGCTGTTCGCTCGGGCGGCCTGCCGGCATGGGATGTGAATCTCCGGGCTGCAGCCGGTGAGGTAGTGACGGAAGTCTAGGCGCTGGGCGCCGTGATTTCGAGCGGCGGCGCGACGTCTCACTCCCGGCTGTGTAACAGGGAAGCGGCATCCTTTGTGTAGAATCGGGCGCTGGCCAGGGCCACGGCAAGTCGAGAGGTGTTGGGGTGACAACGCACAGGCAGTTCCGCAGGCGGCGGTGGTCGTCCGGCGCGTTAGTCGCGGCGGGTGTTCTGCTGGCGGCGGCACCGGCGCAGGCGCGCACGCTGGGGGAGGTGGAGTTCGAGCCCTGCGTGCTGACCAGCGCGGGCCTGCCGCGTCCCACCGAGGCGCAGTGCGCTAGCGTGACCGTGCCCGAGAACCCCGCTGACCCGGGCGGCCGCAAGATCGACCTGGCGCTGGCCTGGATCCCGGTGGAGGGCGAAGCCGAGCCAGACCCCGTGTTCATGATCGCCGGCGGCCCGGGGCAGTCGGCGCGTGAGGCTTTCCCCGCCGTGGCGTCCGCCTTCGGCGACATCAACCGCAGCCGGCACATCATGCTGCTGGACCAGCGCGGCACGGGCGGCTCGAACCTGCTTGCCTGCCCGCTGGACGAAGAGGAGATGGTGCTGGAGCTGGAGGGATTCGAGCTGGAGCAGCTGCGCGAATTCACCCAGGGCTGCATCGACACGCTGCAGGAGAAGGCGGACCTGCGTTTCTACGGCACCCGCGAGGCGGTGTTCGACCTGGAGTTCGTGCGCCGGGCCATCGGCGCCGCGCAGGTCAACCTCGTCGGCGTCTCCTACGGCACGCGCGTGGCGCAGCAATATGCCAAGGATCATCCCGACCGGGTGCGCAGCATCATCCTGGACAGCGTGGTGCCGCCCGGGCTGCCGCTGGGCTCGGAACATGCGCGCAACCTCGAAGACGCGCTGGCGGTGCACTTCCAGCGCTGTCGCGAGACACCTGCCTGCGTGGAGGCGCTGGGCGATCCTGGCGCGCGGCTTGATGAACTCGCCGCGCGCTTGCGCGCCGGCGGGCTGGAGCCGGTGCGGTACCGCGACCCGACCAGCGGCGAGTGGCGCGAGGAAGTCCCCAGCTTCGGCCATCTTGCGGCCATCCTGCGCATGTACGCCTATTCCCCGCTGACCGCTTCCGTCCTGCCCCTGGTGGTCCAGCGTGCGGACGAGGGCGATTACGCGGGCATGCTGGCCATGGCACGGATGATGTTCCGTAACCTCGGCGGCCAGCTCGCCATGGGCATGCACAACTCGGTGGTGTGTCCCGAGGACGCGGACGATCTCGAGGTCCGGCCGGAGGACGAGGGCTCGGTGCTGGGGACCCAGATCATCGAGTTCATGGTGGCGCAGTGCGAGCTGTGGCCGCGCGGCGAGCGGCCGGAGGACTTCCGTGATCCCCTGGCCGGGGACATCCCGGTCCTGCTGGTGTCCGGCGAGTACGACCCGGTGACGCCGCCGCGCTACGGCGACGAGGTGGCGGCGGCGCTCGGCAATGCGCGCCACCTGGTGCTGCCGGGCCAGGGCCACAGCCTCATGACCACCGGCTGCATGCCCAAGCTGGCGGCGCAGTTCCTCGAGTCGGGCGATCCGGCCGGGCTGGACGCAACGTGTCTCGAGCGCCTCGCGGCGCCGCCGCCGTTTTCGGGCATGCACGGCTGGGAACCATGAGCGAGGCGTGGCGACATGATCAAGGTTGAAAACCTGCACAAGACCTTCAAAGCCAAGACCGGGCCGGTGCGCGCCGTGGACGGCGTCAGCTTCGAGGCGCGCGACGGCCAGATCACGGGCTTGCTGGGCCCCAACGGCGCCGGCAAGACCACCACCCTGCGCATGCTCTACACGCTCATGCGCCCGGAGCGCGGCCGGGTCATGGTGGACGGCTTCGACGTGCTCAAGGACGCGGCGCGGGTGCGGCGCGCGCTCGGTGTGCTGCCGGACGCGCGCGGCGTCTACAAGCGCCTCACCGCGCGCGAGAACATCGCCTACTTCGGGCGCCTGCACGGACTGGAGGCGGGCGTGATTTCGCAGCGCACCGAGCGGCTGGTGCAGGCCCTGGGCATGGAAGACTTCATCGACCGCCAGGCCGAGGGCTTCTCGCAGGGCCAGCGCACCAAGACCGCTATCGCACGCGCCCTGGTGCACGACCCGAAGAACGTCATCCTCGATGAGCCGACCAACGGCCTGGACGTGATGACCACCCGCAGCCTGCGCGAGTTCCTCAAGACGCTGAAGGCGCAGGGCCGCTGCGTGATCCTCTCCAGCCACATCATGCAGGAGGTCGGCCTGTTGTGTGACCACATCGTGATCATCGCCAAGGGCAAGGTCACGGCACAGGGCAGCGCCGAGGAACTGCGGCGCATCAGCGGCGAGGAGAACCTCGAGGACGCCTTCGTCAAGCTCATCGGCACGGAAGAGGGGCTGGCGGCATGAGCACCGTGTGGGCGGTGATGCGCAAGGAACTGCTGGACCTGTTCCGCGACCGGCGCACCGTGATGCTGGGCCTGTTCATGGCCCCGCTGCTGTTCCCGGCCATGATCCTCGGCATCGGCACGCTGGCGGAGCAACGCGCCCGCACCCAGCTGGAGAGCACGCTGGAGCTGCCGGTGATCGGCGCCGAGCACGCGCCGAACCTCATCGCCCACCTGGAGACGCGCAACATCGAGGTGATCGAGCCGCCGCAGGACCCGGAAGCGGCAATCCGGGCGCAGGAGTACGAGGTGATCCTGAGTATTCCCGCCGCGTTCCCGGAGCAGTGGCGCGAGAGCCGGCCGGCGCTGGTGGAGATCATGTACGACAGCTCGCGCCAGGACTCGCGCATCCCGGTCGGGCGCGTGGAGTCCACGCTGCGCGGCTACAGCCGCCAGGTCGCGACCATGCGCCTGATGGTGCGCGGCGTCGACCCGGCGTTGGGCGAAGCGGTGGTCTCGGGGCGGCGCGACCTGTCCACGCCCGAGGCGCGCCGCGGCATGGCGCTGGCCTTCCTGCCGTACCTGCTGATCCTGAGCGCCTTCCTCGGCGGCGCGTACCTGGTCATCGACGTCACCGCCGGCGAGCGCGAGCGCCAGTCGCTGGAACCGCTGCTCGCCACGCCCGCGAGCCGCGAGGCCATCATGAGCGGCAAGATCGCCGCCGCCTGCGCTTTCGGCATGCTCAGCCTGCTGCTGATCCTGTTGAGCTTCAAGCTGAGTTTCCAGTTCGCCGGCTCCGGGCCGTTCAAGGGCGTGGACGTGTCGTTTCTCGCCATGGCCAAGCTGCTGGCCATCCTGGCGCCGATGGTGCTGATCGGCACCACGCTGCTGACCCTGATCGCCGCCAGCGTGAAGTCGGTGAAGGAGGCGCAGAGCTACATGAGCGTGCTCATGCTGCTGCCCATCATTCCCACGGTGGTGCTGCTCATCAGCCCGGTGAAGAACCAGCTGTGGATGTTCGCCGTGCCCTTCCTGGCGCAGAACCAGGCGATCCTGATGGTGCTGCGCGCCGAGGCGCTGTCGGCGCTGGAATGGCTGGTGTACGCCGGCGCGGGCCTGGGGCTGGGCTTGCTGCTCTGGATCATCGCGGCGCGGCTGTACCATCGCGAGAAACTGGCCATCAGCGCCTGAGCACGGATGTTGACCTTCATCCTCATAGTGATCGCGGCGCTCCTGCTCTGGGGCGTGCTGATCTACAACCGGCTGGTGCGCGATCGCAACCGCGTGCGCTCGGCCTGGAGCGACATCGACGTGCAGCTGACGCGACGCCACGACCTCGTGCCGCGCCTGGTCGAGGCGGTGAAGGCCTATGCGGAGTACGAGCGTGCCACGCTGAGCGCGGTCACCGAGCTGCGCGCGCGCGCCGAGGCGGCCGGCAGCCTGCGCGACAAGGCGCGGCTGGAGGACGAGATGGAGGCCGGCCTGCACCGGCTCATCGCCCTGGCCGAGGCCTACCCGACGCTCAAGGCAGACGGCAATTTCCTGCAGCTGCAGCGCGACCTGGTGGAGACCGAGGATCACCTGCAGTACGCGCGGCGCTATTACAACGGCGCCGTGCGCATCTACAACACCCGCATCGAGTCCTTCCCCGACATGGTGCCCGCGCGCATGTTCGCATTCCGGCCGGCGGAGTTCTTCGCCGTGGACGAGGCGGAAGTGCGCGCTGCCCCGCGCGTGGAGCTCGGCTGAGATGATGCGGCGCCTGCTCTGCGCCGCCATGCTGCTTGCCGCCGTCGCGGCGCAGGCGGAGGAACGCATCCTCGAGTACCGCAGCGAGATCGAGGTGCACGCCGACGCCGGCATGACGGTGAGCGAGACCATCGTGGTGCAGGCCGCGGGCAACATGATCCGGCGCGGCATTTTCCGCGACTTCCCGACCGATTACCGCGACCGCTACGGCAACCGCTACCGCGTCGGTTTCGAGGTGCTCGAGGTGCGTCGCAACGGCAACCCGGAACCCTGGCATACCGAGCGACGCAGCAACGGCGTGCGGGTCTACGCCGGCAGCGCCGACCGCATGCTCGAGCCCGGCCGGCACGAGTACCTGCTGCGTTATCGCACCGACCGCCAGCTCGGTTACTTCGCGGAGCATGACGAGCTGTACTGGAACGTGACGGGCAACGGCTGGGACCTGCCCATCGACTCGGCCGTGGCCGTGGTGCGCCTGCCGGCGTCGGTGCCGCCAGGCGGCATCACCCTGGACGCCTACACCGGGCGGCAGGGCAGCACGGAGCAGGCTTATGCCGCGGACGTCGACGGCAACACGGCACAGTTCGCCGCCACCCGCCCGCTGGGGCCGCGCGAGGGCCTGACCGTCGTGGTCGCCTGGCCCAAGGGCCACGTGCACGAGCCCGGCCGGCTGGAGCGGCTCGAGCACACCCTGGCCGACAACCGGGGGCTGCTGGTGGCGGGGCTGGGGCTGTTGTTCGTGCTGGGGTACATGGCATGGGCCTGGCGGCGTTTCGGCGTCGATCCGCCGCGCGGCGTGATCTTCCCGCACTACGAGCCGCCGGGCAGCTACTCGCCTGCTTCGGCGCGGTTCATCATGCGCATGGGCTACGACAACCGGGCGTTCGTCGCCGCGGTCGTCAACCTTGCCGTGAAGGGCCAGCTGGAGATCGAGGAAGACGACGGCGCTTACACCCTGCGCCGTACCGGCTCTGCGCAGCCGCTCGCGGCGGGCGAGAAGGCGTTGCTCGCGGCCCTGTTCGCCAGGGAGTCTGCGGTCGTGCTGGAGAACGAGAACCACAAGGTCCTTGCACGGGCCAAGCATGCGCACCAGAAGGCGCTGCAACGGGACTACGAGAAAATCTATTTCCTCACCAACGGGATTTTCCTGCTGCCCTCCATCGTGGCGACTCTGGCGCTGGCGCTCGCCGTCAGCCTGCTCGACGCCTGGCGGCCCCTGGTGGTGGTGCTGTTCGGCCTCATGGCGGCGGCCCACATCCTGTTCTACTGGCTGCTGCGCGCACCCACCGAGCGCGGACGCCGCTTGATGGACAAGCTGGAGGGTTTCAAGAGCTATCTCGAGGTGGCGGAAAAGGACGAGCTCAACCTGCGCAATCCGCCCGAGAAAACGCCTGAGCTGTTCGAGCGCTACCTGCCGTTCGCGCTGGCGCTGGGGGTGGAACAGGCCTGGGCGGAGAAGTTCGCCGGTGTATTCGCGCGCCTGGAAGCATCGGGCAGCACAAGCTATCGCCCCGCCTGGTACCACGGGCACTTCAACCCGCATGCCATCGGCAGCTTCACCTCGGGCGTGGGCGCCTCGCTCACCTCGGCCATCTCTTCCGCCTCCACGCCGCCGGGCTCGTCTTCCGGCGGCGGTGGCGGCGGGTTCTCAGGCGGCGGTGGCGGCGGGGGCGGCGGCGGCGGCTGGTAGTCAGCCCCAGCCGATCTCGTCCAGGTAGTCGTCGTCGAGCCCGAAATAGTGCGCCAGTTCGTGCAGCACCGTGCGCCGGATCTCCTCGCGCAGCGCCTCGCCTTCCAGCGCCAGGGCCAGGTGCGGCTGGCGGAAGATCCACACCGTGTCCGGCATCACGTCGACGTAGTCCAGGTCGCGCTCGGGCAACGCGATGCCGTCGTACAGCCCCAGCAGCCCCTCGTCCTCCGGGTCCTGCTCGGCCGTGGGCCACTCCTCGACCACCACGCGCAGGTTGTGGATGCGCTCGAGCGCCCACTCCGGCAGGCTCTCCAGCACCTCGTCCACCACGCGCTCGAACTCGTCACGCCGCATGCGGCAAGCGTACCAGCAGCCGAGGGACTGGACTAACGGGGCAAGTTGAAGGAAAGTCTCGGCATGGCGCAGAAGCGAGCACTCGTCGTCGACGACTCCAAGGCTGCACGGGTAGCGCTCAAGCGCATGCTCGAGCGTTACGACCTGGAAGTGGAATTCGCCGAGTCCGGCGAGCAGGCCATCGACTTCCTGCGCAGCCAGGTGGTCGACGTGATCTTCATGGATCACAGCATGCCGGGCATGGACGGCTTCGAGGCGGTCTCGGCGATCAAGGCGGACCCGCGTACCGCCCTGATCCCGGTGATGATGTACACCGCCAAGGAAGGGGAGGTGTATGTCGGCCAGGCCCGGGCGCTCGGCGCCGTAGGCGTGCTGCCCAAGGACGTCCAGCCGGGCCTCCTGTTCGAGATGCTGCTCAAGCTGGGACTGGTCAAGGATCGCCGCGCCGCGCTGCGCCGGCGTAGCGCCGAGACGGAAGAAAAGGCCGCGGCCGAGCGCGAGGAAGAAACCGAGCGCGCGCTGGAACGCCAGGCCATGGGCGCCTCCATCCAGGCGCTCATCAGCCGCACGCTGCAGGACCAGCATCTCGAGTTACGCACCGACATCCTGGCCAGCAACCGCGACTTCGCGCGCCGTGTCGCCGAGGAGATCTGGGGCCGCCAGAAGGCCGAGGCCGAGCTCGCGCGCCAGGCGACGCCGCCGGAGCGGCAGACGGGCTGGGGCGTGGTGGCCACGCTGCTGGTCCTCGCCGTAGTGCCGATGGCGCTGTTGTTCCTGTTGTTCAGCGCGGCGGCCGAACAGCGCGACGCGGCGCTGGCGGACAATGCGCAGCTGCGCTCGACTGTCGCGCAGCAGGCCGAGACGCTGGACACGCTGCAGTTCGAGCAGGAACGCGGCGTGGGTCCCGGCCAGGGCGAGCTGGAGGGCCGTTACCAGGCCCTCATCGCCGGGATGGAGTGGGCGGCCAACGAGGACAACCGCTTCGGCTTCGCCGAGTTACCTTTCGACGACGCCCGCGTGGAACAGCTCGCGGAGTTGCTGGCGCGGCTCGCCGGCGTCGGCTTCGACGGCGCGGTCCGGCTCGAGGCCCACCTGGGCGAGTTCTGCATGACCGTGGACGAGGCCGGCGGTTATCGCCTCGCCGACCCGGCGATCCCGGTAGGTGAATGCGACCTGATCGGCAACCCGCTGGCCGAGAACTCGGGACAGGGCAACGGCCAGTCCGAGGCCTTCACGCAGTTCCTCGCCAACGCGCCCATGCTGAGTCGCACCGGCATCGACCTCACCGTGCTCATACACGGCAGCCGGGACTCCGAGCGCCGCTATACCTTCCCGCCGGACGTGAGCACGGCGGGGGAGTGGAACCGGATCGCCGCGCTCAACAACCGCGTCGAGCTCAGCCTGCTGCCGCGGCGCTGAGCGACGGCGGCATCCTCGCCGGCGCTGGGGCGACAAAGTGGCGTGAACGCACAGGCAGGCATGGCGGAGACTGCGCATGGCGGCGACGCCGCGCTGGTGTTGCACGACGTGTGCGCCGGTCCGTTGCGCAACGTGTCCCTGCGCGTGGCGCCGGGCGAAGTGGTGTGCATTTCCGGGGAGTCGGGGTCGGGCAAGACGCGACTGCTGCGCGCCATCGCGGACCTCGAGCCGCACCAGGGCGAAGTGTCGCTGGGCGGTGAGCGGCGCGAGTCGATGGCGGCGCACTGCTGGCGCAGGTGGGTGATGCTGGTGCCGGCCGAGAGCAGCTGGTGGGGCGATACCGTCGCCGCGCATTTCCTGGATGCGGTGCCCGGCAGCCTCGAGGCTTTCGGCTTCGACGCGGCTGTGCTCGGCTGGCAGGTGAGCCGGCTGTCCTCGGGCGAGAAGCAGCGCCTGGCGGTGTTGCGCGCGCTGTCGCACGAGCCGCGTGCGCTGTTGCTGGACGAGCCTACCGCGAACCTGGATCCGGACCTGACGCGCCGGGTCGAGGCATGGCTGCGGGACTACTGCAGGCGCGAAGCCGTCCCGGTGATCTGGGTCGCGCACGACCGGGAGCAGATCGCCGGCGTCGCCGATCGCCACTTCGCGATCCGTGGCGAACACCTCGTGGAGCAACCATGCAACAGGAGCTGATCGACCTCGCCTGGTGGCAGCTGGCCATCGGCGCGGCACTGGTCCTCGCCCTGGCGGCCGTCACCTGGTACGGGCGCCTCGGTCTCAGCCGCGAACTGCTGGTCGCGGCGACACGCATGGTCATCCAGCTCGCGCTCATCGGGCTGGTGCTCGAGGCCCTGTTCTCCGTGGCGGCATTTCACTGGGTGGCGCTGATGGCGGTGGTGATGCTGCTGCTGGCCGGGCGCGAAGTCATGTCGCGCCAGAAGCGGCGCATGACCGGCGGCTGGGCCTTCGCCATCGGCACGGTCTCGATGTTCATCTCGGCCTTCGCCGTGACCGTCTTCGCCCTGCTCGCCATCATCGGGCCCCAGCCCTGGTACGCGCCGCAGTACGCCATCCCGCTGCTCGGCATGCTGCTGGGCAACACCATGACCGGCGTGGCGCTCGGCATGGACCGCCTCACCGACAGCGCCTGGCGCCAGCGCCAGGTGATCGAGGGGCGGCTGATGCTCGGCATGAACTGGAGCGAAGCCATCGCCGACCTGCGGCGCGACGCCATGCGCAGCGGCATGATCCCCATCATCAACGGCATGGCCGCGGCCGGCGTGGTGAGCCTGCCGGGCATGATGACCGGCCAGATCCTCGCCGGCAGCCCCCCGGCGCTGGCCGTGAAGTACCAGGTGCTGGTGTTCTTCATGATCGCGGTCGGCACCGGCTTCGGCACCGTGGCCGCGGTGATGGCGGCGAGCCGCCGGCTGTTCGACGAGCGCCAGCGCCTGCGGCTGGACCGCATCGGCGCATCGCCGGGCGGCTGATCCTGCCCGCGGGGCTTCGGCAAGGCCCGTTACGGGTCCCCCTCGCTTGGAAATCTTTATGCCGCTCGAGGGACCCGTAACGGACCTTGCCTCGAGTTCCGGGCCTGCTCATCCCGTCGCGGACCGACCGGTCCCGCGCCAGCCGACACCGCTGTGAGCCGACACCGTCGCGAACCGATCGGCCAGCCCGGCAACCGGGCGTTTGAGCGCGCAAGACGGTCGAGGCCGAAGCAGGGTGGTCGGGGCAGGGCATGGCCCGTCGAGCGGCATAAGAATTCCAAGCGAGACGGGCCATGCCCTGGCCCGGCCGCCCGGCCGCGCGGCCACCCAAGCCGTCGTCAGGACGTCGGGATGACGACCGAGGTCGCGACGATGGAGTACTCCTCGCGCGGCCCCTGCACCTTGCTCGGGTCCTCGCCGGCATCCTGGGCGAAATGCTGCGCCTGGGCTTCGGAGAGCGTCTTGCGGTTGAAGGTGCCGACGATGGTCACGTCCTTGCCGCCGGAGTCGGTGGGGACGAAAAAGCTGTAGTCGACGAAGGTGATCCGGGCGGTGGCTTCGCCGTCGTGGGCGACGAAGAAACAACCTTTCTTCTGGCAGACCTTGGCGACCTTGGCGGTGGCATGCACTTCCTGGCCCGCGTACTGGTCGCTGGCGGCAATGATCTCGCCCAGGCGGACCGGTTCGCCGGCTTCACCTACCGGGGCGCCAAACACCTCGTAGCCCGCACCGACCTCGACGGGTTCGGACAGGCGGATGACATTCTCGGCCGTCGCGGGCGCGGCCGCGGACAGGGCGAGAACAGCGAGCAGGGCGGCGGCGGAAAACTTCATGACGATACCTCTTGGCATGTTGCGGTCCGAAGCATTTTCGGACCCGCGGGCTGGCGTTTGGTTCCGCAGCATATCAAGGCCGGGCGGCCTCAAGCCATGGTCCTCGCGCGCGTGCTGCGCGGCGCCAGGGCGGCGAAGGCCGCGCCCCCGGCCAGCCCCGCCAGGCCCAGCGCGGCGATGCCCCAGGCTGAACGCGTGGCGCCGATGGGCGTAACCGGCAGCAGGCCGTTCATCAGCAGCACGGCCGCCACCAGCGCGGCGGCGCCGGCCAGCGGATACAGCAACGCGCGCCACTCCGGGCGGCGCCAGGACAACAGCGCGGCCACCACGAACCCCGGTACGAAGCCGGCGGCGCCCACCAGTCCGAACATGGGCGCGAAACCCGCCAGGTCGTGCAGGGTCGTTTGCAGGCGCGCACCCAACGGGACGGAGGCGCCGAGCGCGGCGATGGCGGCGAGGTTGAACTGGGTCTGGATGATGCTGCCGAGCGCCGCCGTGACGACCGCGGCGACCAGCCATGCCAGCAGCAGGCGCAGGAACTTCATCGGGGATCGCGACTCCATGCGGATGGCCGGGGAGGCCGGACGGCTCTGGTATTGTTGCAGTCCCCAAGGCGGAAATCACCCAAATGATTGCATCACGCTCACTTCGCTGCCTCGCGCTCTGCCTGCTGCTGGCCGCTTGCGGCCTGCCCGCCGCGGCCGTCGAGTACCGCATCGAGACGGTCGCGGAGGGCCTGGAGCACCCCTGGTCGATCGCCTTCCTGCCCGACGGCCGCATGCTGGTGACCGAGCGCGCCGGCCGCCTGCGCCTCATCGAGGACGGCCGCCTGCTGGAGGACCCGGTGGGGGGCGTGCCCGCGGCTTTCGTGCGCAGCCAGGCCGGCCTGTTCGAGGTGCTGCTCGATCCGCGCTACGAGGAGAACGGCTGGATCTACCTGTCCCTGGCGCATGGCGACGCGCGCGCCAGCGGCACGCGGGTGGTGCGCGGCCGCCTGCAGGGGCGGGAACTCATCGATGTCGAGGTGATCTTCGACATCCAGCCGCCCCGCGACCGGCCGGTGCACTACGGCGCGCGCATGGCCTTCCTCGGCGACGGCACGCTGGCGATCGGTCTCGGCGACGCTTTCGATTATCGCGAAGAGGCGCAGCGCCTCGACAGTCACACCGGCACGATCGTGCGCATCCGTCCCGACGGCAGCGTGCCCGAGGACAACCCCTTCGTCGGCCAGGAAGGGGCCCGGCCCGAGATCTACAGCTTCGGACATCGCAACGTGCAGGGGCTGGTGTTCGACGCCGCGACCGGCCGGCTGTGGGCGCATGAGCACGGCCCGCGTGGCGGCGACGAGCTCAACCTGGTGCAGGCGGGCCGCAACTACGGCTGGCCGGTGGCGACCTTCGGCGTGGATTACTCGGGGGCGCGCATTTCGCCCTGGACCACGCGCCCAGGCATGGAGGACCCGGTGCTGCACTGGACGCCGTCGATCGCGCCGGCGGGCATGACGCTGTATCGGGGCGCGCAGTTTCCGCAATGGGACGGCAGCCTGTTCGTCTCGGCGCTGGTCGCGCAAGAAGTCCGTCGCCTGGTGCTGGAGGGCGATCGCGTCGTGTCGCAGGAAGCGCTGTTCGGCGAGGTCGGCGCGCGGTTGCGCGACGTCAAGGTGGCGCCTGACGGCGCGCTGTTCCTCTTGACCGATTCCCCGCGCGGGCAGGTGCTAAGAGTCTCTGCGCTCCGCTGACGGCGCCGACGCCTCTGCCGTCGCGTCCGGCGTTTCGGAGGTCTCGGCCGTCTCCGGCGTCGCCGAGGCGCGCAGCCGGCGCTGCTCCGGCTGTTCTAGAGGCCGCGGCGTGGACTCGCCCCCGATGGCACCGAGCTGGCGCGCGCTCAATGCCAGGTGCTCGTAGAGGCTGCGGTAATCCGCGGTGACCTTGTCGAACAGCTCGGCGGTGCGCTCGAAGTGCGCGCTGACTTCCTCGCGGTACTGGCCCAGCTCGTTGCGCGCCTGGTCCTTTTCCCGCTCCAGCTCCGCCATCTTTGCCGTGCGGACGGGCCATGCGCGCCCGATGCCTACGCCGAGGGCGATGCCGACGGCGACCAGTGCGAGCCATCCGATGGTGCCCACTTGATTCCCTCCAGGTTCGACCAGTTGCAAGCGCAAGTATAACGCGAGCCCAGTCCGGCCCTCAGCCGATGTAAGTGATCGCGGCGCCGTTGATCAGCACGTGCAGCGTGTTGTCCACGATGATCATCAGCCAGGTCGCCATCCATTTCGGGGTATCGGGCGGATATCCGGTTTCGCGACACTCCGCCCAGGGTCGGCTGCCGGGCCAGGGCCGGTTCTTCAGCCAGACCACGTAGCGCGCCAGCCGCCAGCGATCGAGCACGTAGTGCGAGCCGGCGATGACCGCCAGCGTGAGCGGGTTCTGGGTCAGGAACAGAAAGGGCAGCGTGTAGACCACGACATGGACCAGGGCGGCGAAGTGGCTGCGCCCCTTCTCGCGCACCATCCACTCGCTCTGGAGAACGTAGTCGCCGACGGCATGGGCGACAAGCTGGTCGGCGGTGATCATGTCAGTCGTGCTCCAGTTTCCTGTCAAGCCAGGCGCCTGCGCTCGAGAGGCCGCCTCATGCGGGCGATGATACTGCAGCACCGGAGCGCGCGTCGCAGGCGCTTATCGCCGCGACGTCGCGTCGTGGTCATCGGGCTAGAATGGCCGGGCCAACGTGGTGCAGCATGGCTCGGGCACGAGGACGGCACCCGCGGCGCCGCGCGAAATGCTGCGAGAGGAAACGATCATCGAAGCGCAAAAAGCCCTACGCAACAGGATCCAGGCGCTGCAGCATGACCTTGCAGGCCTGCTGGTGTTGTGGCGGGAGCGCGCGGACCCGGCGCTGGGCTGGACCGGCATGTGGGACGCTTACGCCCTGCTCGCGCGGGCCTTCGTCGACTTGGGCGCCCCGCTTCTCGCCCTCGAGGTCGCCGCAGAAGGACTCGAGGCGGCGCCGGCGGATGTCGTCCTGCGCCAGGTGCAGGGCCTGGCCCTGGCGCGCAGCGGCAGCACGGAGGCGGCCAACCGCGTGCTGGAAGGGCTGCGAGAGCAGGGCCACCTCGAGGACGAGACGCTCGGCATCCTCGCGCGCACCCACAAGGACCTCGGCCTTGCGGCGCACGGCGGACCGCGCCGCAAGCACCTCGAGGCCGCGCTGCGCCTGTACGGCCAGGCCTATGAGCACGGCCACGGCCACTGGGCCGGCATCAACGTGGCGACGCTCGCGACAGTGCAGGGGGATGCAGCGCGTGCCGCGGCGGTGGCGCTGGAGGTCACGCGCGAGTGCCTGGACGCACTGGAGCGACTGGAGGACGCGCACCCGGAGCGCTACTGGGTGCTGGCTACCCTGGGGGAAGCCGCCCTGGCCCGCCACGACCTGGTGGCGGCCGAGCGCTGGTACCGGGAGGCGGCGACTTGCGGCCGGCACCGATTCGGTGACCTGAGCTCGACGCGCCGCCATGCGCGCCTGCTGCTCGCACACCTGGGGGGCGACCCGCAGCTGGTAGAGCAGTGGCTGCCCTTGCCGCGAGTGGTCCTGTTCTCCGGTCACATGCTCGATCGGCCCGACCGGCCCGACCGGCCGGAGCGGCATTTCCCGCCGCGGCTGGAGCGCGCAGTGTATGCCGCGATCCGCGGCTGGCTTGAAGCCCACAACGGCCTGGTCGGGGTGTCGTCGGCGGCGTGCGGCACAGACCTGCTGTTTCTCGAGGCGCTGGAGTCGCTCGGCGGGGAGGCCCACGTCGTGCTGCCGTACCATGCCGAGCGCTTCGTCGAGGACAGCCTCGATCTGCCCGGCGTCGAAGGCTGGCGCCCGCGCTTCGAGCGACAGCTGGGCCACGCGCGGGTGGTCTACGCTTCCAGCAGCCGCCCGCTGCACGGTGGCGTCGCCTACGATTACGCCAACCAGCTGGTGCACGGCCTGGGCCTGTTGCGCGCGCGCGAGCTGGAGACGGAGGTGATGGCGCTGGTCGCCTGGGACGGGCGCGGCGGCGACGGCCCGGGTGGCACGGCCGGCGCGGTGCGCCAGTGGCAGCGCCATGGGCTGGCGGTGGACTGTGTGCAGCTTGATGCTGCCGGCACGGGCGTGCAAGGCGTGCTGGAGGCGCGTCGCATCCCGGCGCTGGCGGCACCCCCGGCCGAGGCGCCGGACCGGCCGAAGACCGACCGGGTGATGTCGCTGCTGTTTGCGGATGCAGTGGGGTTCAGCCGGCTCGACGACGCCGAGGTGCCGCTGTTCGTCGAGTCGTGTCTCGGTATGGTCGCCAGGCTCGTCGCCGCGGATGCCGGCTCGATCCCCGTGCGCGAGACCTGGGGCGACGGCCTGTTCCTCGCCTTCGACAGCGTGCAGGTGGCGGGCCTGTTTGCATTGCGACTGCTCGACGCCGTGCAGGAAACCTACTGGCAGGCCCTCGGCTTCTCCCGCCCGCTGGCGATGCGCCTGGCGTTGCACGCCGGGCCGGTGCACCTGACCACCGACCCGATCACGGGCCTGCCGAAATGCTGCGGCACGCACGTCAGCCGTGCGGCGCGGCTGGAGCCGAAGACGCCGCCCGGCCAGGTCTATGCCAGCGAGGCGTTCGCCGCGCTGGCGGCGGTCGAGGGCGCCGAAGGTTTTCGTTGCGAATACGTCAAGCAGCTGGAGTGGGCGAAGCGCTACGGCACCTTCCCCGCTTACGTGCTGCGCCGGGACGCCGCCCGCGGCGGCGGCTGAACTGCGGCGGGCAGGGCCCGCGGCCTACTGCAGCCGGTCCAGCAGCGAGCCTTCGGCGATGGGCCGCCCCAGCGCCAGGTGCAGCTCGACACTGTCGTTGTCCGCCACGCCGAGCGTGAGCATCAACGGGCCCACCGGCGTGCGCGCACCGAGCGTGAAGGACGCGCCCAGGATCGTCTCGTCCGGGCCACCGTCGGTGGGATCGAGGAGGCGCAGGGCTTGCAGGCCGAATCCGCCGTAAAAGACCTGGCCGAACAGCGCCTGGATGTCGGCCAGGCGCAGCATCCAGGTGGCCGAGCCGGACCAGTAACCCTCGCTGCGCAGTTCGCCACGCTGCACGGCGGGGAAGCTGCGGGCGCCGCCGATGCGGAAGTCGCGATAGCGTGGCAGGTCTCCGCTCAGCGTGTGGCCGGCCCCGGCCACGAGCAGCAGTACCTGCTTGCGCCATGGCAGGGCACGGCCGACAACGGCCTCGAGCTGGGTGTATGACTCCTCGCCGCCCAGCCAGCGGTTGGAGTTGCGGTACTCGAACTGGCCGTAGCTGCCGCGGGTCGGCAGGTAAGCGGAGTCGCGCGTGTCGTACAGGCCGCCGACAACCAGGCTGTTGTCACGTGAGCGCTCTTCATCCAGCAGTGACACGGCGCCCGTGTCGAGATTGAAGTCGGCGATGCCCATGCGCACGCCCGAGAACAGGCGTAAATGGTTGCCGACATTGACGCCGACGTCCACGCCTGCACCTGTTTCCAGCAGCCGGTAGCTGGCGATGCGGTCGCCGTCGAGAAAAAAATCCTCCAGGGAGCGGCGCACGCCGAGCGACGGTTCCACGTAGTACTTCTGCGCCACGTCCAGCGGCTGGTAAAAGGCGGTGCCCAGGGCAGAGATCTGGCCGAGTTGCAGCGCATTGCTCCACTGGCCGCCGCGCGCATTGACCCACTCGCGACGATGATCCGCGCGCAATGCAAACAGGACGTCTCCGCCCGCTGAGCCGGCGAGCCCGAGGTCGAAGCGGATAAAGTCTGTCTCGCCGCGCTTCTCCTGGGCATCGATCACCAGGCGGTATCCATCGTCGTGATACGGCACGAGGCGATAGTCCACGCGCTCGAAATCACCGCTGGCGAACACGCGGCTCATGTCGGCTTCGAGCTCGGCCCGCGTCACCTCGTCCCCGATCCGGGTTTCCAGGCGGGTGGCCAGGTACTCCGCGGAGGCATGGCGCAAGGGGCGGAACTCGATGGTCGCAATGTGTACTGGCGGGCTCGCGCGGCGCGTCACCGCTGCGCGCCAGCGCTGGTAATCGTCTTCGGGGACTGCGTAACGCTGCAGGTCCGCGGCGACCGCGCGCGCCGCGGCTTCTCCCAGCGGGATGGTTTCCATCACCCGGGCGAAATCTCCGGCGCGAATGTCGCCCACCGGGACGACGATGGCGATGTCGTCGCTTTCCAGCGTGGCCAGCTGGGCTTTTTCGTTGGCTTCGATCACGACGTCGATGGAGCGCCCGGCGGCGGTGAACAACGAGCTGAGTTCGTCCGCGCCGGGTGGCGGGATGGCCAGAGCCACGGCGATGACCACGTCCGCGCACAGCTCGCGCGCCACGTCCACCGGCAGGTTGCGCACCATGCCGCCGTCGGTGAGCACCTGGTCTCCCCGCACCACGGGTGAGAACAGGCCGGGGACCGCCATGCTGGCGCGCATGGCCTCGCCGAGGTCGCCCGCCCCGAGCACGACCATGCTGCTCGACCTCAGGTCCGTTGCCACGGCACGGAACGGCAGCGGCAGGTGGTCAAAGTCGGTGATATTGCGGGCCCCACTGATGAGCAGCCGCAGCTCCGCCTCGACTTGTTGGGCCGGGATGAAGCCGGCGTCGCCGTGCAGCTCGCCGCCCCAGGCGCTGAACTCGATGCTGTTGCTGTAAGTGACGCCGGAAAGCTTGCGCTGCATCGGCTCCAGGTTGCGCCAGACAGAGGTCCCGATGGTGGCCGCCCAGTCGATCGCGCCCAGCCGTCGCTCCAGCTCGTCCGCCGGCATGCCGCTGGCGAACGTGGCACCGACCAGTGCGCCCATGCTGGTGCCGGCAACACAGTCCACCGGGACCCGCAGCTCGTCCAGCACCTTCAAGATGCCGACGTGTGCGCCGCCGCGCGCGCCACCGCCGCCGAGCACGAGCCCGATGCGCGGGCGCTCAGCGGCCTGGCCTGGTGCGGCAGCCTGGCCCGGCTCCGCAGCATGCAGGGGAGCAGCCAGCAGCAACAGCGCGCCAACCAGGACCAGCGGCGGTGCAGGGGCACCCCGGGTCGGTCCCGGATGATGCTTGCGAGGGCGTCGTGCGTCCAGGAGTTCAGTCTCCCCCGGCTTCCCAGGCTGCGCGTGCATCGACCGGGTAGGCCGGCGGCGCGCCGCCGTCGCCCTGGAGGTAGTGGTCCATCCAGCGCACCAGGCGCAGCGTGTAATCCCAGCGGCTGGCCGCGCGCTGGTTTCCGTGCCCCTCGCCGGGATACAGCACCAGGCGCACCGGCGCCTGGCCCAGCAGCTTGAGGTAGCGATACAGGATCATGCTCTGGCTGCGGTCCACGCGCGGGTCCGCCTCGCCGTGCAGGATCAGCGTCGGCGTGCGGCTGTTGGCGGCATGGAAAATCGGGCTCGCTTCCCGGTACAGCGCCCAGTTTTCCCACGGCCAGGTCTGGTAGTGCACGTGGTAAAGCTCGGTGGGGATGTCGCTGGTGCCGAGCATGCTGATCTTGTCGCTGATGCCGACGAACATCACCGCAGCGGCAAAGCGCTCGCTGTAGCGCGTGGCACCCCAGGCCGAGGCATAGCCGCCGTAGGAGCCGCCCGTGATGCCGACACGGTCGGCGTCGACCAGGCCGATGGCGACCAGGTGGTCCACGCCGTCGACCAGGTCGTCGAACTCCGCCGCGGCCGGGCGGCCGTGGTTGAGCTTGGAGAAGGCCACGCCGCGGCCGGTGCTGGCGCGGTAGTTGGGATAGAACACGGCATAGCCGCGGGCGGCGGCCGCCTGTCCGGGCTGGGCATAAGAGCTCAGCCAGCCGTTGCTGTAATGCGCTTCCGGCCCGCCGTGCACCGCCAGGATGAGGGGCACGCGCGCGCCTTCCGCGCGCTCCAGCGGGTGAATGAGCAGGCCTTCCAGCTCGAGCCCGTCACGGGCCCGGTAGCGCACCACTTCCTGGCGCGCCAGCGGCACGTCTTCCAGCCAGGGATTGGACACCGTGAGGCGCTGCGGCGCACGGCGTCCGGCCATGTGGAAGACCTCGCGGGGGTGCGCCGGGGCATGTGCGCCGAGGGCCACGGTCCTGCCGTCGGCCGAGACGCTCAGGGCGTCCCAGATCGGGCCGTCTGCGGCCAGGGTGCGGTCGCCGCGGCCGTCGATGCCGATTTCGCCCAGGCGCGCCTCGACGCCTTCATAGCTGATGTAGAGCAGCCGGTCCGCGCCACGCCAGCCGAGATGCCAGACGTGTCCCTCGAGCCCGGGCAGGAGGTCGCGCGGCGTCCCGCCGTCGCGGCCGACCACGGCCAGCCGTCCCTCGCGCGGATCGTTGAGATCGGCCGCCATGACCAGGCCGAGATGGCGGCCGTCCGGCGCCCAGGCCATGCGCCCCACCTTGCCGGGCGTATCGACCGCGCCGAGTACTGCACCGGTGTCCGCGGCGACGAAGAACACCCGCGTGCGCATCAGCACATCGTCGATCAGCTCACGCGGGCTCAGCTTCACGGCCAGGCGGTCCCCCGCGGGGCTCCAGCGCACTTCCTGCGCCGAGCCCTCGAGTTCGAGCACGCGGGTCTCGCCGGCGCCGTCCAGTGGCGCGATGTAGAGCAGGTAAGGCCGCACGTCCTCCTCGTACACGCGCTGGCTGAAGCCGTGCTTGCGCGCCTCCTCGAGCGCTTCGGTCTCCTCTGCGCGGGCGATGAAAGCGACCCGCGTGCCGTCCGGGGAGAGGCTGTAACCCTTGATGTCCGTGGCATGCGCCAGCAGCTGCCGCGCTTCGCCGCCGGCGGTGTCGATGCCGTACAGGCGGCGCGTCTCGTCTTCGCCGCGCTTGGCCAGGAAGGTGACGGTGGCGCCGTCCGGGGTCCAGGCCAGCGCGGACACGTTCACCTGGCCGACCACGTAACCGCGGCCCGGTCCCCGCGCGTCGATGATGTGCAGCTCGCTCCAGGCGGGACCGTCTTCCTCGACGAAGAGCTGGCGCGGCACGCCGACCGTGTAGGCCGTCAGGGCGCCATCAGGGCTCATAGCCACTTCGCCCACCTGGCGCAGTTCGTGCAGCTGGCGCAGCTCGAGGCCGGCGGCGGCTGCCGGGGCGGGCTGCAGCAGGAAGCCGGCGCACAGGCTCGCCAGCAGGAGAAGGCGCGTCTTGGCGGGAAACATCGGTGTCAGCACCCTGAGTCTTCGTCCTAGGGAAGTGTGTCGTCGAGGACCTGCAGCGTTTCCGGCTCGCCTTCGACCTCCGGTGCGAACAGCGCCAGCGTGAGGACGTCGCCGCCGACCAGTTCGAGTTCCACCGGGCCGAGCAGGACCGGGTCGGTGGCATCGGTCGGGTCGGAAACGGGACGCGTGGTCATGCTCAGGAAATAGGTCCCGGGGTTGATCGCCAGGTGGCCGATGAACGAGCCCGGCGGCCGGTTGAACAGGAACCGGTTTGCCGAAGACAGGGCCTCGTCCGCGCTGCTGGCGAGGTAAACGGAGACCAGGTCGCCCTCCGGCGCCAGGTGCACGAAACGGACCCGGGCCTCGGAGGCGACGCTGCGGGCGAGCGTCGACGTAAAC
This sequence comes from Thioalkalivibrio sp. XN279, assembly GCF_011089885.1. Classification (NCBI taxonomy): domain Bacteria; kingdom Pseudomonadati; phylum Pseudomonadota; class Gammaproteobacteria; order Chromatiales; family Ectothiorhodospiraceae; genus Thioalkalivibrio; species Thioalkalivibrio sp. XN279. The sequence goes on along the minus strand of NZ_JAANBD010000029.1, from coordinate 132,743 downwards.
AGGATCGTCTCTGCCGTTTGCCCGGCGATCAGGACGGCGAGAAACTCCTGTCCGCGGGCCGTCGCTACCTCGAGCGAGGCCAGCGGCTCTTCCGGTGCCTCCGGCGCGCGGAAGGCCAGGGTGTACTGGCCGGCCGGCACCGCGAGCTGTGCCGAGCGCTGCGCGAACTCCAGCCCCTGCAGCAGCGTCTCGGGCGGCTCCGTCAGTGCTTCCAGGTCGACCGCGCCGAGTGCGGGGATGGCATGGATCGCCCGCGCCGTGGCCGGCGTGCCGACATCCAGCAGCGACACCGAGCCGCGCCCGGAATCCCCGAGCAGGAATACCGGGGAGGGTCCGGCGACTACGCTTTCGGTCACCGCGAACAGCCACTCGACACCCGGCCCGCTGTCCAGCGTGCTCTGGTCGAACTGGCGCTCGCCCGAATCGTAGATCACGTCCAGCGTGCCGGCGACGGTGAGCCGGATCCGGGTGGCGCCGAACGGCACCTCGATGGAGGGCGAGTAGCCCAGCGGGTCTACCGAAGCCAGCGGCGCGGTCGCGCTCAGTTCGACCTCCGGCCGGGTCACGTAGACATCGACTGCGTCGACCGCGGTCGACGCATGCACGAACTGGAAATACAGGCTGCTGAGGGGCCGCGGGCGGCGCGGGGTCACCACGACCACCGGCTGCACGTCGTCAAAACGTCCGCCGAGGACGACGGTCGAGGTCGAGTCCTGGGCAATCGGCACGTCGAGCGAGGCCAGCTCACCGCCTACGGCGCCGTTGGCGGCGAAAAACTCCGCCGTGAAGCGCGCCGAATCGCCGTTCTCCTTGAGCAGCGACTGGATGCGCTCCAACGTCGTGGTGCCGAAGGAAATGTTTTCGCGAAAGACGAAGTCGTCGAAGGTGACGCGCATGTTGGGCGCGTCCGGCACGGCGTGGAAGGCCCGCAGCCAGGTGTAGTCCGGCCCGTCCCCCCCGCCGCAGGCGGGCAGGGTGGCGAGCAGTGTGGCGGCGACGAGCCCGGCGAGGATTTTGCGCATACTTACTCCGGCAATCCGTTGGTCGCGCAGCCCCGGGGGTGCGCCAGGCCGGTATTGTAACCGCTGCGGCCCGCACGTCGGTCCGCGACGGCCGCCTTCGCGTATACTTGGCGGCGGACAATAACTCCTCACGGCGGATGCCCCGCTGACTGCGGCTCCGCGCGCACTCCAGGCAGACCAGGGAATGCATATAAGGATTCGCCGCGGCGTTGATCTCCCCCTCAAAGGCGAGCCGCAGCAGCGCATAGAGCCGGCCCGGCCGACGGGCTCGGTGGCGGTGCTCGGACGCGACTACATCGACCTCAAGCCGACCATGCAGGTGCAGGAAGGCGACCGCGTAAAGCTCGGCCAGCCGCTGTTCACGGACAAGCGCCACCCGGCCGTGAACATCACGGCGCCGGGGGCCGGGGTCGTCACCACGGTACGCCGGGGCGCCCGGCGCGTGCTGCAGGCGGTCGTGATTCGCCTCGAGGGCACCGAGGAGGAGGTGTTCGACTCCTGGTCCGCGAATGCCCTGCCGGGGCTCGAGCGGGAGCAGGTGGTCCACAACCTCACGCGCTCCGGCCTCTGGTGCGCGCTGCGCACCCGTCCGTGGAGCAAGATTCCCGACCCCGAGACCACGCCGCACGCGGTGTTCGTGAACGCCATGGACACGAATCCCCTCGCCGCGGACCCGGCGGTGGTGATCGCCGACGCACCGCAGGATTTCGCCAACGGCCTCGCGGTGTTGTCGCGCCTGACCACGGGCAAGCTGTTCCTGTGCAAGGCGGCGGGCGCCGCAGTCCCGGCCCCGCAGGACCTCGCCAATCTCGAGGTGGCCGAGTTCTCCGGGCCGCACCCCGCCGGCCTGGTCGGCACCCACATTCATTTCCTCTACCCCGTCAACGCCGAGCGCGTGGTCTGGCACCTGGGCTACCAGGACGTCATCGCCATCGGGCGGCTCTTCACCACCGGGCGCCTCGACCCGACGCGCGTGGTGGCGCTGGGCGGGCCGCCGGTGAAGCAGCCCCGCCTGTTGCGCACCCGCCTCGGCGCCCATATCGAGCCGCTGATCACCGGGGAGCTGGAGGACACGATCGAGTGCCGGGTGCTCTCCGGCCCGGTCTGGTCGGGTTATCGCGCCGCCGGCTGGGGCGCGTTCCTCGGTCGATACCACCAGCAGGTGACGGTGCTGGCCGAAGGGCGCCAGCGCGAGTTCATCGGCTGGCTGCGCCCGGGCGGCGAGAAGTTCTCCGTGACACGGGCCTTCTTTTCGGCGCTCAGCCCCGCCAGCCGGCGCTTCTCGCTGACCACCTCGCAGAACGGCAGCCCGCGCGCCATGGTGCCGATCGGTTCCTATGAGCGCGTGATGCCGCTGGACATCCTGCCGACGCAGTTGCTGCGGGCGCTGGTGGTCGGCGACACCGACGAGGCGCAGCGCCTCGGCGCGCTGGAGCTGGACGAGGAGGACCTGGCCCTGTGCACCTTCGTGTGCCCGGGCAAGTACGACTACGGCCCGGTGCTGCGCGAGCGCCTGGAACAGATCGAGAGGGAAGGCTGATGGCCGGGTTGCGCAAGTTCCTCGACCGCATCGAGCCCATGTTCAGTCCCGGCGGGCGCTTCGCCAAGCTCGGCGCGCTGTACGAGATGATCGACACCTTCATGTACACGCCGAAAGACGTGACGCGCAGCGCACCGCACGTGCGCGACGCCATCGACCTGAAGCGTGTCATGACCTACGTGGTCATCGCCGTGCTGCCCTGCGCCCTGTTCGGCATGTACAACATCGGCCTGCAGGCCAACCTCGCCATGGCCGAGATGGGCGTGACCGCGGCCGAAGGCTGGCGCGGCAGCGTGCTGGCGGCGCTGGGCATCGGCTACGACCCGACCAGCGTCCTCGCGTGCTTCTGGCACGGCTTCCTGTATTTCCTGCCGGTCTACATCGTCACCCTCGCCGCCGGCGGTTTCTGGGAGGTGGTGTTCGCCATCGCGCGCAACCACGAGGTCAACGAGGGCTTCCTCGTCACCTCGATGCTCTACACCCTGATCCTGCCGCCGACCATCCCGCTGTGGCAGGTGGCGCTCGGGATCAGCTTCGCCGTGGTCATCGGCAAGGAAGTGTTCGGCGGCACCGGCAAGAACTTCCTCAACCCCGCCCTGACGGGCCGGGCCTTCCTCTATTTCGCCTACCCAGCGCAGAACTCCGGCAACGACGTCTGGGTGGCGGTGGACGGCTTCAGCGGCGCGACGCCGCTGGCCCTGGCGCCGCAGGGGGGCGTGGAGGCGATCGAGGCTGCCGGCTACACCCTGCACGACGTGTTCATGGGCTTCCTGCCCGGCACCATCGGCGCCGAGTCGACCTTCGCCTGCCTGATCGGCGCGGCGTTCCTGCTTTATACGCGGGTGGCGTCGTGGCGCATCATGCTGGGCGTGCTGCTCGGCCTGCTCGGCACCGTGTGGCTGTTCAACGGCCTGGCCGGGCCGGACAGCAACCCCTACATGCACCTGCCGGTCACCTGGCACCTGGTCGCCGGCGGTTTCGCCTTCGGCCTGGTGTTCATGGCCACGGATCCCGTGAGCGCCTCGATGACCGCCACCGGCAAGCTGGTCTACGGCGCGCTGATCGGGGTCCTGACGGCGCTGATCCGGGTCATCAACCCGGCGTTCCCCGAGGGCATCATGCTGGCCATCCTGCTGGCCAACGTGTTCGCGCCGCTGATCGACTACTTCGTGGTGCAGGCCAACGTGCGACGGAGGATGCGCAAGTATGTCTGAGTCGAACGCAAAGGCGCCCACCGGCCTGTTCGGCCGCTTGCTGGCGCTGCCGAACGACAGCGTCGCCAAGATGCTGCTGGTCACCATCGTGCTGTCGCTGGTGTGCTCGGTGCTGGTGTCGTCGGCGGCGGTGCTGCTCAAGCCGATGCAGGAGCGCAACGTGGAGCTGGCGCGCAAGGCACGCATCCTCGAGGTGGCAGGCCTGATGGAGCCGGGCCGCTCGGTGGAGGCGCTGTTCGAGGGCGTCGAGACGCGGCTGGTGGAGCTGGAGACGGGTGAGTTCAGCGATGCGCTGGACCCGCAGGCCTTCGACCAGCAGGTGGCGGCCCGTGACCCGGAGCTGGGCGTGGCAATCCCGCCGTGGGAGGACATCGCCGGCATCTCGCGTCGTGCGCGTTACGCTCCCGTGTACCTGGTACGGGACGATGCCGGCGCGCTCGACATGGTGATCCTGCCGGTCCACGGCTACGGACTGTGGTCGACCATGTACGGCTTCCTCGCGCTGTCGGGCGACGGCCGGACGGTGCGCGGCCTGACGTTTTACCAGCACGCCGAGACGCCCGGACTCGGCGGCGAGATCGAGAATCCCCGCTGGCTCGCCCGGTGGGAGGGCCGCAGGGTGTTCGGCCCGGAGGGCGAGGTGCGCCTGCAGGTGGTGCACGGCACCGTCGATCCGGGTTCCGAGTGGGCGGAGTGGTCCGTGGACGGGCTTTCGGGCGCGACGCTGACGGCTGACGGCGTCAGCAACATGGTGCAGTACTGGCTGGGTGAGCAGGGCTTCGGGCCCTTCCTCACGCGGCTGCGGGAGGAGGGCATATGAGCGGCACCGGCAAAATCCTCATCGAACCGGTCATCGACCGGAACCCGATCACCCTGCAGGTGCTGGGGGTCTGCTCGGCGCTGGCGGTGACGACGCAGATGATCCCGGCGCTGATCATGGGCCTGGCGCTGACTTTCGTGCTCGCGGCGTCCAGCGCGGCGATCAGTTCCATCCGCAATCACATGCCCGGCAACATCCGCATCATCATCCAGATGACCATCATCGCCTCGCTGGTGATCCTGGTGGACCAGTTCCTCAAGGCCTTCGCCTACGACATCAGCCGCCAGCTGTCGGTGTTCGTCGGCCTGATCATCACCAACTGCATCGTGCTCGGCCGCGCCGAGGCCTACGCCTCCAGTAACCCGGTGATGCCGAGCGTGCTCGACGGCATCGGCCACGGCGTGGGCTATGCGCTGGTGCTGCTGGTGGTGGCCTTCATGCGCGAGCTGTTCGGCTCCGGCAAGCTGTTCGGCATCGAGATCCTGCCGCTGGTCAGCGAGGGCGGCTGGTACGTGCCCAACGGCCTGATGCTGCTGGCGCCCTCGGCCTTCTTCATCATCGGCCTGATGATCTGGGCCATCCGCGCCTGGAAGCCGGCGCAGGTCGAGAAGCCCGAGTACCAGATCCACGTCGTGCACCGGACGGAGGTCGTGTGATGGAAGGCTTGCTCGGCCTGTTCCTGCGCGCGGTCTTCATCGAGAACCTCGCGCTCGCCTTCTTCCTCGGCATGTGCACCTTCCTCGCGGTGTCGAAGAAGGTGGAGACCGCCATCGGCCTCGGCCTTGCCGTGGTGGTGGTGCAGGCGATCACGGTGCCGGCGAACGCCGTCATCTACCAGTTCATGTTGCGTCCCGGCGCGCTGGACTGGGCCGGCCTGCCGGACGTGGACCTGTCCTTCCTCGGCCTGATCACCTACATCGGCGTCATCGCTGCCATGGTGCAGATCCTCGAGATGACGCTGGACCGTTTCTTCCCGGCCCTGTATTCGGCGCTGGGGATTTTCCTGCCGCTGATCACCGTGAACTGCGCCATTCTCGGCGGCAGCCTGTTCATGGTGGAGCGCAACTACAACCTCGCCCAGAGCGTGACCTACGGCCTCGGCAGCGGCGTGGGCTGGGCACTCGCCATCATCGCCCTGGCGGGCATCCGCGAGAAGCTCAAGTACAGCGACGTGCCCGCAGGCCTGCAGGGCCTCGGCATCACTTTCATCACCACCGGGCTGATGGCCATGGCGTTCATGGCCTTCTCCGGGATCCAGCTGTAGGAGGACGCCATGCTGGTCATCGGTCTCGGCGTGGTCCTGTTCACTTTCATCGTGATGTCGCTGGTGTTCATCATCCTGGCGGCGCGCTCGCGCCTCGTGGCCACCGGCCAGGTGAACATCGTCATCAACGACGAGAAGACCATCCACGCGCCGGTCGGCACCAAGCTGCTGGGCGCGCTGGCGGACGCGAAGCTGTTCGTGGCCTCGGCCTGCGGCGGGGGCGGCACCTGCGGCCAGTGCAAGGTCAAGGTGCAGGAGGGTGGCGGCGTGATCCTGCCGACCGAGACCTCGCACATCAACAAGCGCGAGGCCGCCGCGGGCGAGCGCCTCTCCTGCCAGGTGATGGTGAAACAGGACATGCGCATCGAGGTGCCGCGCGAGGTCTTCGGCATCAAGCGCTGGCAGTGTCGCGTGCGCTCCAACCGCAGCGTGGCCACCTTCATCAAGGAACTGGTGCTGGAGCTGCCGGAGGGCGAGGAGCTCAATTTCCGCGCCGGCGGCTACATCCAGATCGAGGCGCCGCCGCACGAGCTGTCCTACGCGGATTTCGAGATCCCGGACAAGTTCCGCGAAGACTGGGATCGCTTCGACCTGTTCAAGCTGCGCTCCGTGGTCGAGGAGCCGGTGATGCGCGCCTATTCCATGGCCAACTACCCGGAAGAGAAGGGCATGGTGATGCTCAACGTCCGGGTCGCGACGCCGCCGCCGCGCATGCCCGACGTGCCGCCGGGCATCATGTCGTCGTACATTTTCGGCCTCAAGCCGGGCGACGTGGTCACGATCTCCGGGCCCTACGGCGAGTTCTTCGCCAAGAAGACCAACGCCGAGATGTGCTTCATCGGCGGCGGCGCCGGCATGGCGCCCATGCGGGCGCACATCTTCGACCAGCTCAAGCGCCTCGACAGCAGCCGCAAGATGACGTTCTGGTACGGCGCGCGCAGCAAGCGCGAGATGTTCTACCACGAGGAGTTCGAGGAGCTCGAGCGCAAGCACGAAAACTTCACCTGGCATATTGCGCTGTCCGACCCGCTGCCGGAAGACGAGTGGCAGGGGCATACCGGCTTCATCCACGAGGTGCTGTACGACAACTACCTCAAGGACCACCCGGCCCCGGAGGATATCGAGTACTACATCTGCGGCCCGCCGATGATGACCCAGGCAGTGCTGAAGATGCTGGCGGATCTCGGGGTCGAGAAAGAGAATATCCTCCTCGACGACTTCGGAGGCTGAGCGCATGGCCGTATTCGTGATCGCTTTCCTGCTGTTTCTCACTGCCATCGCCGGCATGGCCATCGGCGTGATGGCCGGGCGCGGGCGCATCGAGGGCAGCTGCGGCGGCCTGAACCGGGTGCCCGGCGTGGACTCCGACTGCGGCGGCGCCTGCCGTCGTCCCTGCGCGCGCCGGCGCGCGGCACAAGGACAATGAGGTGAGGGCGATGGGCTTCACGGCACGCGATTACATGTCCCGCAACCTGATCCAGTTCTCCCCCGAGATGGAGGTGCTGGAGGCTGCCGGCATCATGGTCGAGAAAGGGATCTCCGGCGGGCCGGTGATCGACCGGCTCGGCAACCTCGTCGGCGTGCTGTCCGAGACCGACTGCCTCGCGGCGGAGATGCAGGCCGGCTACCACGGCTCCCGCGGCGGGCGCGTGCGCGACTTCATGTGCACCGAGTTCGAGACCGTGGACATCGATGACAGCATCATGGATATCGCCAAGCTCTTGCACCGCGGCGGCCAGTTCTACCACCGCGGCCTGCCGGTGCTGAAGAACAGCCGCGTGGTCGGCAACATCAGCCTGCGCGACGTCCTGCAGGCGCTGCAGGAAATGGAACAGGAACGGCCCTGAGCCGGGAGCACCCGCATGAGATTCAACCAGACCGGCGAAGTCATGTCCTATATCGAAGAGTTCCACGAGGGGCTGGCCGATTCCTACGCGGAGCTGGCCGGGCGCACCGCCAAGGGCCGCTCGCGCATGATGCTGGAGTACATGAGCGAGCGGGAAAAAGAGCTGGCCGAAAGCGTGCGCAGCTTCAGCCACCGCGCGGAAGACCCGGCGCTGAAGGAGTGGGATCCCTTCACCATCAACGACAGCGGGATCCATGCGCGCATCAAGGAAGCGCTGCACGAGAAAGCGGATCCCGACGAGCTGCTCGGCCTCGGGCTGGAAGTGCTGGCCTGGCTCGAGGGCTTGTACCTGCGGCTGGAGGCCAAGAGCGGCACGCCGGAGCAGAAAGAGTTGTTCGCCAGCCTGCGGGCGCGCGCCGAGCGCGAGAAGCACAAGCTGGCGCGCAACGCGAACATGCTGATGGATTTCTAGCGGCCGCCCCAGCCGCGCACGCTGCCGACGAGTTTCAGCCCCCGGCGACGGCCGGAATGATGGCGACCACGTCGCCCTCTTGGAGCGCCGTGCTGAGCCCGTCCAGGTGGCGGGCATTGCGCGCGCCGACGAACACGTTCACGTAGGGCCGGAGTTCCCCTTCCGGCGTCAGTACCCGCGACAGCAATGCCTCGCGCCCGGCGCCGATGCGTGCCAGCGCCTCGCCCACGGTCGCCGCCTCGACCTCGAGCGCGGCGACCTGGTCGGCGAAGGGCCGCAGCGGCGGCGGAATCTGTACGGTGACGGTGCTCACTCAGCGGGCTCCGATGACGGCGACCACGGGATCGGGCCGGTTCAGTCTCATCAACACTACCCGGTCGAAGCGGCCAGTCAACTCCAGCGCCGTCTCGGCCGCCGCAGTCGCGAGCGCCAGCTTCTCGGCGTCGTCCACCATGTTGATCACCGGCACCACCCGTGCATTTCCCGCGCCCCGCAGCAGGCCGTCCGCGCTCGCAAGCAGGCGGCCGGCGCAGGCCGGGGTGAAAGGTTCGCCGGGCGCGATGCCGACGAGTTCCGCGAGCCGTTCGACGCGGTGCGCGATGCGCTCCCCGAGCGGTTCGCCGAGCGCCCGCGCCGACATCACCGGCAGCAGCGTGGTCGTGCCGGGCGGCAGCACGGGCTCATCCGCCGCCGGGGCCTTGACCCAGCGCATGCGCGCGCCGTCCGCCTTCACCAGGGTGAGATCGAAGCCGAGCGCATGGTGCAGCGCGGTGATGCGGGCGCCCGGGACGCCGGCAAGGCGGCCAGGCTTGTCCCCGGGGCAGGCGTAGGCGAGGAAGGGTTGCGGCCCGAGCCCGCGCAGCTGCTCTTCCAGCTGCTCCTCACCCGCCAGGATGACCTGCCCCCCCAGGGCCTCGGGCGGCGGCAGGGTGCGCACCGTGGTGGTGAAGGCGACGCGCCCGGGGTGCCGTGCCGCGATGGCGAACAGCACGCTTTTCTTGCCGCCGGCGCCGGTGGCGCAGACGATGCCCTCGCGGGCGCCGAGAAGCTCCAGCAGGTCGCCGCTCATGCCGTGCCGTCCACCGCCTGCACCGAGAGAATGCGCGGCAGGAAGCCGGCCACCAGCTGCCAGCTGCGCGCGCCGTCGCGGCTGGCGAACAGGTGCCCGCCAGAGGTGCCGAGATACACGCCGCCGTCGGCGTCGGCATCCATGGCCTCGCGCAGCACCGTCACCCACGCATGGCTTTGCGGCAGGCCGTCACTCATGGACGCCCAGCTCGCGCCGGCGTCGCGGCTGCAGTACACGCGCAGCCGGCCGTCGACCACGGTGCGCATGTGCGAGTCGGACTCCGGCACCTGGTAGAGCGTGTCGGGGTCGCGCGGATCGACCGCGATGGCGTAGCCGAAATTGCCCGGCAGCCCCGCGGTGATCTCGGTCCAGCTGCGGCCGGCGTCGTCGCTGCGCCAGGTGCCGTGGTAGCACTGCCGGTACAGCCGCTCGGGGCGCAGCGGGTGCATGACCAGGCGGTGCACGTTGTGGCCGCTGGCGGGGAAGGGCGTCGGCAGGTTCTCGGCGCGCACGCCGGCGTTGGCCGGCGCCCAGCTGGTGCCGCCGTCCTCAGTGCGATATACGCCGCCGGCCGATATGGCGACGTAGAGGCGGTCGGCGTTCGCCGGGTCGATGCGAATGGAGTGCAGCGAGAAGCCGCCGCGCGCGGGCTCCCAGGTGTCCCGGGTCGGGTGCTCGTTGAGCGCCGCGACGGGGTGCCAGCTGGCGGCGCGGTCGTCGCTGTAGAACAGGCCGGCCGGATCGATGCCTGCGTACAGTCGGCCGCCCGGCGCCGCGGCCAGGTACCAGATCGACTTCAGCGCGGTCTGGTGCAGTCCGGCGGGATGCTGCGGGGCCGCCGGGAGCGACGCCCAGCTGCGCCCGCCGTCCTCGCTGCGGTAGATGTGCGCGCCCCAGATCTTGTGGCTGGCGGCGGCGTAGATCACGCCGGGTTCGGCCGGCGGGGCGCAGCAGTGGATGATCTCGTAGCCCGCGACATGGGGCCCGTCCAGGGTCCATCCGTCGCCATCACCGTCCCCATCGGGCCGGGCGATGAACAGGCCTTTCTGGGTGCCGACCAGCAACATGCGCCGGGTTCCGCTCATGTCTCCAGCAGCCGCGGCATCAGGTCCACGAGGTTGCAGGGCCGCGTGCGCTTGTCCAGCTGCGCTTCGATGAGCTCGTCCCAGGCGGTGGCGCAGGCGCCCGAGGAGCCCGGCACGCAGAACACGTAGGTGCCGTTGGCCACGCCGGCGACGGCGCGCGACTGGATGGTCGAGGTCTTGATCTGCTGCCAGGAGATCATGCGGAAGATCTCGCCGAAGCCGTCCAGGGTCTTGTCCAGCAGCGGCTGCACGGCTTCCGGCGTGCCGTCACGCCCGGTCACCCCGGTGCCGCCGGTGGTGATGACGGCGTGGACCTCCGGGTCCGCGATCCAGCCCGAGACCACGGCGCGGATCTGGTAGGTGTCGTCGCGCACGATGCGCTTCTCGTGGCAGCGGTGGCCGGCCCTGGTCAGCCGCTCGACCAGCAGCTTGCCGGATTTGTCCTCCGCTTCGCCGCGGCTGTCGGAAACGGTAAGGACGGCGATGTTGAGCGCGACGAAGCTGCGATCGGTCATAATTGCGTTCCGGTTGGCCTGGCGGGACGGGCCATTGTAATCGACGCGAACTCGGGGAGGGCCGCTTGGACCGCTTTCGCCTACGCCACTGGTTGCTCGTGCTTGCCTGCCTTTTGCCTGGCGCAAGTGGTGTCGTGTCCGCGCAAGACGGCCGCTTCATCGTGCTGGCCTCCACGACGTCGACGCAAAACACCGGCCTGTTTTCTCATCTCGTCCCGCTATTCCGCAGCGCTACCGGCATCGACGTCCGCGTGGTGGCGGTGGGCACCGGCCAGGCATTTGCCATCGCCCGCAACGGCGACGCCGATTGCCTGCTGGTCCACGACACGGCTGGCGAGGAGCAGATGGTGGCGGAAGGCTTCGCCACCGAGCGCCGCGACGTGATGTACAACGACTTCGTGGTCATCGGTCCGGCTAAAGACCCGGCCGGCGTCAAGGCCGCCAGGACGGCGGCGGAGGCCTTCCGGATGATCCGCGAGAAGGAAGCGATCTTTGCCTCCCGCGGCGACGACAGCGGTACCCACCGCGCAGAACAGCGCATTTGGGAGTCGGCCGGCGGCTTGCCGAAAGCCAGCTGGTATCGCGAGCTCGGCAGCGGCATGGGCGCGACCCTGAACTCCGCCGCGGCAATGGACGCCTACGTGCTGGCCGATCGCGGCAGCTGGATCGCCTTTGCCAACCGCCAGGACCTCGAGATCGTGTTCGCGGGCGACCCGGTGCTGTTCAACCAGTACGGCAGCCTGCTGCTCAGCCCCGAGCGGCTGCCCCACCTGAAGCACGACCTGGCGCAGGCCTGGCACGAGTGGCTGGTGTCCGCGGCGGGCCAGTCGGCAATTGCGGATTTCAAAGTGCGCGGTGAGCAACTATTTTTTCCGAGCGCTCACTCCGACTGACGCGGCGCGCTCTGTCCTGCGCGCTCGGCCCATAGACGGACAAGAGGAATTCCCAAGATGAAACAAACAACCTTGCGCGTTGCGCTGTGCACGATGCTCGGCGCCGCGCTGGCTTATTACCCGGCCGCCGCTGCTGCGGCGCCCGAGTTCGAGCTCCGCGGCCGCCTGCACCTGGATTACGGCATCCACGACAACGACGAACTCGACCTGGATGACGGGTTCAACGTGCGCCGCACCCGCATCGGGATGCAGGGCGTGCTTACGGACGACTGGTCGGCGGTCATCGAATACGACTTCGCCGAGAACGAGACCAGCGCGCAGGACGTGGTCCTGCGGCGGAATTGGCGTGGCGGCACGCTGAACATCGGCCACTTCAAAGTGCCCCAGGGCATGGAGGAGCTGTCCAGCACCAATACCATGCCCTTCATCGAGCGGCCGTCGCCCTCCAATGCGCTGGTGGACGGTTATCGGCTGGGCCTCGGCTACGACTATTTCAGCGGTGCCCTGGGCTTCCAGGGCATGGTCTACGGCCGCGCCATCGGCGACAACGAGCCGGGCGACGATCCCATCGGCATCGGCGCCCGCTTCATGTACGCGCCGCAACTCGACGCGGGCCTGTTACACCTCGGCTTGTCCGTGGCTTACGAGGACGTGCGCGACTACGCCAGCGCGCGTTTCTCCGATCGGCCCGAGGCCCGCGCCGACGGCAACCGGCTGATCGACACCGGCAGCATCAGCGACGTCGAGAGCACCACCAAGTATGGCTTCGAGGCGGCATTCCAGTCCGGCCCGGTGATGGTCCAGGGAGAGTACCTCGGCGTCGGCGTGGGCCGCAGCGCGGGCGCTGAACCCGATTTCTCAGGCTGGTACGTGCACGGCTCGTGGATGCTCACGGGCGAGACGCGCGGGTATCGTGGCGGCCGCTTCCGCGGCATCACGCCGGGCGACCCGGAACGGGGCGCCTGGGAACTGGCGCTGCGCTACAGCAGCGTCGACCTGAACGACTCCGGTTTCCAGGGCGGCGAGCAGGACAACGTTTCAGTCGGCGTGAATTACTACGCCAACCCCAACGTGCGCTTCATGCTGAACTACATCATGGTGGACGTGCAGGACAGCGCTGCCGCAGTGGATGGGCAGGTCGTGGGCGACGAGTCGCCCAACATCCTCATCGCGCGGGCCGCGTTTCACTTCTGACTTGTCAAAGGCGCGCAATCCGGCTGGGCCGCGCTCCTTCGGGGCGCGGCTCAGCACAAGCCGGCGAAGGGTTGCACCGTCACTTGCGCGCCGGCGTCCAGGTCGCCGCAATCCTCCGGCAGCACGATGAAGCAGTTGGCGTGCGCCATGGAGCGCAGGATGCCCGACCCCTGCCTGCCGGCCGTCTCGACGCGATAGCTGCCGTCCGCGGCCATCCGCAGCACCCCGCGCTGGAACTCGCGCCGGCCGGGCTTTTTCTTCAGCCTCGACTCGAGCACCGCGGTGACCAGCGCCGGGGCCTCGGGCGTGGCGATGCCGGCAAGGATGCGCAGCGCCGGCTGCACGAGCTGGTAGAAGGTCACCATCACCGACACCGGGTTGCCGGGCAGGCCGAAGAACAGCGCGCCCCCGACGCGGCCGAACGCCACCGGTCGGCCCGGCTTGATGGCCACGGTCCAGAAACCGACGTCGCCGATCCTGTCAAGTGTCTCGGTGACGAAATCCGCCTCGCCCACGGAGACGCCCCCGGAGGTGATGATGGCGTCGGCCTGCGCCGCCGCCAGGTGAAAGGCCTGCTCCAGGTCCTCGCGCGTGTCGCGCACCACGCCGAGGTCGATGACCTCGACCCCGAGCCGCGTCAACATGCCGAACAGGGTGTAGCGGTTGCTGTCGTAGATCTGGCCCGGCCCGAGCGGCTCGCCGATGGAGGCGAGCTCGTCCCCGGTGGAAAAGAATGCGACCCGCGGGCGTCGGCGCACTTTCACTTCACCGATGCCCAGCGAGGCGACCAGGCCGAGGTGGGCCGGGCGCAGCAGCACGCCCGGCTCCAGCGCCACGGCGCCGGCCTTGAGGTCCTCGCCCGCCATGCGCACGTTGTCCCCGGGCCGGTGGCCGGCGCCGATGTGCGCGTGGTCGTCTTCGCGGCGCACGCGTTCCTGCATCACCACCGTGTCGGTGCCGTCGGGCACGGGCGCACCGGTCATGATGCGCACGCACTCTCCGTCGCCGACCGTGCCGGCGAAGGGATGCCCGGCGAACGCGGTGCCGATGACGCGAAAGGCGCGTTCGCCCTCGGCAGGCAGTCCGGCGCCGGCGAGGGCGTAACCGTCCATGGCCGAGTTGCTGTGCGCGGGCACGTCGACACGGGAGTGCACGGGCGCATACAGCACCCGGTCCAGGGCGTCGCGCGTGGCGACGCACTCGAAGCCCTCGACCGGGTGGATCTCTGCGCTGATGTTGGCCAGCGCCTGTTGCAGCGTCTGGGCGGGATCGTCGTGGCCGCCGCCGCAGCCGGGATTGTGGTGTTTCATCGTGTGGTTCCTGCGGGCGCCAGCCGTGCCTCGACGGCGCGCCGCTCCTCCGGGTCGTTGACGTTGACGAAGGTGTCCGGCCGGTCCGAGAAGTCGACTTCCGCGAGGCGATGGTGTTCGAACCAGCGGTCGATCTTGCGGCCGCCGCTGGCCAGGTAAGTCTCGAGGCTGTCCCTGAGCGTACGCCGCACCAGCATGAACACCGGCTGCAGGCGCTCGCCGTCGTGCGGCACGGCGATTTCCGCGTCCTCCCGCTCGAGGGCGTCGTGCAGGCGCAGCGCCAGGTCGGGCGGCAGCAACGGGCAGTCGCAGGGGGCGGTCATGACCAGCGTGGTGGAGGCCGAGCGCATCCCCGCCGCCAGCCCCGCCAGCGGCCCGAGAAAGCCGGTGTCGTCGTCGCGCACCACGGGCCAGCCGAAGCCGGCGTAGCGATCGAGATTGCGGTTGGCGTTGATCACCAGCCATTCCACTTGCGGGGCGAGCGCCGCCAGCACGTGGGCGATCATGGGCCGCCCGGCGAGCTGGACCAGGCCCTTGTCCTGGCCGCCCATGCGCGTGGCGCGGCCGCCGGCGAGGATTACCGCGGTGATGGGCAGTCGTTTGTCTTGCGCGTCCATGGGGTCTGCATGATAGCGGGCCGGCCCGCAATGATAAGGATTTTCGCTGCCGGCTGCGTGCCGTATCAGAGCGGCAGGCCGCCGCCGATGAAGCTGGCGGCGGCCGGCGTGGCGGGGCCGGCGAAGAAGGCATGGGCCGCATCGTGCTCCAGCAGGCGGCCGCGATGCAGGAACATGACCTCGGTGGCAAGTCGCCGCGCCTGGCCGATGTCATGCGTGGTCATGATGATCCGTGTCCCGCGCGCCTCGACGGCGCGCACCAGCGCCTCGATCGCCGCAGTCGCTTCCGGGTCGAGATTCGCAGTGGGTTCGTCCAGCAACAGCACCTCGGGCTCGAGCGCCCAGGCCCGCGCGATCGCAAGACGCTGTTGCTCGCCGCCAGACAGGGTCCGGGCGGGCTGCCGCGCCCGGTCTTCCAGGCCGGCCACGGCAAGCGCGCGGCGGGCCTGCTCCCTGCGCTGGGCGCGCGGCATGCCATGCACTGCCAGGGCATGCGTCAGGTTGGCCAGGGTCGAGCGTCGCAGCATCACCGGTCGCTGGAAGACCATGCCCTGCCGCCGCCGTGCCCGCGCGGGGCTCAACCCGCCCCAGCTGATGCGCCCCGACGCCGGGGCCAGCAGCCCGTGCAGCAACCGCAGCAGCACACTCTTGCCCGAGCCGTTGGGGCCGAGGATGACGGTGCGCGCCCCGCCGCGAATGGTGAAACTGACGTTGTCGATGATCTGCTTGCCGCCGGCGGCAAAGCTCACCTCGTGCACCTCCAGCGGCATGAGGGGATGTGCGGCTGGCGCCTGGTCCGTGCTGGCCGCGCGCCGGTCGTGGGTTGTCCGGACCTCAGCCATGCTGCCGCTCCGCCACGCCGGCCAGGATGCTGGCTGCGGCATTCACCGCGGCTGCGAGCACGATGAGGATCATGCCGAGCGCCAGGGCCAGGGCCAGGTTGCCCTTGCTGGTCTCCAGCGCGATGGTGGTGGTCATCACGCGCGTGTGATGCAGGATGTTGCCGCCGACGATGAGCACGGCGCCGACCTCGGCGATGGCGCGGCCGAAGCCGGCCAGGACCGCCGTGAGCAGGCGGAACCGGCCGTCCCATAGCAGGGTGGCGGCGCTGTCGAGCGGCCCCGCGTCGAGCGAGCGCAGGTGCTCGCCGTATTCCTCGTGCAGGTCCTCGACCACCTGGCGGGACAGGGCGCTGACGATCGGCGCCACCAGGATAAACTGCGCGATGATCATGGCCGTGGGCGTGAACAGCAGCCCGAACTCGCCCAGCGGTCCCGCGCGCGACAGCAGCATGTACACCACCAGCCCCACCACCACCGGCGGCAGGCCCATCAGCGCGTTCATCATGACGATGACGGCGCGGCGGCCGGGAAAGCGCAGCATGCCGATGGTGGCGCCCAGCGGCAGCCCGAACAGCGCCGCCAGCGCCACCGAGGACAGGCTGACGTAGAGCGACAGCAGCACGATCTCGACCAGCTCGGGGTCGAAACTCAACACCAGCTGCGCCGCCATGGCGAAAGCGGCGGAGAAGTCGTTCATTGCGTCCTGGGGTATCCTTGCCGAGCCTTGGCATGAGCGCCGCCGAACTTCCCGGGCGCGCCCGGGTCTGTTGTCATGCAAGGCCAATGCCAGCGCCACCGCGGCGCTCCCGATGCGTTATGATTACCGAGCCTGGTGCTGGCCGAGCCTGGAAAATTTGGCGCAGCGCGACAATTTGTCCAGGTTTTATCCCATTGTTGAGTCTTTATGGCGCAGGCGGTACGCTCGCGCTCCACCCTTGAGCCGAAAGAGACAGGACAACACGCCTTGAAACTCGCGACGAACAACGGGAACGTGGACCTCAGGGGCGCCTCCGTGCTCGTGGTCGGCGGCGGACCTGATTTCCGCAGCCAGCTGCGCCAGTCCCTGCGCCGCCACGTCGCGCTGGTGGACTCGGCGGAAGGCGCCCTGAAAGCCAGCCAGCTCATGGCCCGCTGTCACTTCGGATTTCTCGTCGTCAACTCCGAGCTGCCCGATGCGGCCGCGCTCGACTGGCTCGGTGAGCTGGAACGCGAAGAAGTCCCCGTCCGCATCGTGCTGCTTGCCGAGCCCGGCCAGGCCGAGGCCCTGGAGACGGCGCTGGCCGGGCGCAACGCGGCGGTGCTGAGCCGTCCGCTGCAGACGGATGCCCTGCTGGCGACGCTGCGCGATCTTGCTGCAGGGGAGCGTGAGCAGTCCGCCGCGCCGCGGCTGCGCGCCAGGAACGGCGTGGCCCGCGGCCGCGACCTGATTGGCGACAGCCCCCAGATGCGTGAAGTGCGCGCCCTGATCGAGCGTATCGCGCCGCTGCCGGGCACGGTGCTGATCGAGGGCGAGACGGGCACCGGCAAGGAACTGGTGGCGCGCTGGCTGCACGCGCTCAGCATGCGCCGCGGCCAGTTCGTGGCGGTGAACTGCGGCGCCATCGCGCCGGAACTGCTGGAGAGCGAGCTGTTCGGTCACACCAAGGGCGCCTTCACCAGCGCGCACCAGGGGCGCGAGGGCCTCTTCGTCGCGGCACGGGGCGGCACGCTGTACCTGGACGAGGTGAGCGAGATGCCGTTCAGCCTGCAGGTCAAGCTGTTGCGCGTGCTTGAAGAAGGCACGCTGCGGCCGGTGGGCGCGGACCAGGAGGTGCCGGTCGAAGTGCGCGTGGTGGCCTCGACCCAGCACGAGCTGCCGCTCCTGGTGAAGGAGCGCCGCTTCCGCGAAGACCTTTATTTCCGCCTCAACGTGGCGCAGGTCAACCTGCCGCCGCTGCGCGACCGCCCCGATGACATCGAGTCGCTGGCGCGACATTTCATGGACACCCTGTCGGGCAGCCTGGGGGTGGCCGCGCTGCCACTGGACGGGCCCGGCATGGCGCGCCTGCGCGAATACCGCTGGCCCGGCAACGTGCGCGAGCTGAAGAACTTCATCGAGCGCAGCCTGATGCTGGGCGGGCTGGTCCTGGACCAGCTCGCCGCGGCGGCGGAGGCGGAGGCTGAGGCGGGGCCGGCCGAGGTGGCCGAGTATCCGCTCGACTGGACGCTCGAGGAGGTCAAGCAGCACCACATGGCGCGGGTGCTGCGCGCCATGGGCGGCAACAAGTCCGCCGCGGCGCGGCGCCTCGGCGTGTCGCGCAAGACGCTGGAGCGCCGCATGCAGTTCGACGGCCTGGAAGGCGAACGCTCCTGAAGCGCAGCCCGCTGCACGGCCCTTTCTCTTTCACTTCACTCACATCGCGGAGAATCCCCATGAGCAACGCCTCCCTGGACGAAGACAAGTTCAACCTCGAGATTCGCAAGTTCCTCAAGGTCGTCGGCATCACCTCGCAGCGCGAGATCGAGCAGGCGGTGCGCGCGGCGCTCGAGGCGGGCACGCTCAAGCCGGGCGACTCGGTGGCGGCGAAGGTGACCCTGGAGCTGCCTGGCCTGGGCGTCGAGCACGTCATCAGCGAGCAGCTGGATCTCGCCTGAGTCCGGGCGCGGGGCGCTCGCAACGGGCGCCCCGCGTGAACGCTAGACTGGCCAGACCAGGTTGCCGGTCTCGCTGAAGTCGTAGCCGCCGAACTTCTGTGCCAGCCGGTGGCACTCGCTGCTGCGCAGGTAGTCGAGCATCTTCTGGAACAGGGTGCGGAAGAACATGCGCCTGGGCATGGCGAAGTCGAACGCCTCCCAGCCGATGGGCATGAAATCCAGGCCGAACTCCGTCGCCGCGGCGCGGATGCCGATGCCGACGTCGGCATAGCCCATGGCGATGGCCGAGGCCGCGTCGCGCTCGGAGTAGGCGCGCACCGAGGCCCGCCGCGCGGCGGGATCCAGGCCGTGGCGGGTCACCAGTTCCTGGAGGAAACGGCGTGAGCCGGCGCCTTCCTGCCGCATCACCCATTGCTTGTCGCGCGAGAACAGTTCCTCCGGGTCGCTGCCTGCCAGGCCGGCGGCAATGATCAGGCCCTGCTCGCGCAGGAAGCCGCGCACCAGGACCCAGTCGTGATGCTGGGGATACTGGCGCAGCAGCGCGGGATGCCGCTGGCGGCTCTCCTCCGCCGGGCCCCAGTGGATGCCGCACAGGTCGGCGCGGCGCCGCGCCAGCAGCGAGAGGCCGAGCTGCGTGCCGGTGGCGGTATAGCTGATCAGCGCCTTGGCCTGCACCTCGTTGGCGATCTGCATGATGACGCGATAGATGAGGGGATCGTCGCTGCCGGCCAGCAGCATGCGGTCGGACAGCAAGCCGCCATGGCTGGATTCGAGCAACCAAAGATCGACGAGGTCGCGCGGAAACAGCCACTTGCCGGTGACCTTGCTGGCGGGAATGATGCCGTCGGCGGCGAGTGCGTAAACCTTTTTCTCGTTCACCTGCAGGTAGCGCGCCACCTGTTTCACGCTCATGAAGCGCGGCAGCGTCTCCGCTTCCGGCGCGCGGCTGCCGCGGGCCCCCTCGTCGTCGATGAATGTGTCGCCGTGCATTGCGATGGGCTCCTCACTTTGTGCGGCGCGCGGCCCCGGGCCCGCGCGGCTCCTCGGGGCTTGAGTCATGCAAGAAGCATTCCGTATCCTTCGGCAGTTCGGCGCCGCGCGGCGCGCATGAGCGGGCGGCGGGGCAAGCTGGTACTCTAGCCGGCCTCCCTGCTGCGATGTCCAGCAACACTCGACGGAACCCTATGCGTCCCAAGCCTCAGCTCAGCATCCCCGTTGGCGCCGTGCTGGCGCGCAAGGTCATCCAGCGTGCCGGCTGGAGCCTGGCGAACTGGGAAGGCGTGGCCGTCCTGGCCGGCGAGCGCTTCGCCGCGGGCGAGTCACGGTGCGTGCCGCTGCGAGAAATTGAAGGTGCCACCCAGTATCTCTGGGACGGCCTGCGCCTGGACCTGTACCGCGATGCGGCAGAGACTTACTGGTTCAATCTCACCGGCACCCGGCCGTCGCTGTTCATCATCTGCAGTGAGGAAGACGGTGAGCTGCAGCCGGTCGCCGTGACGGCCGACCATGACGAATCCACCAGTGCCGTCGAGGCGGACTACAAGGTGTTCGCGGTGCCGGTGCCCGCCGAGATCATCGGCCAGCTGGAAGAGTTCGTCATGACTCACTTCAAGCCCAAGGAACGCAAGAAGCGCCGCCGCGAAGACTGGGGCGGCGAGGAACGACAGTAGCACCATGAGCGAGAAAGAATTCTGGACCCCTCCTGCGCCCGAGCCGGACAAGGCGCCCGAGCCCGAGCCTTTCCTGCGCCGCTGGGCGCGCCTGAAGAGCGACCCTGCGGCGCGCGACGGCGAACCCTCGCCGCAGCCACCTGCGCCGCCGGCTGCGGAAGAGGTTGCGGACACGGGTGCGGCCCGGGACGAGGCCGCTGAGGGATCCGAGGCGCAGTTGCCGCCCGCGGACGAGGACCTGCCGCCGCTGGAAGCGCTGGACGAGCATTCGGATTACAGTGGCTTCATGTCGCCCCGCGTCAGCGGGGCGCTGCGCAAGCAGGCATTGCGCAAGCTGTTCCGCAGCCAGAAGTTCAATTACATCTGCGAGCTGGACGACTACATCGACGACTTCACCAGCTTTCCGGCGCTCGGCGACATCGTGACCGCCGACATGAAGCACGCTGCGGAGCGCCTGCTGAAGCAGCAGCTTGAGGCGGAGGAGGCGGATGCCGCCGCGGCGTCCGCTGCCGCCGATCCGGAGGCCCGGCCGGGTGCCGAGGACGCAGCGGATTCCGCCGGGAACGAGGCCGTGGCCTCGGCCGGCGCGGACGCGGACGAACAGCCAGATGATGCTTCCGGTGAGGCACCGGATGCAGCCACCGACCCCAGCGAGGATAAGCAACGTGACGCTTGAGCTTCCCGCCACCACCGACGCGGGCCGCGCGCGCGCCCAGGTCCTGGCCAAGACCGCGACGATCGAGGGGGAGCCGACCTCGATCGTGACCTACCAGTCCAGCGGCCGCCTCGCCATCATAGGCGAGGAAGCAGCCGCGCTCGATGCTGCCCGGCAGCTGGGCGCGGGGGTCCCGAGCACGATCATGGTGCCCGGCGAGGCCGCCCCCGAGCCGTCCAAGGTCGGCGACTTCGTGGTGGTGCGCGGCGGCCGGCCCGAGGTGCATGGCCGCCTGGGCCGCTTCACCATCAACCTGGCCAGCGGCGAGGACACGTTCTCCCTCGCCGAGGCTTCCGGCGCCGCGACGCCGCATTTCGATCTCGTGCTGGACCTCTGTGATCCGCCGCTGCTGCCGCACGAGGTGCCGCCGGTCGGCTACTACGCGGGCGGACGCAGCCCATCGGCCCTCGAGCGGGCGCTGGCCGAGATCCCGGAGATGCAGGGGGAGTTCGAGAAGCCGAAGTACTTCAACTACGATCCCTCGATCTGCGCCCACGGTGGCAGCGGGCTAACCGGGTGCACGCGCTGCATCGACGCCTGCCCGACCATCGCCATCACCTCCATCGGCGAGAAGGTGAGTGTGGACCCCTACCTGTGCCAGGGCGCGGGCAGCTGCGTCGCTGCATGCCCCAGCGGTGCCATGAGTTACGCCTTCCCTGCAGTGAACGACCTGCTGGCGCACCTGAGGACGCTGCTGGGCGACTTCACCGCGGCGGGCGGGCAGGGCCCCGTGCTGATGATCCACGATGCCTGGTCGAGCAAGACCATCCAGGACACCCTGGGTCCGGCGATGCCGGAGGACGTCCTGCCTTTCGAGGTCGAGGAGGTGGGCTCGCTCGGCCTCGACACCTGGCTCGCGGCGCTGGCCTACGGCGCTCGCGCCGTGGTCATCACGGTGACGGCGAGTGCGCCGCGCCGCATGGTCGACGAGCTGCGGGCCCAGGTGGAATTCGGCCGCCCCCTGCTCGAAGGCATGGGGTATGCGCGCGAGTCGCTGCTGGTGCTCAACGTCGCCGAGGCGGCCCGGGACGCGGAGGGCTGGTGGCAGCCTTTGCCCGCGGAGGCGTGCTGCAAGCCGGCCAAGTTCGTCTGCCCGGACGACAAGCGCGGCATCCTGCGCCTTGCCATCGAGCATCTCTACCGGCATGCCCCGTCGCCGCACAAAGTCGCCGAGCTGCCGGCCGGCGCGTCTTTCGGCGAGGTCCGCGTGAACAAGGACACCTGCACGCTGTGCATGGGATGCGTCAGCGTGTGCCCGACGGCCGCGCTGAATGCCGGCGGCGACCTGCCGCAGCTCAAGTTCACGGAGTGGAACTGCGTGCAATGCGGGCTGTGCGAGAAGGCCTGCCCGGAGGACGCCATCACCCTCAAGCCGCGCTTCCTGTTCGACGCCGAGGCGCGCCAGCAACCGCGGGTGCTCAACGAGGAACAGCCGTTCTGCTGTATTTCCTGCGGCAAGCCCTTCGGAACCCGCTCCATGCTCGACAACATGTTGAAGAAGCTGGAGGGCCACTGGATGTTCCAGGACGAGGACTCCCGCCGACGCCTGCAGATGTGCGACCACTGCCGCGTGAAGGACATGTTCAAGTCGGGCCGCCAGGGCGGACCGGCCGGTTTGTAAGGCCGAAATCGAGACATTTAGCCGCAATCGTTCGGACAGAATGTCTCAATGTCAACGGGGTCTGACCCCGGAATGTGGAATATGGGTCTTCTTTGAGTCTTTTCTTCCATAAAACGCTGGCCTGATAGTTGCAAAATGAAAGACCATAATGAGAAAGACGAGCACACGATGACCGAGGCCACCGCGGAAGTCGGGATGGAGTCGACGCAGCGCAACGCAGCGCACGCCGTAGCGGCGGAAGACCTGCTGCGCGCCAACACCTGGAGCCTGCTGGCCCAGTTGCTGGGTAACGCCCCGGACGAACGCCTCCTCAGTGTCCTCGCGGCGATCGAGGCCGGCCAGGGCGACAGCGACGACCTCATCGGCGCCGCCTGGCGCATGCTCGCGCAGGCCGCCGGCCGCAGCTCCCCCGCCGAACTGGCGGACGAATACCAGGACCTGTTCATCGGCGTCGGCCGCGGCGAGCTCGTGCCGTACGGCTCCTGGTACCTGACCGGATTCCTGATGGAAAAGCCCCTGGCGCGCTTGCGCGAGGAGCTCAGGTTCCTCGGGTTCGAGCGCCAGGAAGGCGTCACGGAGCCAGAGGATCACGCCGCCGCGTTGTGCGACGTGATGGCCATGATCATTACCGGCGAAGAGCCCGCGACCCTGGAGTCCCAGGCAGGTTTCTTCGACCGTCATATTTCGCCCTGGATGGGCCGCTTTTTCCGGGATCTGCAGCAGGCGCCCTCGGCACGGTTCTACCGTGCGGCCGGCCAGCTCGGAGAGCAGTTCATCGAGGTTGAGAAAAGGTATCTCAGCGAATTTCGCGCAACGCCGACCGCAAAGCCGAGCGTGAGCTGAGTTGGAGCAAGTTCGATTGGAGCGGACTCAAGTGGAGAGCACAATGAGCCTGAAAGCAAAAGTGGAAACGAACGGCAGACGCCGGTTCCTGAAAGGATTGGCAATGGCCAGCGGCGCCACCGCGGTCGCCATGGCGACCGGTACGGCGGTCGCGGCCCCGCAGATGGACGCCCCGGTGTCCAAGCCCGATACGGCGAAGGGCTACCACGAGACGCCGCACATCCGAACCTACTACCAGAGGGCTCGTATCTGATCCCCCCGGATCGGATGCGTACCCCCATCGGTCAAAACGCGGAGAATCGGCGATGAAGCTGACCAAGAAATTAAACCATCCTTCTACAGAATCCACCGGTGCGCTGAGCGGCGTGCTCGGTAGCGCGATCGATCGACGCACTTTCCTGCGTCGTACCGGCCTGGCGCTCGGCGCCGGCGCGATCGCGACCACCCTGCCGCCGGCCATGATGAAGCGCTCCCAGGCGACCGCCGCCGAGCGCAAGTTCGTCAAGGGCCCGGTGGAAATCAAGCGTTCCGTCTGCACCCACTGCTCAGTGGGCTGCGGCGTGATCGCCGAAGTCCAGAACGGCGTCTGGACCGGCCAGGAGCCGGACTTCGACTCGCCGCTGAACCTGGGCTCGCACTGCGCCAAGGGCGCGTCGGTGCGTGAGCACGGCCATGGCGAGCGCCGCCTGAAGTACCCCATGAAGCTGGTCAACGGCAAGTGGCAGAGGCTGTCCTGGGACCAGGCCATCGACGAGATCGGTGACCGGCTCATGGGCATTCGCGAGCAGCACGGCCCCGACGCCGTGATGTGGGTCGGTTCGGCCAAGTTCAGCAACGAGGGTGCCTACCTGTATCGCAAGATGGCGGCCATGTGGGGGACGAACAACGTCGACCACCAGGCCCGCATCTGTCACTCGACGACCGTCGCCGGTGTGGCCAACACCTGGGGCTACGGCGCGATGACGAACTCCTACAACGACATGCACAACTCCAAGTGCATCTTCTTCATCGGCAGTAACGCCGCCGAGGCCCATCCGGTATCGATGCAGCACGTGCTGCGCGGCAAGGAGAACGGCGCCAAGGTCATCGTGGCCGACCCGCGCTTCACGCGCACCGCCGCCCATGCCGACCAGTTCCTGCGCCTGCGCCCCGGCACCGACGTGCCGCTGATCTACGGCCTGCTCTGGCACATCTTCGAGAACGGCTGGGAGGACAAGGAATACATCAGCCAGCGCGTCGCCTTCATGGACGAGATCCGTGCCGAGGCGGCCAAGTGGACGCCGGATGTGGTCGAGAACGTCACCGGCATTCCCGGCGACGAGGTGAAGGCGGCTGCCAAGACCATGGCCGAGCACCGGCCCGGCACCATCGTGTGGTGCATGGGCGGCACGCAGCATACCGTCGGCAACAACAACACGCGTATCTACAGCGTGCTGCAGCTGGCGCTCGGTAACGTCGGCAAGTCCGGCGGCGGCGCCAACATTTTCCGCGGCCACGACAACGTGCAGGGCGCGACCGACTTCGGCATCCTGGCCGACACCCTGCCGGGCTATTACGGCCTCGCCGAGGGTTCCTGGAAGCACTGGGCGCGTGTGTGGGACATCGACTTCGAATGGATCAAGTCCCGCTTCGACCAGGCCAGCTACGCGGACGGCAACAAGATGACGCCGGCGATGAACCTCAAGGGCATCACCGTGTCGCGTTGGTTCGACGGCGCCAACGAGAGCGACGAGAACGTCTCGCAGAAGACCGCGCTGAAGGCGCTGATGATGTGGGGTCACGCCCCGAACAGCCAGGTGCGCGGTGCCGAGCAGAAGAAGGCGCTGGAGAACCTGGACCT
Organism: Thioalkalivibrio sp. XN279; assembly: GCF_011089885.1. Taxonomy (NCBI): domain Bacteria; kingdom Pseudomonadati; phylum Pseudomonadota; class Gammaproteobacteria; order Chromatiales; family Ectothiorhodospiraceae; genus Thioalkalivibrio; species Thioalkalivibrio sp. XN279. The sequence goes on along the minus strand of NZ_JAANBD010000029.1, from coordinate 107,717 downwards.
GGTGGTGGTGGTCGATCCGTACCCGACCCACACCGCCGTGCTGCCCGACCGCACCAAGGAGGGTATGTACCTCCTGCCGGCCTGCACGCAGTTCGAGACCTACGGCTCGCGCACGGCTTCCAACCGCTCGCTGCAGTGGGGCGAGAAGATCATCGACCCGCTGTTCGAGTCCAAGCCCGACCACGCCATCATGTACATGTTGGCCAAGAAGCTCGGTTTCGACCAGCAGATGTTCAAGAACATCAAGGTCAATGGCGAGGAGCCGCTGATCGAGGACATCACGCGCGAGTTCAACCGCGGCATGTGGACGATCGGTTACACCGGCCAGAGCCCGGAGCGCCTCAAGCTGCACCTCGAGAACAAGCACACCTTCAACGTGACGACGCTGAAGGCCGAGGGCGGTCCCTGCGACGGCGACACCTACGGCCTGCCGTGGCCGTGCTGGGGCACCCCGGAGTTCAAGCATCCCGGTACCCATGTGCTGTACGACACCAGCAAGCACGTCAAGGAAGGCGGCCTCAACTTCCGCGCCCGTTTCGGCGTGGAGCACGAGGGTGTCAACCTGCTCGCCGAGGACTCCTACAGCAAGGGCGCCGAGATCCAGGACGGGTATCCCGAGTTCACCGCCGACATGCTGAAGCAGCTCGGCTGGTGGGATGACCTGACCGAGGAAGAGAAGGTCGCCGCCGAGGGCAAGAACTGGAAGACCGACCTCTCCGGCGGTATCCAGCGCGTCGCCATCGAGCATGGCTGTGCCCCGTTCGGCAACGCCAAGGCCCGCTGCAAGGTCTGGAACTTCCCGGATCCGATCCCGGTCCACCGCGAGCCGCTGTACGCGAACCGCCGCGACCTGGTCGAGCAGTACCCGACCTATCCTGACCGCAAGGCCTTCTGGCGCCTGCCTGCACGCTACGCGTCCATCCAGGCACAGGACTTCTCCAAGGACTTCCCGCTGATTCATACCAGCGGTCGCCTGGTGGAGTACGAGGGCGGCGGCGAGGAGACCCGGTCCAACCCGTGGCTGGCCGAGCTGCAGCAGGACATGTTCGTCGAGATCCATCCCGGCGATGCGAATGACCGCGGCATCAAGGATGGCCAGTGGGTCTGGCTGGACGGCCCCGAAGGCGGCCGGATCAAGGTCAAGGCCATGGTTACCGAGCGTGTCGGGCGCGGCGTGGTGTTCACGCCGTTCCACTTCGGTGGCTGGTTCGAAGGCAAGGACCTGCTCTCCAAGTACCCGGAAGGCACGCACCCGTACGTCCGTGGCTCGGCGTGTAACGACGCCTTCACCTACGGCTACGACTCGGTCACCAATATGCAGGAGACCAAGGCCTCTCTCTGCCAGATTCGCCCGGCGTAAGGAGTTAATTCACCATGGCGAGAATGAAGTTTCTTTGTGATTCCGAACGCTGCATCGAGTGCAACGGCTGTGTGACGGCCTGCAAGAACGAGCACGAGGTGCCCTGGGGCGTGAATCGTCGGCGCGTGGTTACGCTCGACGACGGCCTCCCGGGCGAGAGCTCGATCTCTGTGGCCTGCATGCACTGCACGGATGCGCCCTGCGCTGCCGTCTGCCCGGTGGACTGCTTCTACACCACCGACGACGGCATCGTCCTGCACGACAAGGACCTCTGCATCGGTTGCGGCTACTGCTTCTACGCGTGCCCCTTCGGCGCGCCGCAGTTCCCGCAGAAGGAGGCCTTCGGCATCCGCGGCAAGATGGACAAGTGCACCTTCTGCGCGGGCGGCCCCGACTCCGACAACTCCGAGACGGAGTACGTCAAGTACGGGCGCAACCGCATCGCCGAAGGCAAGCTGCCGCTGTGTGCCGAGATGTGCGCCACCAAGGCCCTGCTGGCGGGTGACGGCGACATGGTCGCCGACATCTACCGCGAGCGTGTCCTCAAGCGTGGCAGCCGGCCCCAGACCTGGGGTTGGGAGACAGCGTACAAGCAGGCCTGATCACGCTGCAAATATCGGGCGGGGCGGCTCCGGCCGCCCCGCACCGAAGCTGGAGACGAACAATGAAAACTTTCACCCTGGCTCTTTCGGCTATCGCACTCTTTGCGCTGGCCGGCTGTTCGGATGTGACCGTCTACGAGCCCGGTGTCTACAAGGGTGCCAGCGACCCGCTCGTCGAGGACCTCAGGTCGGAAGAACTGAGGACCCAGCTCGACGAACGGGCAGCCAAGCAGCGCGACCGCTAGTTATCTAGCCCACACGACGGGAGGACTCCACGTGATGGTCGAAAGAACTCAATCGGGTACCGAGGGACGGAAGCAGCGCAAGGTTCGCCGCGCGCTGTGGACGGTGGCCCTCGTGCTCGGTTTATCCATGATCCTGCCGCTCACCGGGATGTTGTTGACCGGTGACACGACAGGCCAGGCCGTGGCCCAGCAGCAGTCGCAGGACGACGCCGCTGCCTTGTCCAAGGCTGAGCAGCAGCGCCGTGATTTCTGGCGCGAGGCCCGCGGGGGCACTTCGGGATACTCCGCAGTCGTCGGCCCGGAGACGGGTGTCCTGATCCAGAGCGGTGGCGACGTCTGGCGCGCGGTGCGCGAAGGACCGATCCTGCGCTACGGCGGCATCGGCCTGATCGCGGTATTCGCAGCCATTATCCTGTTCCACCTCATCGCAGGCACGGTGAAGCTGGAGCAGCGCTCCGGCCGCACCATCACCCGCTGGACCCTGTTCGAGCGGGTGATCCACTGGTACACGGCGATTCTTTTCATCATCCTCGGCATCACTGGCCTGAGCCTGCTGTTCGGGCGCACCGTGCTGTCGCCCTGGATGGGCAAGGAAGCATTCGCCGCGTGGGCCGGGTTGGCCAAGCCGATCCATGACTGGCTCGCAGTGCCCTTCGTCATCGGCCTGGTGCTGATGATGCTGCCGTGGATCAAGGAAAGCTTGCCGAAGGCCTACGATCTGACCTGGCTCAAGATGGGCGGCGGCTACTTCGATCGCAGCAAACATCCGCCGGCCGGCTTCGTCAACGCGGGCGAGAAGATCTGGTACTGGCTGCTGTTCTTCGGCGGCATCGTGCTGGTCGTGTCGGGCTTCTACCTGCTGTTCCCCAACTTCGGCTGGGAGCGCAGCACCATGCAGCTGGCCCACATCGCGCACGCCATCAGCGGCATCGCCCTGATCGCGTTCTCGCTGGGCCACATGTATCTCGGTACCCTGGGGAACCAGGGCACGCTCGAGGGCATGGTCAGCGGGCAGGTCGACGAGCTCTGGGCCAAGGCGCACCACAACCTGTGGTACGAGGAAGTCATGAAGCACGGCAATCCCAAGGATGCCAGCAGTGGCGCGGGGGCACGCCAGCCGCTCGCTACCTGAGGCGCGGTATCTGACCCAGGAGGACGGGGGCGCTTCGGCGCCCCCGTTCATTTCAGGGGCTGGTCAAGCACTCCGAATCAGGGCATGTTATGGGCATGAGTTCGACTACCCCGTCAGGGCCGGCGAAGAAGACTGTCGCAAGCGTCCTGCGGCCGCTTGCGGCCGTCCTCGCGCTTGCCCCGGCCCTCGCCGTCGCGGCCGAAGAGGCAGTGGATCCACGCGCCTGGGACGGCAGGCTCGAGACCATGCACGACTATGCCGCGCCGTCGTCGCTCGGCAAGACCGAGTTGATGCAGGCGGCGGGGGACGGTGACATGGCGCGGGCGCAGGCCCTGCTCGAGGCGGGCGCCGAAGTGGACGAGCGTAATGCCAATGGCGGCACCGCGCTGATGTACGCCGTCTCGGCGGGCGACACCGCCATGGCGCGGCTCCTCCTGGGCGCCGGCGCGGACCCCAATGCGCGTGCGCGGATCGGGTGGACGCCCATGCTGGTGGCTGCCGCGAAGGGACGCCACGCCCTCATTCCCATCCTCCTCGAGGCCGGCGCAAACCCGGCCGAGACTGATGCCTACGGTTGGACCCCCCTGATGCGCGCCGTCTCCGGCGGGTACATCCGGGCGGTCGACGCCATCCTCGCCTCCGGGCGGGCCGATCTCCAGGCACGGGAAGAATCCGGCGCCACGGCGCTCCACATCGCCGCAGGACGCGGCTACGCACCGATCGTGCGGCGGCTGCTCGAGTCCGGGGCCGAGCCCGGCGCTGCCGACGGGGAAGGGCGCACGCCGGCCGACGTGGCGCGGCTGCAGGGGCATGCCGAGGCGGAGGCCCTGCTGCGGCGCCGCCCGGGCTGAGACGCGGCGTGCCGCGCGTAACCCGCTGCGCGAGCCGGCCGGCCGCGCTCAGCAGACGTTGCTGTTCGAGCTGTAGTCGCTGAGGCGGACTACCTGGGTGGCTTCGCCGACCGGGGCGCGGATGTCGGAGATCTCGCTCTGCAGGGCGAGCTGGAAGCCGAACTTCTCGAAGAAACGCTCGAACATGTCGCCCCCGTACATGCCCAGGGCGCGCAGCTCGCCCGTGTCCTCGTCCAGGCCGAGATCCACCGCGGCCAGGGGCTGGGGCGCCGGTCCGCCGAGCACGCGACATCCTTCCGCGGGGTCGTAGACGCTGCCTTCGGAGCAGCAGTAAATCACCTGCTCGCGCCGGGCCATCTTGAGCTCCCGGGTCGTGTAAGCCGTGGGCTCGTGGCGGTAGTTGATGAAGCTGACCGTCGGCGTCGGGTAGCTCATGCGATGGGCGCAGATCGCCGAGAACGCCACCACCGACCGTTGCGGCCCGACTCCTCCTCGCCAGCTGTACTTGCGCCCGTCGTCCATCTCCAGCCCGTCCCGGGGCAAGGCCGGCTTGCCCAGGTTGAGGATGAAGCAGGGCGTGGTCACGTAGGGGTAGTGAAAAACATAGTTCTCACCCACCTCCAGGTCGTCCAGGCGCAGCGGCCGTCCGCTGCTGTGCACCAGGCGGGCCGGGGTGGAATGGCTGCGTTCAGGCGGCGTCCTGGCCAGCAGCGCGGGGCTGCCGGCGACCAAGGCGCCGGTACTGGCGCAGAGCTTGAGGAAGCCGCGGCGGGAAACGGGGTCTCCGGACATCGATCAACACCTGCAGAGTCGAGACCGGGAAATGCTAACACCCGTTTCGGTACGAGCAACACCGCGTCGTGGTCCGACTCCCGGCCTAGTCGTCCCTGCCGGCATTTCGCCGCCGCAGCGCCATCGGATGCTCGACCTTGCGCACCTTGTCGACCAGGTGCATGAGCGACAGCCAGGGATGGCGCAAGGTCATGCGCGGACCGGCATAGCGCATGATGTCCCGCGCCAGCTCGCGCTGCGCGCGCTTGTAGCAATGGATGGGGCACTTGGCGCAGGTGGGCTTGTCCTCGCCGTAGGGGCACTTCTCGAGGCGGCGATGGGCGTACTCAAGGAAGTCGCTGCAGTCGGCGCAGGGGCCATGGTGGCGGACGTCCCCGCCGTGCTTGTCGCGACACCAGATCTCCACCATGCGCTGCATGGTGAGGAATTCCCGGTTCAGGCGGCCTGGCAGGGGCGCAGGGGGGGCGCTTGGGGCGGCTTGAGTATTCATGTGCCTAATACTCATCTATTATCCGGGCCCGATCAATAAGCGTTCTCCGCAGCCTGCGGCGGCTGCCATTCCAGCGCCGGTTCCTGCACCAGCGCCAGCTGCTCGCGCAAGGACAGCACGTGCTCGTCCCAGTAGCGCGGCGTGCCGAACCAGGGAAAGGCAATGCGGAAGGCCGGGTCGTTCCAGCGTCGTGCCAGCCAGGCCGCGTAATGCATGATACGCAGGCTGCGCAGCGGCTCCACCAGCTGCAGCTCTGCGAGCTCGAAGCGGCGGAACTCCGTGTAACCCGCCAGCAGTTCCGCCAGCTGCGGTTCCTGCTCTGCGCGCTCACCGGACAGGAACATCCACAGGTCCTGCACGGCGGGACCGGTGCAGCAGTCGTCCAGGTCGACGATCCGCGCCTGGCTTTCGTGCACCAGCACGTTGCCGGGATGGAAGTCGCCGTGCAGGCGCAGCGTACGAGGCTGCACGCGCGCCCACGCCTGGTCGACGGCTTGCAGCAGGTCCCGGCACAGGCTCTGGTAAGCGGGACGCAGCGCCTCGGGGAGGAAGTCCTGGCGCAGCAGGTAATCCACGGACTCTGCGCCCATGCGCGCCGGCGTCAGTTGCGGGCGGTGCTCGAAGCGGCGAGTCTCGCCGCACAGGTGCAGCCGGCCCACCAGCCGCCCGACCTGCCTGAGCAGGTTGAAATCGTCGAGCTCGGGCTCCCGGCCCGCCACCCGCGGCGACACGCTGAAGCGAAAAGCCGCGTGGCGGTGCAGGCTTTGCCCGTCGCGCCGCAGCGGCGCCACCACGGGCACCTCGTGCGCCGCCAGCTCGGCAGCGAAATCGTGCTCTTCCTGGATGGCGGCATCGCTCCAGCGGCCGGGGCGATAGAACTTCGCGATCACCGGGCCGCCGTCCTCGAGGCCTACCTGGTAGACCCGGTTCTCGTAGCTGTTCAAGGGCAGCAGGCGGCCGTCGCAAACCAGCCCGAGGCTCTCCACGGAATCGAGGATGTCGTCCGGCTGCAGGTCCTGGTAGGCGAGGGCGTTGTCCTGGCGACCACTCATCGCGGCGCTCCGTGGCTAATTGCCGACTATAACGCGCCTGCGCCTCGTGCTGCAGTGCGCGAATCGCTTTCGCCGGCAGCGACGATTATCCTCGGCGCCACGGCGCGTTCGCCTCGACCAGGAACAACAGCGATGAAGCCAGACCGGGGCCCCTGCCGTCCATCCGGGATGACCCGGCGCGATTTCCTTGCCGCCTCGGGTGGTGTCATCGGTACCAGCCTGATGGCCGCGCATGCGCCCGCCCTGCTCGCCGCCGCCGGGGCTGCCGCCAAGGCGCACGAGGCCGGTGCCGCCTTTCTCCATCTCGACGCCGCGGAAGCCGCCGCGCTCGCGGCCGTGGCGGCCCGGGTCGTCCCGAGTGACGACACGCCGGGTGCGCACGAGGCGGGCGTGATCCATTTCATCGACCAGGCCGTGGGCAGCTTCATGTCCGACTCGGCCGGGCTGTTGACCGAGGGGCGTGCCGGCCTCGACGCCCGCGCGGTCGAGGCGCACGGGCAGCCTTTTGCCGCGCTCGACGCCGAGCGCCAGGACGCCCTGCTGCGCCAGATCGAGGAGACGCCGTTCTTCGGCCTGGTGCACTACCTGACGGTGGCCGGGATGTTCGCCCTGCCCATTTACGGCGGCAATCGCGGTTACGCGGGCTGGAAGCTGATCGGTTTCGACCATCGCCATGGCTGGGCGCCGCCCTTCGGCCATTACGACGCTGCCGTCGGCGCCAGTACCCTGGGCCACCAGGCCATGACGGGCGGGGGCCACGATCATGATTGAGCAGCCGCGCTTCCCGCAGCGCGAAGCGGTGGACTTCGTCATCATCGGTTCCGGCTCGGCCGGCGGCATCCTGGCACGCGAACTCTCGGTGCAGGGTTTCAAGGTCGTGGTGCTCGAGCAGGGCCGCTACCGCCGCACTCACGAGTTCACCCACGACGAGCTCTCGGTGATGTTCAATCACGAGTACGTGGGCGGCCCGCTTGGCGGGGACCCGCAGACCTTCCGCCACGACGCGAGCGAAAAGGCCGAGGTCCCGGACTTCCCGCCGGCCTACTACGCACGCATGGTCGGCGGCAGCAGCGTGCATTTCTCGGCCAACTTCTGGCGCCTGCGCCCGGTGGATTTCAAGGAGCGCAGCCTGCTCGGAGCGATCGACAACGCGGACCTCGCGGACTGGCCGCTCGACTACGACGAGCTGGAGCCCTATTACACCCGCGTCGACTGGGAGATCGGCGTCTCCGGCGCGCCCGGGCCATTCGATCCGCCGCGCTCGCGGCCCTATCCGCTGCCGCCGATGTCGGTGAAGTCGTCCGGCGTGCTGCTGGAGAAAGGTGCGCGCGAACTCGGCCTGCATCCCCAGGTCGCGCCGGTGGCGATTCTCTCCCAGCCCTTCAACGGCCGCGCGCCCTGCATCCACTGCGGCTTCTGCATGGGCTTCGGCTGCGAGACCGGCGCCAAGTCCTCGACGCTGGTGACCATGATTCCCCAGGCCGAGGCGACCGGCCGCTGCGAGATACGCTCGCAGTGCACGGTGCACCGGATCGAGACCGATGCGCGCGGCCGCGCCAGCGAGGTGCTTTATTATGACGCCGCGGGACAGGAGCAGGGGCAGCGCGCCAGGGTCGTCATCGTCGCCGCCAACGGCGCCGAGACGCCACGCCTGTTACTGATGTCGGCCTCGGAGCGTTTCCCGGACGGCCTCGCCAACGGCAGCGGCCTGGTCGGCCGCAACCTGATGTTCAACGCCCACTCCGCGACCTACGCCTGGTTCGACCAGCCGCTGCATGACTACAAGAGCGTGCAGTGCAGCCGCATCGTGCATGACTTCTACGACTCCGACCCGAAGCGCGGCTTCTACGGTGGCGGCGCCATCGACGCGCGCCCCTTCCTCAGCGCTTCGCCCATGCTCTACGCGCTCACCGGCATGCCGCCCGACACGCCGCGCTGGGGCGCGGGTTTCAAGCGGGACCTGGCCTACGGCTTCACGCGCAGCATGATGCTGGCCGCCAGCACCACCTCGCTGGCCATGGACCGGAACAACATCACGCTGGACCCCGAGCTGAAGGACCGCTTCGGCCGGCCGGCCATGCGCGTCACGTACAACGACCACCCGCACGACCTGGCCATGGCGACCTTCCTGCAGGACTGGGCGGAGCGCATCCTGGACGCGGCGGGCGCGGAGAAGACCTGGCGCAAGCCGGTGGAGCCGGAAACCGTCGGGGCGCACCTGCTCGGCACCTGCCGCATGGGCGACGATCCGCAGCGCGCCGTGGTGGACCGCTACCATCGCAGCCATGACGTGCCCAACCTGTTCATCTGCGACGGCTCGAGCATGGTGACGTCGGGTCGCGGGCAGCCCACCATGACCATCATGGCGCTGGCCTTCCGGGCCGCTCATCACATCGGCGAGTTCGCCCGTCGCGGCGAGATCTGAGGGCAACTGAGGGGATCACAGGCATGAGTACACGCACCATCACTTTCCTGGCGGCGATGCTGCTGGCCTGCACCGCCCTCGCGACCGAGGTCGAGTTCTACCCGCCGCCGGGCGACACCGAGGGCAAGTGGCCGTTCTCCGAGGCCGTCCGCGCCGGCGACCTGCTGTTCCTCTCCGGGATGCTCGGCAACAAGCCCGGCACTGCTGAGCTGGCGCCTGGCGGCATCCAGCCGGAGACGCGCCAGACGCTGGAGAACATTCGCGCGGCGGTGCTGCGCCACGGCGGTTCCATGGACCGAGTGGTGAAGTGCACCGTGTTCCTCGCCGACATGGGCGAGTGGGCGGCGATGAACGAGGTCTACCGGGAGTTCTTCCCCGAAAACAGGCCGGCGCGCAGTGCGCTCGGGGTCAACGGCCTGGCGCTCGGCGCCCGCGTCGAGATCGAGTGCATCGTGGCGCTGGGAGACTGACGCCGGGCAGCACGGTTGCGGGCACCGGGGCCGCCCCGCGACCCGGAGCGAAAATAAATCATTGTTTTTTGTGGCCCTGTGCTATAGTGCGCCCACTCCTGATGCACACCGGTCTGCATCCGGCCCTTGCGGCAGCACCCCAACTGGTCAGCCTCGAGCAACTTGAACATCGAGCCTGGACCGGCCGGAGCGAAGCTTCCGCTGGGCGAAATACCTGATCAGGAGATCACGCGTACTTATGTCATTCGACTCTCTCGGCCTCCAGGCTGAGCTTCTTCGCGCAGTCGGCGAAGAAGGTTATTCCACACCGACTCCCATCCAGTCCCAGGCGATCCCGGTCGTGCTGGAAGGCCGCGATGTGCTCGCCGGCGCCCAGACGGGCACCGGCAAGACCGCCGCCTTCACCCTGCCCATGCTGCAGCGCCTGGCACGCGAACCCGTCGAGGGCCGCCGTCGCATCCGTGCCCTGGTGCTGGTGCCGACACGTGAACTGGCGGCCCAGGTGGCCAGTGACATCGAGACTTACGGCCGCCACCTGCCGCGGCTGAAGGCCGCAGTGATTTTCGGCGGCGTCAGCATCAACCCCCAGATCGCGACCCTGCGCCGCGGCGTGGACATCCTGGTGGCGACCCCCGGGCGCCTGCTGGACCACGCACAACAGCGTACGGTCGACCTGTCGGCAGTGGAGACCCTCGTCCTCGACGAGGCCGACCGCATGCTCGACATGGGCTTCATCCGCGACATCCGCAAGGTGATCGCCCTGCTGCCTCGCCAGCGCCAGAACCTGCTGTTCTCGGCGACGTTCTCGGACGAGATCCGCGCCCTCGCGGCCGGTCTCCTCTCCGACCCGGTGCAGATCGAGGTGGCGCGGCGCAACACGCCCGCCGAGCTGGTGACCCAGGTGGTGCACCCGGTGGACCGCGGCCGCAAGCGCGAGCTGCTTTCCAGCCTGATGCACCGGGGCGACTGGCGCCAGGTGCTGGTGTTCACGCGCACCAAGCACGGCGCCAACCGCCTCGCCCAGCAGCTGGAGCGCGACGGCATCAGCGCCGCCGCGATCCACGGCAACAAGAGCCAGGGGGCCCGGACCAAGGCGCTGGCGGATTTCAAGGCCGGCGCCGTGCGTGCCCTGGTGGCGACCGAGGTCGCGGCCCGCGGGCTCGATATCGACCAGCTGCCGCACGTCGTCAACTTCGAGCTGCCGCATGTGCCGGAAGACTACGTGCACCGTATCGGTCGCACCGGTCGCGCCGGCAGCGAAGGCGAGGCCGTCTCGCTGGTATGCGTGGACGAGCACCGGCTGCTGGCCGACATCGAGCGGCTGCTGGGGCGCAACATCCCGCGCCACGCGGTCGCCGGCTTCGAGCCGGACCCGAGTATCCGTCCCGAGCCGATCGAGCACGGTCGTCGCGGCGGCGGAGCGGCCAAGCCGCGCGCACGCGGCGGCATGGAACGCCACGGGCGTCGCTCGCGCGGTGCACCGGAGAGGAAACAGAGAATTTGCCCCTGAGGGCAACTCAGCGGCGGGCGCTTCGTGCGTCGGGTACCCGCGGCTGCATCATCACTACGACGCACTTATGTATGGAATGAGCACAAACGTTATGAATATCTATGTTGGAAATCTGGCCTACAGCGTGACCGAAGACGACCTGCGGAATGCATTTTCGGAGTTCGGCAGCGTCACTCGCGCCACTGTCATCACCGACAAGTTCTCGGGCCAGTCCAAGGGCTTCGGCTTTGTCGAGATGTCGGACAACTCCGAGGCTGAGGCTGCGATTCGCGGGCTGAACGACAAGCCCCTGAACGGCCGTAACATCAAGGTCAACCAGGCCAAGCCGCGCGAAGAGCGCCCCGCCCGTAGCGGTGGCGGCGGCGGCGGTCGCTGGTAAGGCATCGACCACGCAAGGGGCCACGGCCCCGCGCAGGCAAGGGGCCCCGCAAGGGGCCCTTTTCCTTTGGAGCGGCCTGGTCCGTTCCACCCGTGGGCCGAACTTGCTAAGGTTCGCACCCAAATCCGCTTCAATGGGAACCTACACATGGCAGAGCAGGACAACGGTGCCGGCATGAACGCCGCCGACCTCTACAGCGAAGAAATGTTCACGGATCGCCGCGTCGGAACCATCCAGCGGCTCACCCCCGTGACGGCTGCGGGCGCGCGCGACGACGGTCGCCCGGTGCTCTATGTCGGCCAGGCCCAGGTCATGACGCCGGCCGGGGCGCTGCCCCTGTCCTTCGAGATCCCGGCGGGGTCGCTGGCCGAGGCGGTGGAAGGCTTCGGGCCGGCGGCGGAGAAGGCCGTGCAGGAAACCATGCAGCGGCTGCAGGAAATGCGCCGCGAGGCCGCGGGCTCCATCATCCTGCCGGAAGCCGGTGGCGCCGCGGTGCCGCCGGGCATGCCGGGCGCGCCCGGCGGCGGCAAGATCCGCATCCCCTGAGCGGAGCAGCATGACCTATTGCGTCGCCCTGTCCGTGGATCGAGGCCTGGTGTTCGCCTCGGACTCGCGCACCAATGCGGGACCGGACCAGGTCAGCGTCTTCGGCAAGATGCACGTCCTGCTGGAGGCCCCGGACCGCTTTTTCGTTTTGCTTTCGGCCGGCAACCTGGGCACCACCCAGGCGGTCCGGACGCGCATCCGCCACGACCTCGAGTTCGACCGCCGCCCCAACCTGCGCACCGTGCAGAGCATGGCGGAGGCGGCCGAGTACCTCGGCGGCATCAACGCCGAGCAGCGGCGCAAGCATTCCGAGGGCGGCGAGTCGGATGCCGCGATGACGGCCACCTTCATCCTCGGCGGCCAGATCCGCGGGCGCGCCCCGGGGATCTTCCTGGTCTATCCCGAGGGGAACTACATCCGCGCCTCGAACCAGACGCCATTCCTGCAGATCGGCGAGCTGAAGTACGGCAAGCCCATCCTCGACCGGCTGGTGAAGCCCGGGCTGGAGCTGGACGACGCAGCGCGCGTGATGTTGCTGTCGATGGACGCGACCATGCGCAGCAACGTCACCGTGGGGCCGCCGATCGAGGTGCTGATCTACGACCCGCAGCGACCGCAGCTGGTGCGCCACATGATTTTCGGGCCGGACGACGATTACCTGCGCGAGCTCGGCCGCGCCTGGCAGGGCTACGTGGAAAAGGCCTTCAGCGTCCTGCCGCCGCTACCGCCGCGTCCTGCCGAGCTGCTGCGAGTCGTTGATGAATGAAGCCAAGCTTGGCGCGCACCGGTGGCGTGATGACGAAAGGATAGGGATCGTCCAGGCCGAGTGAGCGCGCCATCTCGTTGAGGCTCACCGCGCCCGGAATCCACAGCGCCAGCTCAGCTTCCCAGTCGTCCGTGGGCGCCTCGCGGATCAGGCCCGTGGCGCGCGCCGTCTCCAGCGCGTCGCTGATGTGCAGGTAGTGCGCCCACGTCTCGGCCCAGTCCTCCATGGGGTGTGCCGAAGCATAGGGACTGATGCAGCGGCCGTTCCAGGTCGGGTCCGGACCCTCGGCATGGTAGTGCGCGAGCGCCGCGTCGTAGTCGATGCGCTCGTCGCCGAACAGCTCTCGGTAAGTGTCGCGCGCGAGTCCCGGCGGCACCAGCACGTGCTCGTAGTAGTGCCCGCTCTCGTGGCGGAAATGCCCCAGCAGCGTGCGGTAGCGCTCGGCCATCTGCTCGCGCACCGCGTGGCGCGCCACGTCGTCCGCTTCCAGCAGGTTGATGGTGATGATCCCGGCGCGATGGCCCGTCATGACCAGAGACTCGGCCACGTCCGGGTTGCTGCGCTGGTCCTCGAGGAACTCGAAGCGCAGCGGCGGCCGCCCGTCGCCGGCCGCGCGCGGCAGGCCGAGGTTGATCAGGCTGTACACGAGCCGGCGCTTGGCCTGCTCGGTGCGGCGCCACAGCCGCAGGTTGTGCTCCGTGCCGAGGTTCGGGATGACCCGGTTGAGGCGGCACGCCAGGCAAAAATCGAGCGGGTCGTCGGCGCGCAGCAGCCAGTTGCAGGCGCGGTGGTCGATGCGGTTGCGGCAGGGCTTCCATGCGTTGCCGTCCGGGGCCAGGAAGGGCTGCTGCGGCGAGGGCCGCGCCAGGAAGGCCGACATCTCCGGCGCATAGCCCAGCTGCGCGCCGCAGCCCGTGCAGGCGTAGTCGTCGAAGAACACGGTGAGGCCGCAGCTGCAGAGAAAACGCTTCACGCGACCTCGCCGGGCAGGAACCAGGTCGCCGCGACCCGCGTGTGCACCGCGGCGAACTCGAGCTGCAGGTCGTCCATCAGCTGGTGCAACAGGGCCTCGCTGACATCCTCGGGCAGTTGCTCCGAGACGATGCGCTGCAGCCGCAGGACGGCGCGCAGCGGCTCTTCGTGGTTGGGCAGCAGGACGGCGCTGGCCTCCAGTTCCAACAGGCAATGCGCCACCGCGCGCGGGAACAGCGGGTCCTGCAGCAGGAAGCGCACGACGTCCTCGTCGCGGATGCGCCGGCGCACGTACTGGCGGTACATCTGGTAGCCCGAGAGCGACTTCAGCACGGCCATCCACAGCGTGTTGTCCGGGCGCGCCTCGGCGGCATGCGCCCCCATCAGGGTCGCTGCCGCGACGTCGATGATGCGGGTCGTCATGTCCGCCCGCTCCAGGTTTCGGCCGAGGCGGATGAAGTGGTAGGCGTCGCCGTGGCTCATGGTGCCCGACAGCAGCCCGGTCAGCTGCTGCGCCTGGCGTACGATGCTGGACAGCACCTCGTGGCGCCGGCGCGGGGAGGCCATCTTGGGCAGCTCCTTGCGGCCGAACAGGCACAGCTCGTTGACGCTGCGCCAGGCCTCGGTAGGACACAGGTCACGGGTGGTGCGGAAGTTTTCCCGCGCCGATTCCAGCGAGGCAAGGATGGAGCCGGGGTTGCCGTTGTCCACCGTGAGGAATTTCAGTGTCTCCGTGTCGCCGCCGCGCGGGAAGCGCTCGGCGAACAGCGCCTGGGCGCCGCAGATGTCGACCAGCAAGGGCCAGCCTATGCCGGTCTCCGGCGGCAGATCCATCAGGGCGGCATCGTAGACCCGCACCAGGCGCGCGGTGTTTTCCGCCCGCTCGAGGTAGCGGGCGCCCCAGTACATGCGTTCCGCGACTCGCGACAGCACGTCAGTACTCCCCGTCCTGGATGACCCAGGTGTCCTTGCTGCCCCCGCCCTGGCTGCTGTTGACGACCAGCGACCCCTTGACCAGGGCCACGCGGGTCAGACCACCCGCCGTGACGGCGCTGCGCTCTCCCTGCAGGCTGAACGGCCTCAGGTCGAGGTGGCGCGGCTCGAGGTGTCCTTTCACCAGGGTCGGCGCCGTCGACAGGTGCAACACCGGCTGGGCCACGTAGTTGCGCGGTTGCTGCTTTACGAGGCGGCGGAACTTCTCGATTTCATCGCGGCTCGCGGCCGGGCCGATGAGCATCCCGTAGCCGCCGGACTCGTTCACCGGTTTCACCACCAGCTCGTCCATGTGCTCCAGCACGTAGGCGCATTCATCCGGCCGCACGCAGGCGTAGGTCGGCACGTTGGGCAGGATCGGTTCCTGGTCCAGGTAGTAACGGATGATGTCGGGCACGTAGGCGTAGACCAGCTTGTCGTCGGCGACGCCGGCCCCGGGCGCGTTGGCGATGGCGACGTTGCCTGCGCGCCAGGCGCGCATCAGCCCGGGCACGCCCAGCAGCGAGTCGGGGCGGAACACCTCCGGGTCGAGAAAGGTGTCGTTGACGCGGCGGTAAATGACGTCGACGCGTTCCAGCCCGGCGATGGTGCGCATGTAGACGCAGTCGTCGTCCGCCACCACCAGGTCGCCGCCCTCGACCAGCTCGGCGCCCATGGACTGGGCCAGGTAGGCGTGCTCGAAGTAGGCCGAGTTGTAGATACCCGGCGTCAACACCACCACCTCCGGATAGTCCAGCGGGCGCGGCGAGAGGGAGGCGAGAGTGTCGAACAGCAGCGAGGGATAGTCGTCGACCGGGAGAATGCGCTGGTGGGCGAACAGCTCGGGGAACACCTGCTTGGTGACGATCCGGTTCTCCAGCATGTAGGAGACCCCGGAGGGCACGCGCAGGTTGTCCTCCAGCACGTACACCGTGCCGTCCGCGTCGCGCACCAGGTCGCTGCCGCAGATGTGCGCCCAGGCCCCGTGCGCCGGCCGGACGCCCCGGCACTCGGGCAGGAAGTTGCCGGAGGTCTCGATCAGTTCGCGCGGGAAGCGGCCGTCGGCCAGGATGCGCTGCTCGTTGTAGATGTCGTCGATGAACAGGTTCAGCGCAGTGAGGCGCTGCTTCAGCCCGGCCTCGATGCCGCGCCACTCGCTGGCGGCGATCACGCGCGGGATGATGTCGAAGGGCCAGGCACGGTCGATGTTCTGGCCTTCGCTGTACACCGTGAAGGTGATGCCCATCTCCACGATGGCGCGCTCGGCAGCCTCCTGCCGGCGGCCCAGCTGCTTGGGCGTGAGCGAGGCCAGGTAGCGGGTCAGCTGCTGCGCATGCGGCCGCGGCCGGCCCGGGCCGGCCAGCAACTCGTCCCAGGCAGCGCCCGGATCGTACTGGCTCCAGCTGATTTTCATCCTGTCGTGTCCGGCGAAGGCATCCGGTCACAAGCATAGCAGGGTGTGTGCGCCGGCCGGATCAGTCCTCCAGGACGAAGCCGATGTCCGCGTGCTCCTGCAAGCGCTCGATCAACAGCTCGCCGAATGCCGTGGCAGGCGTCCAGCAGCCGCCGGCCACCGGCAGGGCGGTGCTGTCCTGGGCGAGACAGATCGCGGCCTCGCCGAGCATGCGCGCCGTGGCCCCGTAGCCCGGGTCGCGCCGCCCGGTGACGCGGGCGACCAGGCGGCGTCCCGGTGCGGCCGGATGCCTGCCGATGAGGCGCAGGTCGAAGCCGCCCGCCTCGCGCGCCGCGGCATCCGGGCCCTCGCCGGGCTGCGGCAGGAACAGGCGGTTCATGGCCTTGCGCGCCGGCCGCAGCGAGCCGGCGGCGAGAAATCCGCCCAGCGCCGCGGTGATGGCCGCGGCGCGTGCCAGTCCCGCCAGGCCGGTGCCGGTGCTCACCGCCTCGGAGTAGCGGAAGCGGTGGCCCCAGGGCCAGCCGAGCAGTGCGTGGCTGCGGCGCACGATGCGCGTGTTCACGGAGGCCATGACGAAGGGTGCGGTCCAGCACTCCGCATCGGAATCCTTCAGCGGCGTCGACTGGTCGCGGCCGTCCGGCCCCTTCCGCTCGCCCGGCGGGTTGAGCGCGTAGGGGTGCCCCATGACCTTGCGCTGCGCCGGGTCGGACTGGGCCGTCTCCAGCGCGTTGAGGATGCTGGCCACGGTGCCGCCGCTGAAGGCGCCCTGCATCCGGCGCACGAACAGCTTCACCGAGCTGCAGGGCCGGCCATAGCGCGCGATGGCCTGCTGCTGCAGGAAATAGCAGCCGAGGTCGGAAGGCACGGAGTCGAAGCCGCAGGCGTGGACGATGCGGGCGCCGGTCTCGGCGGCACGCGCCTGCTGCGCGTCGATCATCTGGCGCATCCAGTGCACCTCCCCGCTCAGGTCGCAGTAATGCGTGCCCTGGTCGGCGCAGGCCGCGACCAGCTCGGAGCCGTACAGGGCGTAGGGGCCGACGGTGCTGCACACGGCGCGAGTACGGCGCGCCAGCGCGGCAAGGGCGCGCGTGTCGTGGCTGTCCCCGAGCACGATCGGCGTGCGCTGCGCACCGATCTGCGCCAGCATCTCGGCGAGCTTGCCGGCGTTGCGCCCGCCAACGGCCCAGCGCAAATCCAGCCCCTCGCGGCAGCGTCGGGCCAGGTGCTCGGCGACCAGGCGGCCGGTGAAGCCGCTGGCGCCCCAGAGGATGAGGTCGAATTCACGCGTTTTCATGGGGAGTCCGGTGTGTCCCGCCGAGTGCGGGCAGGTGCTTAAAGATAGCAGGAATGGCGCGCCGCCGCGGCCGGGTGGCGGGCGCGCGCGCAGGGGTCGATAATCGGCGTTCAGCCAGCCCGAGCGGGAGGAATCACATGAAGACGCGTGCAGCGGTGGCCTTTGCCGCCGGCCAACCCCTGTCCATCGAGACCGTCGACCTGGACGGCCCGCGCGAGGGCGAGGTGCTGGTCGAGATTCGCGCCACCGGCATCTGCCACACGGACGCTTTCACGCTTTCCGGCGAGGATCCGGAGGGCGCATTCCCCGCCATCCTCGGCCACGAGGGCGCCGGGGTGGTGGTGGACGTGGGGCCGGGCGTGAAATCGGTCAAGAAGGGTGACCACGTTATCCCGCTGTACACGCCCGAGTGCCGCGAATGCGACTTCTGCCTCAACCCCAAGACCAACCTGTGCCAGTCCATCCGCGCCACGCAGGGCCGCGGCGTGATGCCGGACGGCACCAGCCGCTTCTCGCTCGACGGCAAGCCGCTGCTGCACTACATGGGCTGCTCGACCTTCTCCAACTACACCGTCATGCCCGAGATCGCGGTGGCGAAGATCCGCGCCGACGCCCCCTTCGACAAGGTCTGTTACATCGGTTGCGGCGTCACGACCGGAATCGGCGCCGTGGTGTTCACGGCGAAGGTCGAGCCCGGCTCGACGGTGGCGGTGTTCGGTCTCGGCGGCATCGGGCTGAACGTGGTGCAGGGCGCGCGCATGGTGGGCGCGGACCGCATCATCGGCGTGGACCTGAACCCGGCCAAGGCCGACCTGGCGCGCAGGTTCGGCATGACCGATTTCGTCAACGCGGCCGAGGTCGACGACGTGGTGGGCGAGA
Organism: Thioalkalivibrio sp. XN279; assembly: GCF_011089885.1. Classification (NCBI taxonomy): domain Bacteria; kingdom Pseudomonadati; phylum Pseudomonadota; class Gammaproteobacteria; order Chromatiales; family Ectothiorhodospiraceae; genus Thioalkalivibrio; species Thioalkalivibrio sp. XN279. Next base: position 89,566 of record NZ_JAANBD010000029.1, on the reverse strand, counting down.
TCGTGTCCCTGACCGGGGGCGGCGTGGATTACAGCTTCGAGTGCATCGGCAACGTGAAGGTCATGCGCCAGGCGCTGGAGTGCTGCCACAAGGGCTGGGGCACCAGCGTCATCATCGGGGTCGCCGGCGCCGGCCAGGAGATCGCCACGCGGCCCTTCCAGCTGGTCACTGGGCGCAATTGGCGCGGCAGCGCGTTCGGCGGCGCGCGCGGGCGCACCGACGTGCCGAAGATCGTCGACTGGTACATGGAGGGCAAGATCAACATCGACGACTTGATCACCCACACCATGCCGCTGGACGAGATTAACAGCGCCTTCGACCTCATGCACGAGGGCAAGAGCATCCGCTCCGTGGTGCTGTACTGAGATGGCCGGCATGGACGCGCCCGAGCTGCTCTCCGAGCACCGCTGTTTCGGCGGCACCGTGGGTTATTACCGCCACGCCTCCACGGCCAATCGCTGCGACATGCGCTTTGCGGTGTACACGCCGCCCGCCGCCGCGCACGGCCCGGTGCCGGTGCTCACCTGGCTGTCCGGGCTCACCTGCACGGAAGAGACCTTCATGATCAAGGCCGGCGCGCAGCGCGTGGCGGCTGAGCTCGGGCTGATGCTGGTGGCGCCGGACACCAGCCCGCGCGGCGCGGGCGTGCCGGACGCGGAGGACGGTGCCTGGGACCTCGGGCTCGGCGCCGGCTTCTACCTCGACGCCACCGTGGCGCCCTGGGCATCGCACTACCGCATGCACGAGTACGTCATCACCGAGCTGCCGCGGGTCATCGCCGAGCATTTCCCTGCCGACATGGCGCGGCAGGGCATCTGCGGCCACTCCATGGGCGGGCACGGTGCGCTGGTGCTCGGGCTGCGCCACCCGGACACCTACGCCTCGATCTCGGCCTTCGCGCCGATCTCCGCGCCGAGCCGCTGCCCCTGGGGCCAGAAGGCCTTCACCGCCTACCTCGGGCCCGATCCGGAGGCCTGGGCGGCATGGGATGCGACGCAGCTGCTCGCGAACGGCGGCGGACGCGAGGGCAGGGCGTCGATCCTGGTCGACCAGGGCCTGGAGGACCAGTTCCTCGCCGAGCAGCTGTACCCCGAAGCCCTGGAGGCGGCCTGCCACAAGGCCGGGCAGGCGCTGGAGCTGCGCCGTCACGCCGGCTACGACCACGGCTATTTCTTCATCGCCTCCTTCATCGAAGATCACCTGCGGCACCATGCCGCGATCCTGGGCGCGACGGCATGAGCGCGGCATGAGCACGAGCGATCGCGAGCGCTGGGAGGCGCGCTACGGCCGCGAGGGCCTGGTGATGGGGGAGCGCGTGAAGCCGCTCGTGCGCGAGCTCGAGCCGGTCCTGCCCTGGAGCGGCCGCGCGCTGGACATCGCCTGCGGCGAGGGCCAGCTGGCCGTGTGGCTGGCGCAGCGCGGCCTCGATGTGACGGCAGTGGACATTTCCCCCAGCGGGCTCGCCAAGCTGCGCGCGCAGGCGGAGGCGGCGGGCGTCGGCGTGCGCGTCCACGGCATCGAAGCCGATCTCGATCATGGGCTGCCGGCGCTCGAGCCCGGTTTCGACCTCGTCACCTGCATCGACTTCTATTCCCCGGCGGTCATGGCCCAGGCGCGCCACCTGCTGGCGCCCGGCGGCATGCTGCTGGTGCAGGTGGTGCTGGAGCGCACCGGAGCGGAGGCGCGGTGCAAGGCACAGCGCTTCGGCGCCGACGAGCCCGCTGCCGGGGACAGTCCGCCACCGGGGGACAGCCCCCACCGGGCACGCTCGAACGAGGCGTTGGAATTCGCCGCGGGCATGCGCCTGCAGTTCTGGCGCGAAGGCAACATCGACGGGCGGGCGCTGGCCCAGCTGCTGGCCCAACGCGAGCCGGCCGGGCGACTGCCGTTCAGCGCATGACGGTCAAGGAATGACGGTCAGCGACTCAGGGCGAGCTTGTTATCGCTGGTGATACGCAGCAGGTACTCGTCCTTGCCGTGGACGATGACGACTTCGCTGTCCCCGCCGAGCACCACCTTGCTCGGGATGCGCGCGGGACGCGCGGCGAGACGGTTGATGACGCTGTTCGTGTCCGCGATACCGGGCTCTGGCGGTTGCTTGATCACTGGACGGCACCTCCGACGCCCCTGGCTTGGAACTCTACTTTGGGGAGGGCCACCCGATCCGGCAATCGGGAGTTGCCGCAACTCTGCCGGCGGTGCTGCGGCAGGCTACGCGGGGTTTTTCACCCGCTCCAGCGCCTCCGCCAGCACGTCGCGCTGGGCGAGGAGCGAGCCGTGCAGCGCCAGCTGGCCCTGCGCGCGCGCCAGGTTGTGGTCGCCACGGGAGGCGAACAACAAGGCGTTCCAGCCGAAATAGGATTCGTTCAGGGCGTCCGCGCAAAAGCGCGCCGCCAGTTCCAGCTGGATGATGGCGGTGGCCGCCAGCACGCTGCCCTGCTCCTCGGCTGTCCACCAGCCGCGGGCCTCCGCGGCGTAGCCGGCAACCGCGGCGCCGAAACGCCGGGCGCAGAAGCGGCCGCCCGGGTCGTCTTCGGAGCTCACGCTGCACCATGAGCGCATGGCGTCCCCCAGCTCGAAGGGCAGGGCCATGCGCCCGAGCGTGTCCAGGTCGACCAGGCACAGGCCTTCCCCGTCGCCGGCGCTGAACACGAGGTTGCTGATCTTGGGGTCGCCGTGGACGATGCGCGGCGGCGTGTCGGACAGCCGCGGCAACGCCGCCGCAGCCGCGAAGATCTGCGCGGCCAACTTGCCGGCCGCAGGCCGCAGGCGGTGTGCCGGGTGCGTCGCCAGCGCGGACTCGAGCGCCGCAAAGTGCCGTGCCGGCTCGTGCACCGGCGGCCGCTGGTGGCGGAACTCGTAGGCCAGGTCGTCGAGGGCACGATGAAAGCGTGCCAGGAGCCGGCCGGCCGCGCCGGCTTGAGCCGGCGACTCGATTGCGTCCACCACCCGGCCCGGCATGAAATTCATGACCCGCCAGGCGCCCCCGGCGGCCGGGATGCAGAGCCGCCCGTCGCGCGTGCGCAGCAGTCGCGGCGTGGGCATGCCGCGCGCGGCCAGGTGGGCGGTGACGGCCTCGATGTCTTCGTGCACCTCGGGCGGGAACATCGGGTTCAATTGCTGCAGCACCCAGCGGCTGCCGTCCTGCCGCTGCGCGCAGAAGGTCCGGTTGATCAGCCCGGTCCCGAGCGGCCGCAGTGAGCCGGGGACGAGGTCCCAGGCATGCAGGATGGCGACGTCGATGTCGGTTGCGGGTTGCACGGCGGCCATCGTCCGCGCTCGGCACCGGGCTGGCAACCCCCGCCCGCGTTGCGGCGCAACACCGCCTGTCGTAGGCTCGACGCCATCATGAACGAGAAGGTCAGCACGGTTCACAAGTTCGGCGGCACCAGCCTCGCCGGCGTCGACGAGTTCCGCCGTGTGGCGGGCATCCTGGCCGGGGCGCAAGGCGGGCCCTTGGCGGCCGTCGTCTCCGCGCCTGCCGGCGTCACCGATGCCCTGCACGCACTGGTGCACACGGCGGAACAAGGCGGCGACTGGCCTGCCGGGCTCGAGGCCGTCGCCGCACGCTGCCGCGAGCTCGCCACGGGCCTGCTCGAGGGCGCGGCGCGGGCCGAATGGCTGCAGGCGCTGGCGCGCGAGCAGTCCGACCTGCACGACGTGCTCAAGGCCACGGCACTCATCGGCCGGGCGCCCGCGGAGGTCTACGCGCTGGTGGCGGGCCATGGCGAGCTGTGGTCGGCACGACTGCTGGCGGCGGAGCTGCGGCGGCGCGGCGTCGATGCAGACTGGTTCGACGCGCGCGATGCCCTGGTCGTGGTGGACAGCGAGCTGGGACCGACGGTGTCCTGGGAGCCGACGCGGGAGCGTTTTGCCGCCAGCTGGACGGATCCGCCCGCGGTGCGCGTGATCACCGGTTACATCGCGCGCGACCCCCACGGTGCGCCGACCACGCTGGGACGCAACGGCAGCGACTTCACGGCGTCGATATTTGCGGCCCTGCTGGACGCCGACGAGGTGATCATCTGGACCGACGTCGACGGCGTGATGAGCGGCGACCCGCGCCGCATTCCCGATGTCGCCGTGATCCCCGAGCTGTCCTGGCACGAGGCCATGGAGCTGGCGTATTTCGGCGCCAAGGTGCTGCATCCCCGCACCATGGCGCCGCTGGTCGCGCGCGCCATCCCGGTGTGGATCCGTAACACGGCCCGGCCCGAGGCCGTGGGGACGCGCATCGGCGAGGTCGGCGAGGGCGGCGGCGTCAAGGGCGTGACCACCATCGAGGGCATGGCGCTGCTGAACCTGGAGGGCGCCGGGCTGATCGGAGTGCCCGGCACCGCCAGCCGGCTGTTCGAGGCACTGCGCAACGCCGGCATCTCTGTGGTGCTGATCTCCCAGGGCAGTTCCGAACACTCGATCTGCTGCGCGGTGCCGCGCGCCGATGCATTGCGCGCGCGCGCCGCCGTGGCCCAGGCCTTCGCCGCCGAAATGCGCGCCGGCCAGGTCGAGGGCGTCGAACTGGTGCACGAATGCAGCATCCTGGCCGTGGTGGGCGAGGGCATGCGGGGCCTGCCCGGCGTAGCGGCCAAGCTGTTCGGCGCGCTGGGACGCAGCGGCGTCAACGTGCGCGCCATCGCCCAGGGGGCTTCCGAGCGCAACATCTCGGCGGTGATCCCGAGCGAGGACGCCGATCGCGCGCTGCGCGCGGTCCACGCCGCCTTCTATCTTTCGCCGCAGGCGGTTTCCATCGGCGTGGTCGGGCCGGGCGGGGTCGGCACCCACCTGCTCGACCAGCTGGCGGGAGAGATTCCGCGGCTTGCGTCCGAGTCCCGTCTCGACTTGCGCGTGCGCGCCATCGCCGGCTCCACCCGCATGGTGCTGGCGCCGCGCGCCGTGGCCCTCGGGGCATGGCGCGATGCCCTGGCCGCCGGCGTCGACACCGATCTCGACGCCTTCACGCGCCACGTCCAGGCCGAGCACCTGCCGCACGCGGTGATCATCGACTGCAGCGGCCATCCCGCGGTCGCTGCGCGCTACGCCGACTGGCTGGCGCAGGGCATCCATGTCATCACGCCGAGCAAGCTGGCTGCGTCGGGCCCGCTGGACGACTGGCGCCGCCTGCAGGAAACACGCCGCGCCGCCGGGGTGCGCTACCTCGGCGAAACCACGGTGGGCGCCGGCCTGCCGATCATCCAGACCCTGCGCGACCTGCGCCAGACGGGCGACGAGATCATCGCCATCGAGGGCATCCTCTCGGGCACGCTGGCTTTCCTGTTCAACGGTTACGACGGCAGTCGCCCGTTCTCCGCCATCGTGCGCGAAGCGCGCGAGCTGGGCTTCACCGAGCCCGATCCGCGTGATGACCTGTCCGGCAAGGACGTGGCCCGCAAGCTGGTCATCCTGGCGCGCGAGATGGGCCTGGAAATCGAGCTGCAGCAGGTCGCGGTCGAGAGCCTGGTGCCCACGGAGCTGGAGGGCGCCAGCATCGACGAGTTCCTCGATCGCTACGCAGGCTGGGACGGTGAAATGCTGGCGCGCCTTGAGGCTGCGCGCGAGCGTGGCCACGTGCTGCGCCACGTGGCGCGGCTAGACGGGGCGAGCGGTCGCGCCTCGGTCGGGCTGGAGGAATTCCCCGCCGACCATGCCTTTGCGCATGCCAGGCTGACCGACAACATCATCCAGTTCGTCACGCGCCGTTACCGCGACAACCCGCTGGTGGTGCAGGGCCCGGGCGCCGGGCCGGCAGTCACGGCCGCCGGCGTGTTCGCCGACCTGTTGCGCCTGTCGGCTTACCTGGGCGCCGACGTCTGATGCAATACCTCAGCACGCGCGGCGTGGCGCCGCCCGTGGGGGCCGGCGCCGCCATGCTCGCCGGGCTGGCGCCGGACGGCGGCCTGTACGTGCCGGAGCAGTTCCCCTTGCTGCCGCCCGATCGTTTCCCGCCCGGTGCTCATCTCGCCGACACGGCGCCCCGCCTGCTGGCGCCGTTCGTGGCCGGCGACGCCCTGGCGACAGAGCTGGATGCGGTGTGCGCCGAGGCCCTGGATTTCCCGGTGCCGCTGACCGAGGCGGGCGGTTTCCGCGTGCTGGAGCTGTTTCACGGCCCCACCGCAGCCTTCAAGGACGTCGGCGCGCGTTTCCTCGCCGCCTGCCTGGCCCGTCTCGCCGGGGACCGGCCGCGCACCGTGCTGGTGGCCACCTCGGGGGACACCGGCGGCGCCGTGGCCGCCGCCTTCAGCGGCAGACCCGGATTCCGCGTGGTCCTACTCTATCCTCGCGGCCGCGTCTCCGACCGCCAGGAGGCGCAGCTCACCTGCTGGGGTGAGAACGTGCTCAGCCTGCGCGTGGACGGGGACTTCGACGATTGCCAGCGCATGGTGAAAGAGGCTTTCGGCGATACAGCCCTGCGGGCGCGTGCGGGGCTGACCTCGGCCAACAGCATCAGCATCGGCCGCCTGCTGCCGCAGGCGGCCTATTACGCCTGGGCGGGACTCACGGTGTGGCGCGAGACGGGCACGGCGCCCGGTTTCATCATCCCGAGCGGCAACCTGGGCAACTCGCTCGCCTGCCTGTGGGCGCGGCGTTGCGGCCTGCCGATCGGCCCGGTCGTGCTCGCCACCAACGCCAACGAGACCGTGGGCGATTTTTTCGCCGGCGGCGAGTGGGCGCCCCGCGCCACCGTGCAGACGCTGGCGACCGCCATGGACGTGGGTAACCCCAGCAACATGGAACGGCTGCTGCACATGGCCGGCTCGCCCGAGGCGGCGCGGGGCGAGGCCAGCGCGGTGCGCGTGAGCGACGCAGAGATCCGCGCCGCGATCCGCACCGGTCCCGGCCGCTACGGGCGCACCTGGTGCCCGCACACGGCGACAGCGGTCCGGGCCTGGGAATTGCTCCCGGCGGAGGCCGCACAGCGACCGTGGGTCGTGGTGGCGACCGCGCACCCGGCGAAGTTCGAGGACGTGGTGGAACCGCTGGTCGGCGCCGAGGTGCCGATGCCCCCCGCGCTGGCCGAGCTGATGGCGCGGCCGCGGCACTTCGTCGAGATCGGACCCGAGTTCGCGGCGTTCCGCGAGTTGCTGAGCGACCTGCCCGGGATCCCCTGACAGCTTTCCGTCGCGCTGGGTCCGCGGCCGGACCATGACGGGGTTCCGCCGCGCTGAGTCCGCGGCCGGACCATGCCAGGGTCCCACTCGCTTAGAAATCTTTATGCGCTCGTGTGACCCTGGCATGTTCCGGCCGCTGCCTCCCAGCAGGTTCATACGCCGCAGGTCGTCGCTGTCACCGACGCGGCAACGGAGGCGGTCAATCACGGGCTGATCGGGCGCCAACGGCATCTACGCGGCAGCGGGCCGTCATGGACTCATCGGGCGCCACCATCACCGACGTAGCAGCGGGGCGGGTCGTCATGGGCTCACCGAGCGCATAAAGACTTCTAAGCGAGGGGAGCCCATGACGGGCCGCCGCCGCGGTCCACTAGATCGACAGGGAGCCTTCGCGGAAGTCCGTCTCGGCGAGGTGCACGTTCACCAGCACCGGCGTCCCTGCAGCCGCGAGCTCGCGCGCCCGCGCCAGCGTCGGCGCCACGTCCTCGTCGCGGGTGATCACCAGGCCCGCGCCGCCCAGCCCCTCAGCGGCGCGGTGGTAGTCGGTGCGCGCGAGGCGCACGCCCACGTCGTCCTGGAGCATCTTCACCTGTTCGCGCGCGATCTGCGCCCAGCAGGCATCGTTGCCGATGATGGCGATGGGCGCCATGCCGTGACGCACATAGCTGTCGAACTCGATCAGGCTGTAGCCCAGCGAGCCGTCGCCATAGAGGATCCAGATCTCGCTGCCGGGACGCGCGCGCGCCGCGCCGATGGCGAAGCCGCCACCGACGCCGAGCGTGCCGAAGGCGCCCGGGTCCAGCCAGCGCAGCGGGCCGCGCGGGCGCACGGTGTAGGAGGCGGTGCCGACGAAGTCGCCGCCGTCGGCCACCAGCACGCTGTCGTCGGGCAGCACGGCATCGATCTCGCGGCACAGCCGCAGGGGGTTCACGCCCGCGCCCGAGACCGCGGCCTTGGCGTCGATATCGGCCTCGCGTGCGGCGTCACGCTCGCCCAGCTCGGCCAGCCAGGCCGCGCGCGGCGGCGCGGGCCCGTCCATCGCTTCCGCCAGTTGGCGCAGGCAGATGCCGGGGTCGGCCAGCAGGCCGTCGTCAGGCTTGCGATTCAGGCGCAGGTCGCGCCGGCTGAGGTTGAACGAGACCAGCCGCGCGCTGCGGCGGATCTGCTTGCCGTAGTCCAGCCTGAAGTCGCATGGCACGCCGGCCAGGATCACCAGGTCGGCGCCCTTGATGGCGTCGCGGCGGCGATGCCGGAACAGCAGCGGGTGTTCCTTGCCCAGCAGGCCGCGTGCCATGCCGGAGAGGTACACCGGGATGCCGAGCTGCTCGATGGCGGCACGCACCTGTTCCGCCTCCTGCGGGCGGTTCATGGCCTGGCTGCCGCACACCATCACGGGCCGCTCCGCCCTGGCCACGCGCGCCGCTATGTCGCGCATGCTTTCCGGCCGGGGCATCACGGGTTCCGGCAACTCGGCCGGGCGCGGCATCTTGTCGCCGCCGGAGAACAGGCGATCCGTATGCCAGCCGAGGTAGGCGCGGATCGCCTTGTCGGCGAGGCCGTTGCCGCGCGGCATGCTGTCGGCGTACCAGCCGCGAATGATCTCCTCGTCGTAGAGGAGATCGACCGGGCACTCGACGAAGGTCGGGCCGGGCACGCCCGCGGCCGCCGCTTCCAGTGCCTCGACCACGGCCGGTGCGAGATCGCGCACGCGTCGCACGGCACGCGCGTACTTCACGTGCGGCGCCATCAGCGGCATCTGGTCGATGTCCTGCAGGGCGCCGCGCTTCTTCAACGCCGTGGCGGTGGCGCCGCCGAGCACCAGCACCGGCGATTGCGCCAGCTGGGCGTTCTTCAGCGGCGTGATGGTGTTGGTCAGCCCGGGTCCGGCGGTGACGGCGGCCACGCCGGGAATCCCGGTGAGCCGCGCATGTGCGTCCGCCGCGAACACCGCCGTGGCCTCGTCGCGCACGTCGGTGATGCGGATGCCGATGCGCTTGGCTTCCACGAGGATGGGAGAAATGTGTCCGCCGCAGAGCGTGAAGATCTCGCTCACGCCGCGCTCGTGCAGCACCCTGGCAATTCTCGCCCCGCCGTTCATGCAGACCCCCTCAAGCTCGAATTCCCTCGCCCCAGGCGAGGACGTAGCCAGCATCCCGCAGCACGGCGGCCGGCGCGGTCGCGGGACCTCCGTCCGGCAGGGCGAAACGCAGCCCGCAGTGGGGCCGGATGTCCCGCTCGATATCGAGTCCGGGCATCACCATCTCCAGTACCAGCCCGCCGTCCGTGAGGCGGAAGGCGCCGACCGTGGTGACATACCAGACCTGCTTGCCCGCCTGCAGCGCTTCGCGGCCGTTGAACGTCACTTCGGAGACCGTGTCGACCAGCTTCGCCTTGCCGGGCGCCTCCAGCACCATGCGCTCGTTCTCGATGCGCCATTTTGCGCCCTGCATGAAGGTGCCGACGAAAATGCAGGTGCGTGCGCTGGCCGTGATGCTCGGCAGCCCGCCCGGGCCGACGTAGTCGGCAAAGCGCGGCCCGCGCCGTGAGACATTGACGTTGCCCGTGGCGTCGACCTCGAGGAAGCCCAGCACGGTGACGTCGAGGTGCTCCTGGTAGTGCCGGAACATCCAGGCCGAGCTCTCCATGCGTTCCGGGTGCACCGCAGCGCCGAAGTAGATGCCCGGGGCGGGGAGGCCGCCGTAGACGCCGGTCTCGGTGGTAAAGGTCAGGTCCGGACGCAGCGGGCTCTGGTACAGCTCGCGGCAGACTTCTTCGCCGAAGCCGACTCCTATGTTGACCGTGGCCGGCGGCGCGGCCGTGCGGGCGAACACGTGGGCGCCGAGCCGGGCGAGGGCGCACTCGACCGGGCCGCGCACCGGGGTCAGCCGGAGAAAGCGGTTGATGAAGCGCAGTTTCTCGATCGCGGCCGCGTCGTCGCCGTCGCCGCCCGGCGTGAACAGCCGCCAGCAGTCGCGTTGTGGCGAGAGGATGGTCTGTTCCTGCAGCGGGTTGACGGCAATGGCGTCCACCAGCGCGGCGGGCAGGCTGATGCGCTCCGGGTCGGCCGGAATCACCCCTGCCACGGAGGCCAGCACGCGCCCGCCATTGGCGCGGGCCGCGCGTGCCGCCTCGCGGATTTCCGTGATGGTCGCGGCGTCGCGGAAATAGAGGTTGCCCCGGGCGTCCGCCCAGGGTGCGGCAATCACCGCGACATCGAGCCGCGGCAGCCGGTAGCGCAGCATCTCGCCCGCGGCCTCGATGAGCTGCAGCCCCGCGTCGGGCGTCACGGGTGAGCCGCGACCGCAGCGCGGGTCCAGCACGGTGCCCACGCCGGTGCGGCTCAGCACCGCGTCGCCGCCCTCGCCCTGGGCTTCGAGAGCGAAGCACATCTCCCCTTGCGGAAGGACATGCATCTCGAGCTGGCCGGCGTCGGCCAGCGCCAGCATCGACTTGGTCGTTTCGACGTGGCCGGAAATGAAACGCGTCACCAGGCCCGGCTGCCCCAGTTCCTCGACCGTGCCGGGGGCGCGCCCGCGGCCGCCCTGGCCGCCCACGGCCATCCAGGTGAGCTCGCGCGGATGGCCTTCCTGCTCGAAGCGTTCGCGGATCGCCCACAGCAAGGTGGAGCAGCGCGCATTGCCCGCCATGCCCGTGGACAGGCAGCAGGCGCCGTCCGGGATCAAGGCCGCAGCTTCGCGCGCCGTCATGAAGCGTGCATCCAGCGCACCCGGCGGACGATAGTCCAGGTCCCGCCTCTCCCAGGTGAGGCGCCAGCGCACGATGCGTGCAGCCATGCCGATGCGGTCGAGCAAATGCATAACGGCCAGATAATGCCCGATGCGGGTGTGCTGGGCTATGCTGGCCAACCACGATATCCGGAGGGCACTGGCATTGGAGGAACCGCAGGCCACGCTGGCCCGCCTGAGGGCGGAACTGGACGCCATCGACGGCGAGCTGGTGGACATGGCGGCACGCCGGCAGCAGATCGTCGCCGAGATCGGACGGCTCAAGCGCCAGCACCGCCAGCCGACGCGCGACTTCACGCGCGAGCACGAAGTGCGCCAGCAGGCGCGGGCGCGCGCCGCGAGCCGCGGTCTCGACCCTGACCTCGGCGAGCGCCTGGTCGGCGCCATGATCGAGGCGTCGCTCACCAGCCAGGAGCGCGACCGTCTCGAGGCCCTGGGCACGGGTGCGGGTCGCAGCGCACTGGTGATCGGCGGCGCCGGGCGCATGGGCCGCTGGTTCACCGGCTTCCTCGCCACCCAGGGCTGGGACGTGAGCGTGGCGGACCCGGCCGGCGCCGTGCCCGGGCTGCCATGGCACGCCGACTGGCGCGAGCCGGCCCGCCGCGCCGAGCTGGTGATCGTGGCGGCGCCGCTGGCCGCGACCGCGGCGATCCTCGACGAGCTGGTGACCCTGCAGCCCGCCGGGCTGGTGGTGGAGATCGGGTCCATCAAGGCCCCGGTGGCCGCCTCGCTGGAGGCGCTGCGGGAAGCGGGTGTCGCCGTCGCTTCCATTCACCCCATGTTCGGTCCCGACGTGCGCCTGCTGGCCGGCAGGCACGTCATCCTGGTCGATATCGGTGCGCCGCAGGCCCTGGCCCAGGCGCGCGCCCTGTTCGAGCAGACCTCCGCGGGGCTGGCGGAGATGTCGCTGGAGCAGCACGACCGCCTTGTCGCCTGGGTGCTGGGTCTGTCGCATGCAGCCAACATCGCTTTCTTCACTGCGCTGGCGCGCAGCGGCCGGCCGATCCACGAGCTGGCCGGGTTCGCCAGCACCACCTTCGGCGCCCAGCTCGCGGTGGCTGCGCGGGTGGCGGCCGAGAACCCGGAGCTGTACTTCGAGATCCAGTCGCTCAACCCGCACGGCACCGAGCCGGTGGCCGCGCTGGCGGCCGCCGCCGCGCAGGTCGAGCGGGCCGTCGCTGCGGGCGACGCCGCCGGCTTCACCGAGCTCATGCGCGCCGGGGCGCGTTACCTGCGCGAGGCGGACGCATGAGGCGAGCCGACATGGTCGGCTCGCTCTACGATCTCGTCACCGGCGACGAGGATGCGCGTGTCTGCAAGGACATCCCGGACGCCGCCTGCAACGACCAGCCGGCAAATTTCTTCCTGCAGCTCGGCGCCAATGTGTGCACCAAGATCGGCGACGAGCTGGCGAGTGCCAAGCTGGTGCTGCCCTGGCTCCTCGCTGCGGCGGGTGCGCCGGCGTTTTTCATCGGCCTGCTGGTGCCGGTGCGCGAGTCGCTGTCGCTGTTGCCGCAGCTGTTCGTTGCCGCGGCGATTCGTGCCCGTGCGGTGCGCAAGTGGTTCTGGATCGGCGGCAGCATCGTCCAGGCGGCGTGCGTGATGCTCATGGCGCTGGTGGCGGTATGGCTCGAGGGGGCCGCGGCGGGGTGGGCGGTGCTGGGGCTGCTGGTGGTCTTCAGCCTGGCGCGCGGCGTCAGCTCGGTGGCCGCCAAGGACGTGATGGGCAAGACCGTTTCCAAGACCCGGCGGGGCACGCTCACCGGCTACGCCACCGCGCTGTCCGGACTGGCGACCATTGCCGCCGGCGCGTGGCTGCAGTGGCGCGGCGGCGCGCCGGACGATGCCACGGGCCTGGTCGGGCTGTTGCTGCTGGCCGGCGGGCTGTGGCTGCTCGGCGCGGGGCTGTACTCCGGCCTGAGGGAGCAGCCGGGCGCGACCTCCGGCGGCGGCAATGCGGGGCGCGAAGCCGTAGCCAGCCTGTCGATCCTGGTCAGCGACCGTCCGTTCCGGCGTTTCGTCATCACCCGGGCCCTGCTGGTCTCCACTGCGCTGCTGGTGCCGTTCTATGCCGCCCTGGCGCGCGAGGTGTCCGATGCCGGCATCGGCGGGCTGGGCGCGCTGCTGGTGGCGGCCGGCGTGGCCTCCACCGTCAGCTCGGGTTTCTGGGGGCGCATGTCGGACCGTTCCAGTCGCGAGGTATTGCGGCTCGCGGCCACGGGCGCGGGGCTCCTCAGCCTCGGGGTTGCGGCCTGGCAGCTGGCCGGCGCACCGTTATTAGCGGGCGAATTCGTGCTGGTGGCGGCGTTTTTTCTCATCGGCATCGCCCACGCCGGGGTGCGTATCGGGCGCAAGACCTACCTGGTCGACATGGCCACGGCCGAGACGCGCGCCACCTACGTGGCGGTCAGCAACACCGCCATCGGCGTGGTGCTGCTGGCGGGCGGCGTGTTCGGCCTGGTGGCCGAGGTCGTGGGCACGGCCGCAACCATCGGCGTGCTCGGCCTGGTCTGCCTGGCGGGCGCCCTCGGGGCCGCGCGCCTGGACGAAGTGACTGACTGATCGGATGGAGGCAGCAAGGTGACTGACGACATGATTCTCCTTGGCGGCGGCCCGGCCGGGCATGTGACGCTGGACCCGAAATACGCCAACCGCCACGGCCTGATCGCGGGCGCCACGGGCACCGGCAAGACGGTCTCTCTCCAGGTCCTCGCCGAGGCCTTTTCGGCGCGCGGCGCGCCGGTGTTCCTGGCGGACGTGAAGGGCGACCTGGCCGGGCTGTCCCAGGCGGGCAAGCCGCATCCCAAGATCGACGAGCGCGTCGCCACCATCGGCATGCCGCCCCCGGTGCTGGCGCCGTCGCCGGTCGTGTTCTGGGACGTGTTCGGCCAGGGCGGGCACCAGCTGCGCACCACCGTGTCGGAGATGGGGCCGATGCTGCTGGCGCGGCTGCTCGAGCTCAACGAGACCCAGGAGGGCGTGCTGCACGTGGTGTTCCGCCTCGCGGACGAGGACGGCCTGCTCTTGCTCGACATCCCCGACCTGCGCGCGCTGCTGCAGTATGCCGCCGACAATGAGCGCGAGATTTCGACGCGCTATGGCCGCATCACGCGCGCGTCCATCGGCGCCATCCAGCGGCGCCTGCTGGCGCTGGAGTCACAGGGCGGCGACAGCTTCTTCGGCGAGCCGGCGCTCAAGCTGGCCGACCTGATGCGCACCGACCTGTCGGGGCGCGGCATCATCAATGTGCTGGATGCGCGCGCGCTGTTCCATTCTCCGCGCGTGTACGCCACCTGCCTGTTGTGGCTGCTGGCCGAGTTGTTCGAGCAGCTGCCCGAGGTCGGTGATCCGCCGGTGCCGAAGCTGGTGTTCTTCTTCGACGAGGCGCATCTGCTGTTCGACAACGCCCCCCCGGCGCTGGTGAGCAAGGTCGAGCAGGTGGTGCGGCTGGTGCGCTCCAAGGGCGTGGGCGTCTGGTTCGTGACGCAGAGCCCGCTGGACCTGCCCGACCCGGTGCTGGGCCAGCTCGGCAACCGGGTCCAGCATGCCCTGCGCGCCTTCACGCCGCGCGACCAGAAAGCGGTGCGCGCCGCGGCGACGACGTTTCGCCAGAACCCCGAGCTGGACACGGAGACCGCGATCACCGAGCTCGGCGTGGGCGAGGCGCTGGTCTCGACGCTGGAAGCCAAGGGCGTGCCCGGCGTGGTGCAGCGCTGCCTGATGCGGCCGCCCTGTTCGCGCATCGGCCCGATCAGCGATGAGGAGCGCGCCACGGTGCGCGGCCGCAGCCCGGTCGGCGGCACCTACGACCAGGCTGTGAACCGCGAGTCGGCGTACGAGATCCTGTCGGCGCGCGCCGCGCAGGCGGCCGCAGAGGAGGCGCGGGCCGCGGCCGAGCGCGCCGCGGCGGAGGAGGCGGCGCGAGCAGAGAAAGCGCGCCGCCCGCGCGCCAGCAACCGGCAGGGGTATGTCGAGGCGGCGACGAAGAGCGCGGTGCGCAGCATGAGCAGCCAGCTTGGCCGCAGCATCGGCCAGTCGCTGTTGCGCGGGATCCTGGGCTCGCTCACCAGGAAGCGCTGAGGCTACGCCTCAGGCGCTGCGCCCGGCATACTCGCCGGGCAGGGCGCTGAGCACCACCCGTTCGCCCCACAGCTTGTTGAGCGGTGCCGACAGCACGGCCGGATCACCGCTGGTCCAGAACTCCACGCCGCTGGCGCGGGCGAAGGTCGAGCCCAGGGACTCCGCCACCTGGCGCACGCGCCGGGCGACGGCGGCGCCGGTGTCGATGATCTCGATGCCGCTGCCGGCGATCTCCTCGATGACCGGGCGCAGGAAGACGAAGTGGGTGCACCCCAGCACCAGCGTGTCCACGCCTGCGCGCAGCAGCGGTGCGGTGTATTGCTCGACCAGCGCCCGTGTGCGCGCGCCGTCGAGGTCGCCCGCTTCGACCTGCTCCACCAGCCCCGGGCAGGCCCGCGTCAGCACCTCGATGTCGCTGCCGAACTGGTCCAGCAGGGCGGCGAAACGAGCGCTCTGCAGCGTGCCCACGGTGGCGAGCACGCCAACCTTGCCGTTGCGCGTGGCAGCGGTGGCCGGCTTGACCGCAGGCTCCATGCCGACGATGGGCAAGCCCAGCGTCTCGCGCAGCAGCGGCACGGCCGCCGCGGTGGCGGTGTTGCAGGCCACCACCACGACGTCGGCGCCGTGCTCGACCAGGAAGCGCGCCAGGGCGCGCGAGCGGACCTGGATGAAATCGTCGCCGCGCGGACCGTAGGGCACCCAGGCCGAATCCGACACGTAGTGCAGGGAGGCATCCGGCATTTCACGCCGAATCTCCCGCAACACGGACACGCCGCCAAGCCCTGAGTCGAACACGCCGATGCGCAATGGATTCTCCTGCTAAACCCGTCAAAGGTACCTGCGCCCGCAGGCCGCCGCAACATCCTTGTAACACGCGCCGGGGGCCTGCTGCTGCGCTCCGCGCATGTCTATAATGGGCGAGTCAAACGGCCGTATGACTCGCAAGGGTCTGCGGTTCAGCCCATCGCCCCAGTCGCCTGCGGCGCGATCCCCAGGTCGCGTGCGCCGGCGCTCACCACACACGGGACAGCGAGTCATGACAGACGCATACATTCTCGACCACGTGCGCACGCCGCGCGGCCGCGGCAAGCCCAACGGCGCCCTCCATGGCATCACGCCCATGCAGCTGCTCACCCAGGTGCTGCAGTCGCTGCGCGACCGCAACCAGCTGGACACGGCGCTCATCGAGGACGTCATCATCGGCTGCGTGGCCCCGGTCGGCGAGCAGGGCGCAGACATCGCCCGCGTGGCGGCGCTGAACGCGGGTTTCGACGAGGGCGTGCCGGGCAAACAGATCAACCGCTTCTGCGCCTCGGGGCTGGAAGCCGTGAACACCGCCGCCGCACTGGTGATGTCCGGCCAGGCCGACCTGGTGGTGGCCGGCGGCGTGGAATCGATGTCGCGCATTCCGATGGGCTCCGACGGCGGCGCCATGGCCACCGACCCGCAGGTGGCCTGGAACACCTACTTCGTGCCGCAGGGCATCAGCGCGGACCTCATCGCCACGCGCTATGGCATCAGCCGCGAAGACTGCGACGCCTACGCGCTGGAAAGCCAGCGGCGCGCCGCAGAGGCGTGGCAGGCAGGCCGCTTCGCCCAGTCGATCATGCCGGTGCGCGATCGCCTCGGGCAGGTGGTGCTGGACCACGACGAGCACATGCGCCCCGACACGACGCTCGAGGGCCTGGCCGGGCTCAAGGCGGCCTTCGAGATCCCGGGCCAGCAGGCCGGCTTCGACGCCGTCGCCATCCAGCGCTATCCCGACGTGGAGCGCATCCACCACGTCCACACCGGCGGCAACTCCAGCGGCATCGTGGACGGGGCTGCCGCGGTGCTGGTGGCCAGCAAGCGCATGGCGGAGCACCTCGGGCTGGCGACGCGTGCGCGCATCCGCGCCTTCGCCTCGGTCGGCAGCGAGCCGACCATCATGCTCACCGGCCCGGCGCCCTCGGCGCACAAGGCGCTGGAACGGGCGAAGATGAAGCGCAGCGACATCGACCTGTTCGAGCTCAACGAGGCTTTCGCCTCGGTGGTGCTGCGCTTCATGCAGCAGCTGGACGTGCCGCACGAGCAGATCAACGTCAACGGCGGCGCCATCGCCCTCGGGCACCCGCTGGGCGCCACCGGAGCGATGGTCCTGGGCACCCTGCTGGACGAAATGGAGCGGCGCGACCTGTCCACCGGGCTGGTCAACCTGTGCGTCGGCGCCGGCATGGGCACCGCCACCATTCTCGAGCGCGAGTGAGGGGAGTCGATCATGACTGAGACCATCAAGTATTCCGTGGACCAGGACGGCGTCGCGCTGCTGGTCATCGACATCCCCGGCCGGCCGATGAACGTGCTCACGCCGGAGTTCATGCAGGAACTGGAGCAGACGGTCGGCGGCCTCGTGGCCGACGACAAGGTCAAGGGCGCGGTGATCACCTCCGGCAAGGACAGCTTCATCGCCGGCGCCGACCTCAAGGACCTGGTCGGCGTGTTCGGGCGCATGCAGGACCCGGCCGAGATCTACGGTTTCGCGCGCAGCTTCAGCCTGCTGTTTCGCAAGCTGGAGACCTGCGGCAAGCCGCTCGTCGCCGCCATCAACGGCACCGCGCTGGGTGGCGGTCTCGAGCTGTGCCTGGCCTGCCACCACCGCGTCGCGCTGAAGAACCCGAAGGCGAAGATCGGCCTGCCGGAAGTGCAGGTGGGCCTGCTGCCCGGCGCCGGCGGCACCCAGCGCCTGCCGCGCATGATCGGCAGCGAGAAGGCGCTCATGCTGATGGTCGAGGGCACGCATCTCGACCCGGTGAAGGCGCACGAGACCGGCTTCATCGAGGAGCTGGCGGACTCGCCGGAGGACATGATCGCCAAGGCGCGGGCCTGGATCCTGGAGCAAGGCGACCCGGTGCAGCCCTGGGACAAGAAGGGCTTCAAGTTCCCCGGCGGCCCCGGCGCCAGCCGCCCGGGCACGGCGCAGACCTTCATGGTCGGCACCGCGCTGGTGGCGCAGAAGACGCAGCGCAATTACCCGGCGCCGATCGCCATCCTGTCCTGCGTCTACGAGGGCAGCATCGTCCCCATCGACAAGGGCCTCGAGATCGAGTCGCAGTATTTCACCGAGCTGCTCACCGGGCCGGTGGCGCGCAACATGATCCGCACGTTGTTCCTCGACAAGGGCGCGGCCGACAAGCTGGCGCGCCGGCCCAAGGGTATCGACAAGGTCCCGGTGCAGAAGCTGGGCATCCTCGGCGCGGGCATGATGGGTGCGGGCATTGCCTACGTCTCCGCCTTCGCCGGCATGGACGTGGTGCTGCTGGACATGGAGCTGGCGAGTGCGGAGAAGGGCAAGGGCTACTCCAAGGCCCTGCTGGAGAAGCGTGTGTCGCGCGGCAAGATGGCGGCGGACAAGGCCGAAGCCGTGCTGGCGCGCATCAAGCCGACCACCGACTATGCCGACCTCGAGGGCTGCGACCTGATCATCGAGGCCGTGTTCGAGGACCGCGACATCAAGCGCAAGGTGACCGAGGCCACCGAGGCGGTCATTCCCGCGGGCTCGATCTTCGCCTCCAACACCTCGACGCTGCCCATCACGGGCCTGGCCGAGGCCTCGAAGCGGCCCGACCAATTCATCGGCATCCACTTCTTCTCGCCGGTGGACAAGATGCCCCTGGTCGAGATCATCGTCGGCGCCAAGACCGGCGACGTGGCCGTGGCGCGCGCGCTCGACTACGTGCAGCAGATCCGCAAGACGCCGATCGTGGTCAACGACAGCCGCGGCTTCTACACCAGCCGCGTGTTCAGCACTTACGTCAAGGAAGGGCTGGCGATGCTGGCGGAAGGCGTGAAGCCGGCGCTGATCGAGAACGCGGCGAAGATGGCCGGCATGCCGGTCGGCCCGCTGGCGGTGTCGGACGAGGTCACGCTCGACCTGCAGTACAAGATCATGAAGCAGACGCGCAAGGACCTCGGCGGCGATTACCGCGAGCATCCGGCGGACGCCGTGATCGTGAAGTTCCACGACGAGCTGAAGCGGCTCGGCAAGCGCTACGGCGCCGGCTTCTACGATTACCCGGAGGGCGGCAAGAAGCATCTCTGGCCCGGCCTCGCCGAGGTCTACCCCCCGGCTGCCGAGCAGCCCGACGTAGAGGCCGTGAAGCGGCGCCTGCTGTACATCCAGTCGCTGGAGACGGCGCGCTGCCTGGAGGAAGGCGTGGTCACCGACCCGGCCGACGCCGACGTCGGCTCCATCTTCGGCTGGGGCTTCCCGCCGTGGACCGGCGGCACCGCCAGTTACATCGACACCGTGGGCATGGCTGATTTCCTCGCCGCCTGCGACGCCATGGCGGACGACTTCGGCGAGCACTACCGGCCTTCGGAGTGGCTGCGCGGCCGCGAGCGGATGCGCTGATGTCGGCCGCAGAGGAAGACGGCGGGACCGTGCGGTACGAACAGCGCGGTCGCGTCGCGCTGGTCACGCTGAACCGCCCGGAAGTGCTCAACGCCTTCAACCGGCAGCTGGCGCACGACCTGCGCGATGCCCTGATGCGCGCGGCCGCGGACCGCTCGGTGCGGGCCGTGGTGCTGCGCGGGGCAGAGGGCAAGTTCAGCGCCGGAGCGGACCTGAAGCAGGGCTTCCCGACCGACCGCCGCGTCGAGGACCTCCTCAACACGGACTTCCGCCCCGTGCTGGACATGATCGCGGGCATGGAGAAGCCGGTGATCGCCGCGGTCGCCGGCCCGGCGGCCGGCATCGGCCTGTCGTTCGCGCTCGCCTGCGACCTGGTGATGATGGCGGAGGACGCTTATTTCCTTTCGCCGTTCGCCGCCATCGGGCTCATTCCCGACGGTGGCGCCACCTGGCTGCTGGCGCGGACGCTCGGTTATCACCGTGCCTACCAGCTGTGCGTGGAAAGCGAGCGCGTGCCCGCGGCGCGCTGCCTGGAGCTGGGGCTGGCCAACCGCGTGGTGCCGTCGGGCGAGCTGGACGCCGAGAGCCTGGCCTGGGCGGAAAGCCTGGCGGAGCGGGCGCCGCTCGCCCTGGCGCGCACCAAGCTCGCCATGCGCGCTGCCATGACGCTGAGCTTCAGCGAGGCCGTGGCTTACGAGGCGCAGCTGCAGAACGTGTGCGTGGAGAGCGAGGACGCGAAGGAGGGCGTGGCCGCCTTCCTCGGCAAGCGCAAGGCGGAGTTCAAGGGGAAGTGACTATGCACCGCAATATTTTCGAGGAAGACCACGAGATCTTTCGGGACTCCGTGACGAAGTTCCTGCAGGCCGAGGTGCAGCCGCACCTCGACCGCTGGCTGGAGGCCGGCATCATCGACCGCGAGCTGTTCCGGAAGGCGGGCGACCAGGGTTATTGCCTGATGTGGGCCGACGAGGCCTACGGCGGCATGGGCGTGCACGACTTTCGCTTCGAGCAGATCCTGATCGAGGAAAACGCCTTCCATGGCGACGCGGGCTTCGGCCTGTCGCTGCACAGCCGCCTGTGCGCGCCCTATATCGGCCAGCTCGGCAGCGAGGAGCAGAAGCAGCGTTTCCTGCCGGGCTGCATCAGCGGCGAGACCATCCTCGGCATCGCCATGACGGAGCCGGGCGCCGGCAGCGACGTCGCCGGCATCCGCACCATGGCCGTGGAGCAGGACGATCACTGGGTGCTGAACGGCTCGAAGATCTACATCTCCAACGGCATCAACGGCGATTTGTTCATCGTCGCCGCGCGCACCGTGCCCGACCATCCGCACGGCATCGGCCTGTTCCTGGTCGAGCGCGGCATGGAGGGTTTCACCCGCGGCCGCAACCTGAAGAAGCTGGGCCTCAAGGCGCAGGACACGGCGGAGCTGTTCTTCGACCAGGTCAAGGTGCCGAAGGCCAACGTGCTGGGCGATCCACGCAAGGGCTTCTATTACCTGATGCAGTTCCTTGCCGAGGAGCGCCTCATCGTGGCCTGCGGCTGCGTTGCCGCGGCCGAGGCGGCGCTGCGTATCACCATCGACTACGTCAAGGAGCGCCGCGCCTTCGGCAAGGCGATCGCGGAGTTCCAGAACACCCGCTTCAAGCTGGCCGAGATGCGCACGAAGATCGACGCCGCGCAGGCCTTCGTCGATCGCTGCGTCATGGACCACAACGAGGGCAAGCTCAGCGCCGAGGTGGCGGCCGAGGCCAAGCTGTTCACCAGCGAGCTGGAGGGCTGGGTCACGGACGAGTGCCTGCAGCTGCACGGCGGCGCCGGCTACATGGACGAGTACCCCATCTCCCGACTGTACGCCAATGCCCGCGTGTCGCGCATCTATGCCGGCAGCAGCGAGATCATGAAAGAAATCGTCGCCCGCTCCATGGGCCTGGATCCGCGCCGTGGCTCTGCCTGAGTCCTTCCGCAGCCGCATCGCGGTGCCGGCGGTGGCGGCGCCGATGTTCCTGGTCTCCGGGCCCGAGTTGATCATCGAGACCTGCAAGGGCGGCATCCCGGCGGCCTTCCCGGCGCTCAACCGGCGCAGCACGGCGGAATTCGTCGAGTGGCTCGACGAGGTCGGCGGCGCGCTGGACGAGACCCACGCGCCGTGGGGCGTGAACCTGATCGTGCATCGCTCCAACCCGCGCCTCGAGGCTGACCTCGCCGCCTGCGTGGAGCACAAGGTGCCGTTCATCGTCACTTCGCTCGGTGCGGTGCCGGACCTCGTCAAGGCGGTGCACGGCTACGGCGGCGTGGTGTTCCACGACGTGATCAGCATCCGCCACGCCCACAAGGCGGCGGAGGCCGGCGTGGACGGATTGATCGCGGTGTGCGCGGGCGCCGGCGGTCACTCCGGCGCCACCAGCCCCTTCGCGCTCACCAGCGAGATCCGCCAGTTCTTCGACGGCACCCTGCTGCTGGCCGGCGCCATCAATGAAGGCCACCAGGTCGCGGCAGCGCTGGTGATGGGCGCGGACCTGGCCTGGATGGGCAGCCGCTTCATCGCCACGCGCGAGAGCCTGGCGCCGGAGGCCTACAAGCAGATGATGCTGCGCGCCGCCGCCAAGGACATCGTCTACACGGACGCGGTCTCCGGCGTGCCGGCGAATTTCCTGCGCGAGAGCCTCGAGGCCAACGACTTCGACGTCGTGGAACTGCTGAAGCGCGGCCTGGGCAGCGGCAAGCTCAAGGACCTTGGCGACGAGGCCAAGGCGTGGAAGACCATCTGGTCGGCCGGGCAGGGGGTGGGCGGCGTGCAGGACGTGCCCAGCGCCGCCGAGCTGTGCGCGCGCCTGAAGAGCGAGTTCGACGCGGCCTGCGCCGCCGGGGTGCCCTGGCCGGAGCGCGGCTGATGGCGGGACCGCTGGCGGGCCTGAAGATCATCGAGGTCGCGGGGCTCGGCGCCGGGCCCTACTGCGGCATGATGCTGGCGGACATGGGCGCGGACGTCATCCGCATCGAGCGCATGCCGGCGCCGCCCGCCATCCCGGACCCGCTGGCGCGCAGCCGGCGCTCCGTCGCCCTGGACCTGAAGCAGCCGGCAGGCCTCGAGGCGCTGTTGCAGCTGGTGGACGGGGCTGACGCGCTGTTCGAAGGTTTCCGCCCCGGCGTGGCGGAGCGGCTTGGCTTCGGGCCGGAGGCCTGCCTGGAACGTAACCCGCGCCTGGTCTACGGCCGCATGACGGGCTGGGGCCAGGACGGGCCGCTGGCGCCGCGCGCCGGCCACGACCTGAATTACATCGCGCTGTCCGGCGCCCTGCACAGCATCGGCGTCAAGGGCGGCAAGCCGGTGCCGCCGCTGAACCTCGTCGGCGACTTCGGCGGCGGCGGGCTGTTGCTGGCCTTCGGCATGGTGTGCGCGCTGCTGGAGCGCGCGCGTTCCGGCCGCGGCCAGGTGGTCGACGCGGCCATGCTCGACGGCGCCATCTCGATGATGGCCATGTTCTGCGGCTTCCGCGCCATGGGCCTGTTCGACGACGCCACCGGTTCCAACCTGCTCGGCGGCGCAGCGCACTTCTATGACACCTACGAGACCGCCGACGGGCGCTTTCTCGCCGTGGCGCCGATCGAGCCGGAGTTCTACGCCGAGTTTCTCGAGCGCATGGGCGTGGACCGGGAACGTTTCCTGCCGCACGGCTTCCGCTTGGGGCGCATAGACAGTTCGCATTGGGATACGCTGAAGCGCGAGCTGGCCGAGGTGTTCCGCACGCGCACGCGCGACGAGTGGTGTGCGCTGTTCGCCGATTGCGACGCCTGCGTGACGCCGGTGCTGGGCTTGTCGGAAGCGCCGCAGCACCCGCACAACGCTGCGCGGCGCAACTTCGTCGAGGTCGGCGGGGTGATGCAGAACGCGCCGGCGCCGCGTTTCAGCCGCAGCACGCCGGAGCGGCCCTCGCCGCCGCGGCGGCCGGGCGCGGACACCCGGACGGTGCTCGCGGAGGCAGGTTTAGACGCGGCCGCGCTGGCGGCCCTGGCAGAGGCGGGCGTGATCCCGCCGCAAGAGGACTGAGAAATGAGCGAGACACGCGTCAACATCGAGCGCCGCGACCACGTGGCCGTGGTCACCCTGGCGCGGCCGGAGAAGCGCAACGCCCTGGACAGCGCCATGTTCCAGGCGCTGGACGAGGCCGCCCGCACCCTCTCGACGGATCCCGAGCTGCGCGCCGTGGTGCTGGCCGGCGAGGGCAAGAGCTTCTGTGCCGGGCTGGACCTGGTGTCTTTCGCCAGCGGCGCCGCTGAGATGCGCAAGCTGCTCGACCGGCCCGAGGGCGAGGAGGCCAACCTGGCGCAGCGGGTCGGCTGGGCCTGGCGCCGCTGCCCGGTGCCGGTGATCGCCGCGCTGCACGGCGAGGTGTTCGGCGGCGGGCTGCAGGTGGCGCTGGGCGCCGACATCCGCATCGCCCGTCCCGACGCGAAGCTCTCCGTGATGGAGGTACGCTGGGGCCTGATCCCCGACATGGCGGGGAGCCAGACGCTGCGCAACCTGGTGCGGCGCGACGTCGCGCTCGAACTCGCCTGGACCGGGCGCATCGTGCCGGGCGAGGAGGCGGCCGCGCTGGGCCTGGTGACCCGCCTGGCGGACGATCCACTGGCCGCGGCGCTGGCCCTCGCGGAGACCATCGCCGGCCACTCGCCCGACGCGGTGCGCGGCGTGAAACGACTGTTCAACGAGGCCTGGGCCTGCAGTGCCGCGGAGGCGCTGCGGCTGGAGGAGCAGTTGCAGCTGCAGATCATCGGGCGGCCGAACCAGGTGGAGGCGGTGCGCGCCGGCATGGCGGGCGAAACGCCGCGCTTCGGGCCGGCGCGGACATGAGCGTGGAACAGGCGCCGACCACCGGGCATGCGGGCACGCGGCGGCGGGACGGCAAGGGCAAGCGCATCGCCCTGGTGCTGGGCAGCGGCGGCGCCCGCGGACTGGCGCACATCGGCGTGATCCAGCACCTGGAGGAACTGGGGCACGAGATCGTCTACATCTCCGGCTGCTCCATGGGCGCGCTGGTGGGGGGCATCTATGCCGCCGGCCAGCTCGAGGCCTACGCGGAGTGGGCGCGCAAGCTGGAGAAGCGCGACATGTTCAGCCTGCTGGACCTGGCCTTCGGCTGGAAGGGCCTGTTCAAGGGCGATCGCCTCATGGGCGTGCTGAAAGAACTGGTCGGCGAGCACGTCATCGAGGACCTGCCGATCGGGTTCACGGCCGTCGCCACCGACCTGCTGGAGCAGCGCGAGATCTGGCTCAACAAGGGCCCGCTGTTCGACGCCATCCGCGCGTCCATCGCCATCCCCACGGTGTTTACGCCGCACCCCTACCTGGGTCGCGTGCTGGTGGACGGCGGGCTGCTCAACCCGATCCCCATCGCCCCCGCGCTCAACCAGAACGCCGACATGATCATTGCCGTCAACCTCAACGCCCACTCGAAGCGCTCGCGCGAGCGGGTCACGGAGCTGATGCACCAGGACGGCGAGCCAGCGCCGGGCGACGGCGGCGCCACGGCCGCGGATGCCGCGGGGGAGGAGGAGCAAGGCGGCCCCAAGGTGCCCGGCATCCTCGATGTGGTCACGGTGTCTCTCGACCTGATGCAGAACTCCATCGCGCGCATGAAGCTGGCGTCGTACACGCCCGACCTGGTGATCGACGTGCCGCGCGACGCCTGCCTGTTCTACGAGTTCTATCGCGCCGAGGAAATGATCGCCCTCGGGCGGGAGCGCGCGCAGGAAACGCTCAGCCGGCAGCAGGACTGACTCAGCCCTTGGCCTGGTTGGCCACCGCCTCCGCGGCCCGCTTGGCGGCCTCGGGATCGCCCAGGTAGCGCCTGGAGGTGGCGCGCAGGTCGTCGTCCAGCTCATACACCAGCGGGATGCCGGTGGGGATGTTGAGCTTGAGGATCTCCTCCTCGCTGAGGCCGTCGAGCATTTTCACCAGCGCGCGCAGGCTGTTGCCGTGCGCGGCGATGACGACCTGCCGGCCGGCCCGGATGGCCGGGGCGATATGCTGTTCCCAGTAGGGCTGAACGCGCGCGAGGGTGTCCTTGAGCGATTCCGCCACCGGCAGCCGGGCCGGGTCGACGCCGGCGTAGCGGGGATCATGGCTCGGGTGCCCCGGGTCGTCTGCGGGCATGGGGGGCGGCGGCACGTCGTAGCTGCGGCGCCAGGTCAGCACCTGTTCCTCGCCGTGGCGCCTTACCGTCTCCGCCTTATCGAGGCCCTGCAGGGCGCCGTAGTGGCGCTCGTTCAGCTCCCAGGCGCGAGTCACCGGCACCCACATGCGGTCCATCTCGTCCATGACGATCCACAGCGTGCGAATGGCGCGCTTCAGGGTGGAGGTGAAGGCGAGATCGAAGTCGAGGCCCTCGGCCTTGATCAGTCGGGCGGCTTCCCTGGCCTCGGCCAGGCCCTGGTCGGTCAGGTCCACGTCCACCCAGCCGGTGAACAGGTTCTTCAGGTTCCACTCGCTCTGGCCGTGGCGCAGGAGGATCAGCGTATGTCCCATGTCTCAGGCTCCGGATGGAAGGGCCCTGGCGACGGCTCAGCCGGCCGCGCTCACCAGGTAATTGCCGCGGTTTTCGTCGAACTCGAGCCGGATCAGGCCGCGTGACTCCGCGTCCTTGAGCAGGTCCGAGAAGCTCTTGTAGCCGTAGTAGCTCTCGCTGAAGCCCGGGTGCACGCGCTTGATGGTCTGCTTCACCATCGAGCCCCACAGCTGGTCGTAGTCGGTGTCCAGCGAATCGACGATTTCCACCAGCTTGTCCATGGCCTCGGTCTTTTTGTCCGGCTTCTCGGCCTTGCTGCGCGTGCGCTTCGGCTTGGCCGCGGTGCGCGCCAGGTCGTCGTAGTAGATGAACTCGTCGCAGCCGTGGATCAGCAGGTCCGAGGTGGAGCTTTTCACGCCGCAGCCGATGACCCGCTTGTCGTTCTCCTTCAGCTTGGAGACCAGCGGCGAGAAGTCGCTGTCGCCCGAAAGCAGGGCGAAGACGTCGATGTGCTGCTTGGCGTAGCACAGGTCGAGCGCGTCCACGACCATGTGGATGTCGGCGCTGTTCTTGCCACTGTGGCGGCTTTGCGGGATGTCGATCATCTCGATGCCGTGGGCGTGGAACTCGCGCGTGTAATCGCGGTAGCCACTCCAGTCGCAGTAGGCGCGCTTGAACACCAGGCGGCCTTTTTCCAGCAGGCGCTTGATGACGAGCTCGACGCGAAACTTGCTGTCGCCCTTCATGTCGCGTACGCCGAGCGCGAGGTTCTCGAAATCGATGAATACCGCGATCAGCGGTTCGGTGGCCATGGGTGCGTTCCTCCGGCCGCGGGCACAGGCTCAGTCCTGCGCCAGGCGACGTATTTCCTGCAGTGCAACAGACAGGGTAGCAAAATCCAGCTGCGCCGCGTCACGCATTTCTTCCAGCGTCTGGCTGAAGTGCGCCGTGCGCTCCTCGGCGGACCGCATCCATGCCGCCACGGCGGCGCCTGCGTCCGTCCCGGACTCGCCGCAGCGGATGATGTTCGCGCACAGCGCGCGGTGCAGCCCGAACAGGTTGTCGCGCAGGCTGCCGCGTGCCTTGGCCTGCCACATGCCCTCGACGTGCAGGTTATCGACCTGGTCGGCGATCCAGTCCAGGTGCAGCGCGTCGCCGACGCGGAAATAGACCGCCGCGGCGTGGCGCACCCCGACCTTGCAGTTCTCGGCCAGGGCGATGATGTCGAGCGCCGTGTGCAGCGGCGCCAGCGCTGCGATCCGCCGCGCCAGGGCCGCCGGCAGGCCGGTCTCGGCGTACAGCTGCATGGCGCCCTCGTAGCGCTCCAGGCGACTGCCCTGGAGCACCTCCGGCAGGCACTCGGCGAGCTCGCGAATGCCGGGGTTGAGGCGCGCCACGGCGGCGGCGATGTCCGGCAGCTCGTCGCGGCGGTCCAGCAGCCAGCGCGTGGCCTGTTTCAGCAGCGCCTGGGTCGAACGCAGCATGGCGTGCTGGACGGAGGCTGCGACCTGGTTGTCGAGCGCCTCGATGGCCTCCCAGGTGGCGCGGATTTCGAACACCTCGCGCGCAATGGTGAAGGCGCGCGCCACTGCAGCGACGTCGGCGCCGGTCTCGTCCTGCATGCGGAAGGCGAACACCGAGCCCATGCGGTTCACCAGGCTGTTGGTGATCATGGTGGCGATGATGGCGCGTGCCAGCGGGTGCTCGCGCAGGTAGCTGGTGTAGCGTTTCTGCAGCGGCGCCGGGAAATAGCGTCCCAGCTCCTTGGAAAGGTATTCGTCCTCCGGGACGTTCGATTCCACCATTTCCGCGTACAGCGCCATCTTGGCGTAGCTCATCACCACGGCGAGCTCGGGGCGGGTCAGGCCGCGTCCGGCCTTGCGGCGCGCCTCGATGCCTTCCTCGTCGGGCAGGAATTCCAGGGCGCGGTTGAGCCCGGCGCGTTTCTCCAGCTGGCGGATGAACCAGGCGTGCTCGTTGATGCGCTCCGCGGCAGAGGATTCGGCGATGCTGATGGCCTGGGTCTGCAGGTAATTGTTGCGCAGCACCAGCGCGGCCACCTCTTCGGTCATGCCGACCAGCAGCTTCTCACGCCGTGCGGGGGTGAGCGCGCGGTGCCGGTTGGCGACGTTGATGAGGATCTTGATGTTGACCTCGTGGTCGGAGCAGTCCACGCCGCCGGAGTTGTCGATGAAGTCGGTGTTGATGCGACCGCCGTTGAGCGCGTACTCGACCCGGCCGAGCTGCGTGCAGCCGAGGTTGCCGCCCTCGCCGACCACGCGGCAGCGCAGCTCGGCGCCGTTGATCCGTACCGCGTCGTTGGCGCGGTCGCCGACGTCGGCATGCGTTTCCGAGCTCGCCTTGACATAGGTGCCGATACCGCCGTTCCAGAGCAGGTCCACGCGCATGCGCAGGATGGCCTGGATCAGCTCGTCGGGCGTGACGCCCTCGCGCTCGAGCCCGAGGAGCGCGCGGGCCTGTGGCGACAAGTTGATCAGCTTCTCGCTGCGGGACCAGACGCCGCCCCCGGCGGAGATCAGCGCCGGGTCGTAGTCGCTCCAGCTCGAACGCGGCAGCTCGAACAGGCGCTGGCGCTCGGCGTAAGCCTTGCCGGCGTCCGGCTCGGGGTCGAGAAAGATGTGCTGGTGGTTGAAGGCGGCGACCAGCCGCATGGAGCGCGACAGCAGCATGCCGTTGCCGAACACGTCGCCGCTCATGTCGCCGATGCCGGCGGCGGTGAAGGGGTCGGCCTGGGTGTCGATGCCCATTTCGCGGAAGTGGCGCTTCACCGCCTCCCAGCCGCCGCGCGCGGTGATGCCCATTTTCTTGTGGTCGTAGCCCATCGAGCCGCCCGAGGCGAAGGCGTCCCCCAACCAGAAGTCGTGCTCGGCAGCGACGGCATTGGCGATATCGGAGAAGGTGGCCGTGCCCTTGTCGGCGGCGACCACGAGGTAACTGTCGTCGCCGTCGTGCCGCACCACGTCGCGCGGCGGAAGCAGCACGCCGTCGTGGAGGTTGTCCGTCAGGTCGAGCAGTCCGTTGATGAAGGTACGGTAGCAGTACACGACTTCCTTCATGACGGCGTCGCGGTCGCCGGCAGGGAGCTTCTTCGGCACGAAGCCGCCCTTGGCGCCGACGGGCACGATGAGCACGTTCTTCACCGCCTGCGCCTTCATCAGGCCGAGGATCTCGGTGCGGAAGTCCTCGCGCCGGTCCGACCAGCGCAGCCCGCCGCGCGCGACCAGGCCGCCGCGCAGGTGCACGCCTTCGACCCGCGGCGAGTAGACGAAGATCTCGAACATGGGTCGCGGCAGCGGCAGGTCGGGAATCCGCCGCGGGTCGAACTTCAGCGACAGGTAAGGCTTCGGGCGCCCGTGATCGTCAGGCTGGAAGTAGTTGCTGCGCAGCGTGGCGGCGATGAGCGCGCGGAAGGCGTTCAGCATGCGGTCCGCGTCCAGGCTGGAGACCTCGTCCAGTGCGTGCGAGATGGCCTGGTTGACCGTCAGCTCGATGCGTTCCCGACGCTTCTCGGGCAGTTCGGGGTTGAAGCGGCCCTCGAAGAATTCCACCAGCATCTGTGCCACCAGCGCGTGGTCCGACAGCACCTGTTCCATGTAGGCCTGGGAGTAGGGCAGGCCCGTCTGCAACAGGTAGCGACACAGGGCCCGCAGAAGCATGGCCTGGCGCCAGTTCAGGCCGGCCTTGAGGATGAGACGGTTGAAGCCGTCGTTCTCGACCCGCTGCAGCCAGACCTGCTCAAAGGCCTGCTGGAACAGCTCGCTGACCTTGCCGGGGCTGATGGCCTGGCCGTCCGCGGTGCGCATCTCGAAATCCTGCACCCATACCCAATGGCTGCCGGAGTCTCCCGCTTCGGTCGCCCCACGGACCCGGTAGGGCCGTTCGCTTATGACCTTGAGCCCCATGTTCTCGAGCATCGGCAGCACTTCGGAGAGCGGCAGCGGCTCATCGGCGCGGAACAGCTTGAAGCGCACCTGGTCCGCGTCGAAGCCTTCCGGCCGGTAGAGGCTCATGCGCAGCCGGCGCGGCTCGGCCTTGATCGCTTCCAGTCGCTCGATGTCGAAAGTCGCCTCGCGCGGGCTGACGTCCTCGAGGTAGGCGGCGGGAAAGGCGTCGGTGTACTCCTGCAGCAGGGCGAGTCCTTCCTCCTCGCCGAAACGATCGACGAGCTCGGCGCGCAACAGGTCCGCCCAGGTGCGTACCGAGTCCGCGATGCGCCGCTCGATTGCACCCACCTGCACGCGCGGGGCGGTGCCCTGCGGCGTGCGCACGATGAAATGCACCCGCGCGAGGTTGGACTCCGACATTTCCACCGAGGACTCGATGCCGACGCCGTCGAGCGCCTCGAGCAGGATGTCCTGGATGCGCTCGCGCACCTGCGTGTTGTAGCGGTCACGCGGCACGAACACCAGGCAGGAGAAGAAACGGCGGAAGGCGTCGCGCCGCACGAACAGCTTGGTGCGCTGGCGTTCCTGCAGGGAATAGATGCCGGTGCTGATGCGAATCAACTCCTCCAGCGAGCTCTGGAACAGCTCGTCCCGCGGATAGGTGTCGAGGATGTGCACCAGCGCCTTGCCGCCGTGGCTGTCCGGGCGCAGCCCGGAATTCGCCACCACGCGACGCAGCTTGTCGCGCAGCAGCGGGATCTCGCGCGGGTTGCGGCTGTAGGCCGCGGAGGTCCACAGGCCGAGGAAGCGACGCTCGCCGACGACGTGCCCGGCGTCGTCGAAGCGCTTCACGCCGACGTAGTCGAGGTAGCTGTTGCGATGCACCGTGGCGCGCGAGTTCGCCTTGGTGATGATGAGCAGGTCCCGGGAGCGGGCCTGGCGACGGATCTCCCGGCCGGCGAGGCGCGTGCTTTCACGTGCTTCGCTCGGCGGCGGGCGGCGCAGGATGCCGAGTGCAGTGTCCGGCACCGGGCGCAGCTCGTCCTCGTCCTCGCCGGGCACCAGGTCGTACTCACGGTAGCCAAGGAAAGTGAAATGGTCTTCCGCCATCCATTCCAGCAGCTCCCGGCTCTCCTTGACCACCTCGGCATCGAGCGGCGGCGGGCTTTGTTCCAGCTCGGCGCAGATCTCGCGCGCCCGGGCGCGCATGGTGCCCCAGTCCGCGCAGGCCGCGCGCACGTCACCCAGCGCGCGTTCCAGCCCCGCGGTGAGTGCCTGCAGCGCCTCGGGCGCTGTGACGCGGTCGATCTCCAGGTGCATGAACGACTCGAGGCGCGCCTCGGGACCGGCGTGGTCCGGCGGCGGCACGTCCAGCACCTGGCCTGCGTCGTCGCGTACCACCTGCAGCACCGGGTGCACCGTGAGGTGAATGTAGTTCCCGTGCCGGTTGAGCGACATGCTGGTGGAGTCGACCAGGAAGGGCATGTCGTCGTTCACCACCTGCACGATGGTGTGTGGCGAGTGCCAGCCGTCGCGGCCGGCGTCGGGGTTGTAGACGCGGATGCCGGGACGGCCCGGCGTGCGGCGCCGTCCCAGCTCGAGGTGCGACAGCGCGGCGCCGGCGAGGTCCTCGACGGTGCGGTCTTTCAGGTCGTCGAGCGCGGTGTTGCGGTAGTACTGGCGGACGTAGGCCTCGAGGTCGATGCCGAAGCGGTCGCCGGCCGACGCCATGGCGCTCTCGGCCACCCTGGCCAGGAAGCGTTCACGTGCGTCGGCAGTGCGTGGATGCATGCAGCAGGTCCGTCAGTCGTGCTTTTGCAGGTCCTTTATGACCGCCGCGAGGAAGCGGCAGGCCTCGCCGCCCGTCGTGCAGCGATGGTCGAAAGTGAGCGACAGGGGAATGCGTCGATGGGTCTCGATGCCGCCGAGCACCGGCACCACGTCGTGGCGCAGGCCGCCGGCCCCGAGGATGGCGATGGTCGGCGGCACGATCACCGGCGTGGCGTAGCGTCCGGCCATCATGCCGAAGTTGGACAGCGTGAAGGTGAAGTCGCGCATGTCCTCCGGCTTGACGCTGCGCTCGCGCGTGGCCTGCTTGATGGCGTTGAGGTCGTCGCGCAGCTCGCGCGGCGACTTGCGCGCGACGTCGCGGATCACCGGCACGATCAGGCCCTCCGGCGTATCGACGGCGATGGCCACGTCGACGCGCTCTTCGAGCTGGCGGCTCATGCTGGCGCCGTCGAAGAAGCCGTTCAGCGCCGGCTCAGCCTGGCAGCCGGCCGCGATGGCTCGCAACAGGCGGGCGGTGATGTCCTGGCCGGGCACCCAGTAGTGGATGTCGGCATCGTCGAACAGCGTGCACTGCGCGACATGGTCGCGCGAGGCGCTCATGCTCTGCGCCATGGCGCGGCGCGGTCCGCGCAGCGGCTCCGGGGTGCCGGGCGGCAGCGCGAGGCGCGGGGTGTGGCGTGCGGCCTCGCTCGCCCGGCTGCCGGCCGCGGTGCGCACGTCGTCGGCCACGATGCGGTCGTGCCGTCCCGTCGGCTTGCAGTCCTCGAGCGCCACGCCGAGCTGCTTCGCCAGCGCCCGCACTGCGGGCGCGGCCTTGATGCGACCCGCCTTGCGCCGCCGCGAGCGGCCGGTAATGTCGGCGTCCTGCAGCACCTCGTCGCTGCTCATCATCTTGCCGACCACGGTGCCGGAATCCTCGCGCCCGGCGGCGTCTTCGTCTTCTTTCGCCGGCGCTTTTGCCGCGGCGGGCGCTTCCTGCGCCTCTTCCTGCGTTCCCCCCTGCGTTTCTTCCGCTGCGCTTCCGGCGTCGGTGTCGATGTCCACCAGCGGCGAGTGGGTCGGCAGGATGGTGCCGTCCGGGGCGTGGATTTTCTTGATGCGGCCGGTGTAGGGCGCCGGCACCTCGACCACGGCCTTCGCGGTCTCGACCGACAGCATCGGCTGGTCCACCTGGACGGTGTCGCCCTCGGCCACCAGCCAGCTGACGATCTCGGCTTCGGGCAGGCCTTCGCCGAGGTCGGGGAGGTTGAAGGTCTTGACGCTCATTCGACTAGTCCTCGAAGGTCTTCTTCACGCCGTCGATGATGCGCGCGACGCTGGGCAGGTACTCGTATTCCAGGCGGAACAACGGCATGACCGTATCGTAGCCGGTTACGCGCACGATGGGCGCCTTCAGGTCCCAGATGCCCTTCTCGGCCACGCCGGCGGCGACCTCGGCGCCGACGCCACAGCTCTTCGCGGCCTCGTGCACGATGACCAGCCGGCCCGTCTTTTCCACCGACTCGAGGATGGTGTCGAGGTCCATGGGGCTGATGGTGGCGAGATCGATGACCTCGGCGCTGATGCCCTCCTTGTCCAGCTCCTCGGCGGCCTTGAGCGTCTCGAAGGTCATCGCGCCCCAGGTCACGATGGTGACGTCTTCACCTTCGCGCAGGATGTAGCAGGTGTCCAGCGGCAGCGCCTCGCCGTTGTCCTCGACCTCCTGCTTCTGCAGGCGGTAAATTCGCTTCGGTTCCAGGAACACCACCGGGTCGGGGTCGCGGATCGCCGCCAGCAGCAGGCCGTAGGCGCGCCGCGGCGAGGAGGGGATCACGACGCGCACGCCGGGCATGTGGGCGAACAGCGCCTCGGTGCTTTCGGAATGGTGCTCGGGCGCGTGGATGCCGCCGCCGAAGGGCGCGCGCAGCACCATCGGCACGTGCAGCCGTCCGCGCGTGCGGTTCCGCAGGCGACCGGCATGGTTGATCATCTGGTCCACGGTCGGGTAGATGAAGCCCATGAACTGGATCTCGGCCACCGGCTTCATGCCCTGCGCCGCCATGCCGATGGACATGCCGGCGATCATGGACTCGGCCAGCGGCGTGTCCATGACGCGGTCCGGCCCGAAGCGCTGCTGCAGGCCGGCGGTGGCGCGAAACACGCCGCCGTTCACTCCGACATCCTCGCCGAGCACGATGACACTGTCGTCGTGCTCCATCTCCCAGGCCAGCGCCATGGTCACGGCCTCGATGAGCGTGATGCGCGCCATCAGTGGTGCCCCCCGGAATTGAGGAAACGGACGGCCGTCTCGCGCTGCTCCTCCATGGCCTCGGGCAGTTCGGCGAACATGGAGTCGAACATCGACTCCACGGGTTGCACGGCCGTGTCGAGGTAGCTGGCGACCGCGGCGTCGACCTGCTTGCCGCATTCGGCTTTCAGCGCCTCCTCGTCCGCCTCGCTCCAGGCGCCGGTGTCCACCAGGTACTTGCGGATGCGGATCATCGGCTCCGTCTTCCAGGCGTCCTCGACCTCGCTCTTGTCGCGGTAGCGACTGGCGTCGTCCGCCGTGGTGTGGTCGGAGAGGCGATAGGTGACGGCCTCCACCAGGGTCGGGCCCTCGCCGCCGCGCGCGCGCTCGAGCGCCTCTTCCATGGTCTGGCGCACGGCGATGACGTCGTTGCCGTCCACCTGGATGCCGGGCATGCCGGCGGCCACGGCCTTCTGCGCCAGCGTGCGCGACGCGGTCTGCAGCGCCAGCGGCACGCTGATGGCCCACTTGTTGTTGACCACCACGAACACCACCGGCAGGTCGCGCACCGCCGCGAGGTTCAGGGCCTCGTAGAAGTCGCCCTGCGAAGTGCCGCCGTCGCCGATCACGCTCACCGCGCAACGCGGCTCGCCGCGCAGCTTGTAGGCCAGCGCCGCCCCGGCGGCATGCAGGTACTGCGTCCCGATCGGCACGCACCAGGGAAAGTCATGGCGCGGACCGGCGAAGTCGTTGCCGCGCTCGTCCCCGCCCCAGTACAGCAGCACGTCTTCCATGCGCACGCCGCGCCAGAACTGGGCCCCGTACTCGCGATACATGGGCGCGAAGCAGTCCTCGGGGCGCATCGCGGCGCCGACGCCGACGTGCGCCGCCTCGTGCCCGAGGCATGAGGCGTAGGTCCCGAGCTTGCCGGTGCGCTGCAGGTTCACGGCCTTGGTGTCGAAGGTGCGCGTCAGCACCATGAGACGGTAGAGGCGCAACAGTTCCTCGGGGTCCTTGGCGAATTCAGGCAGCTCGGCCACAAGCGCGCCTGCGGGATCCAGCACCTGGCGGTACGGGATCCGAAATTCGGCGATGGTCTTCACCAGGTGATCCTCCTGATATTCTGGTCGCGGGCCGGACGGCCGGACCGTAAATAGCGCGGCATTATACACTCCCTCCGCGTGGGCCGGCCCGGCCCGGAAGCGTGTTTTATGCTGCGCCGCCGCAGCAGGAGAGCCGGATGGCGAAGAGAGAAATGGAAGCCGGAATCCACCGCGACCTGCGGGACCGGATGACCTATGCGAGTTACCTCGGCCTGGATCACGTGCTGTCGGCGCAGCAGCCGTTGTCGGACCCCGCACACCACGACGAGATGTTGTTCATCGTGCAGCACCAGGTCACCGAGCTGTGGATGAAGCTCATCATCCACGAGCTCGAGGCGGCCATGGCGTCGATCCGCGCCGACCAGCTGGAGCCGTGCTTCAAGGTGCTGGCGCGCGTGAAGCAGGTGCAGCAGCAGATGTATCACCAGTGGAGCGTGCTGGAGACGCTGACGCCGGCGGAATACGCGCGCTTCCGGCACGTATTCGGCCAGGCCTCGGGCTTCCAGTCGGTACAGTTCCGCCTGCTGGAGTTCCTGCTCGGCAACAAGGAGGCAAGCTACCTGGCCGTGTTCGCCCACGACCCGGAAGCGACCGCCCGGCTGCGCGCCGCCCTCGAGGCGCCGTCGATCTACGACGAGTTCCTGCGCCTCTTGGCGCGCCGCGGCATGCCGGTGCCGCCCGAGCGTGTCGAGCGGGACTGGTCCGAGCCCTGCGAGTCGCATCCGGGCGTGGTGGCGGTGCTGAAGACGATCTACGAGGACACGCGCAATCACTGGGACGCATACGACATGTGCGAGAAGCTGGTCGACCTCGAGACCAACTTCCAGCTGTGGCGCTTCCGTCATCTCAAGACAGTGGAGCGGATCATCGGTTTCAAGCGCGGCACCGGCGGCTCTTCGGGCGTGAACTTCCTGCGCCAGGCCATCGACATCCGGCTGTTCCCGGAGCTCATCGACGTGCGGACGGAGATCGAGTAGCGGCTTGGGCGGCAGCTCGTGGGTGGCCACTCTCGGTTAGTTTTTTGATGCCCTCGAGTGGCCACCCACGAGCTGCCGCCCGTCCCGTCAGTCGATGACCGGGGGGGCGAGCTCGCGCGCCCGGCGCTCGAGGCGGCTTAGCAGGGTGTCCATGGTGCGTCGTTCGGCCACGTCCAAGACAGCCAGGAGTTGCTCCTCGTAGCGGCGCAGTGCGGGCGTGATCCGGTCGTAGATGCGGCGTCCTTCCGCGGTCAGGTCGAGCATGCTGCGCCGCCGGTCGCCGGCCGCCATGCGCCGCGACACCCGGCCGGTCTGCTGCAGCCGGCGCACGGCGCGGCTGACTGCCACCTTGTCCATGGCCGTGCGCTCGGCCACCTCCGCGGCGGAGGCCCCCGGCGCGTGCGCCAGCACGGCGATGACGCGCCATTCCGGTATGGACAGGCCGTAGCGCCGGGAATAGGACTCGGCGATGGCCGCACTGAGCCGGTTCGACAGCACGGACAGGCGGTAAGGCAGGAACGCGTCGAGCAGGAAAGGCTTGTCGGTCATGGTGCGATGCAGCTTGTTGGGCGATGCGTCTCGGGACTATAATAGTTTCACTTGTAACTATTCAAGTTCCTGCCGTTTCAACTCCGGAGACAGACATGACCGAAGTTCAGGACAACCCCCTGGGCATCGACGGTTTCGAGTTCGTCGAATTCGCGGCGCCCGACGCCGCCCTGTTGCACAGCCTCTTTCGTCACATGGGTTTCACGGCGGTGGGCCGCCACCGCGAGCGCAAGGTCACGCTGTACCGCCAGGGCGACGTGAATTTCCTCGTCAACGAGGAGCCCGACAGCTTTGCCGCGGACTTCGCGCGCGCCCACGGCCCGAGCGCATGCGGCTTCGCCATTCGCGTGGCCGACGCGGCGCGCGCCCGCGCCCACGCCATCGATCATGGCGCGGCGGCGCTCAGCAACAAGCCGGCGACGCTGCCGGTGCGCGCGCCGGTGGTCGAGGGCATCGGCGGCAGCGCCCTGTACCTGGTCGATCGCTATGGCGAGCGCGCCTCGATCTACGACGCCGACTTCGAGTATTTCGACGGCGTGGACCGGCACCCGGCCGGTTTTGGCCTGACCTTCATCGATCACCTCACCCACAACGTGTACCAGGGCAACATGGACAAGTGGGCGGGCTTCTACGAGCGCATCTTCAACTTCCGCGAGATCCGCTACTTCGACATCAAGGGCAGCCAGACCGGCCTGGTCTCGCGCGCCATGACGGCGCCGGACGGCATGGTCCGCATTCCCATCAACGAGGCGACCGACGACAAGTCGCAGATCGCCGAGTATCTCGAGGAATACAACGGCGAGGGCATCCAGCACATCGCGCTGTTCACCGACGACATCTACGCTTCGGTCGAAGCCCTGCGCGGCGACGGTATCGAGTTCCTCGACGTGCCTGACACCTACTACGAGATGGTCGACGGCCGCGTGCCTGAGCATGGCGAGGACCTGGAGCGCATGTCCCGCAACCGCATCCTGATCGACGCCGACCGCGAAACCGGCAAGCGCCTGCTGTTGCAGATCTTCACCCAGACCTGCGTCGGCCCGATCTTTTTCGAGATCATCCAGCGCAAGGGCAACGAGGGCTTCGGCGAGGGCAACTTCCAGGCCCTGTTCGAGTCGATCGAGCGGGACCAGATGCGCCGGGGCGTGATCTAGCCGGGGCACGACATGAAGAAGTGGATTTCCTTTCCGCGGGTGGAGGGCACGGCGTCGCGCCAGGCGCACGCCGACCTGCCGCCGGGCACGTTCGAGCGCGAGCTGGGCAAGGAGGGCTTCTTCGGCCCGGCCACGCACATGTACCACCGCCGCCCGCCGACCGGGTGGAGCAGCTTCGAGGGGCCGCTGCGGCCGCGCGCTTTCGACACCACGAAGCTCGCCATCGCGGCGGATTCGCCCTGGCAGGCCGCGCTGCTGCTGCACAACGCCGCGGTGAAGTTCCGCCACTGGCGCCTGGCGCGCAGCATGCCGGCGCTGGCGCGCAACTCCGACGGCGACGAGCTGCTGTTCCTGCACCAGGGCAGCGCCGTCCTGTTCTGCGACTACGGGCGCCTGGAGCTGGTCGAGGGCGATTACCTCTTGCTGCCGCGCGGCACCATGTGGCGCCTGGAGATCGAGGCACCGGTGTCCGCCCTGCTGATCGAGGCCACCAACGACAGTTTCCGGCTGCCCGACAAGGGCATGCTGGGCCCGCACGCCATCTTCGACGAGGCCATGCTCGACACACCGGCCATCGATGAAGGCTTTCTCGCCCAGCAGGACGAGCGCGAGTGGCGCGTCGAGGTGAAGCGACGCGACCAGGTGTCCGTCATCACCTATCCCTACAGCCCGCTGGACGCGGTCGGCTGGAAAGGCGACCTGGTGCCGGTGCGCATCAACTGGCGCGCCATCCGGCCGCTGATGTCGCACCGCTACCACTTGCCGCCCTCGGTGCACACGACCTTCCTGGCCGGCCGCTTCGTGGTGTGCACTTTCGTGCCGCGGCCGTTCGAGTCCGACCCCGGCGCGCTCAAGGTGCCGTTCTTCCACAACAACGACGATTTCGACGAGGTGATCTTCTATCACGCCGGCGAGTTCTTCTCGCGCGACAACATCCACCCCGGGATGATCACCATGCACCCCTGCGGTTTCACCCACGGGCCGCACCCGAAAGCGTTAAAGAACATGCTGGAGCAGAAGGCGCCCGGCACCAACGAGGTCGCCGTCATGCTGGATACGCGCGATGCGCTGGAGGTCGGCGAGGCCGCGGCCGGGGTCGAATGGCACGGTTACGTCGACAGCTGGAAGGGGGGTGCCGCGTGAAGCTCGCCAGCCTCAAGAACGGGGGGCGCGACGGCGCCCTGGTCGTCGTCAGCCGCGACCTGTCGCGTGCGGCGCGGGCGGCGGCGGCGCCGACCCTGCAGGCGGCGCTGGACGACTGGGATCGCTGCAGCCCGCTGCTGCGCGCGCAGGCGGAGGCGCTGGAGCAGGGCGAGGCCGGGGATGCCTTCGACCTCGCCGTCGGCGACCTGGCCGCACCGCTGCCGCGCGCTTACCAGTTCCTCGACGGCAGCGCCTATCTCGCGCACGTGGAGCGCGTGCGGCGTGCCCGCGGCGCCGAGATGCCGCCCAGCTTCCTCACCGATCCCCTGATGTACCAGGCGGCGTCCGACGGGTTCCTGCCGCCGGTCGGGACCATCCCGGTGGCCAGCGAGGACTACGGCATCGACTTCGAGTCCGAGGTCTGCGTGGTCACCTCGGACGTCCCCATGGGCGTGGGCGCCGAGGAGGCGGGCGACTACGTGCAGCTGGTCTGCCTGGTGAACGACGTCTCGCTGCGCAACCTGATCCCGGCCGAGCTGGCCAAGGGCTTCGGCTTCCTGCACAGCAAGCCGCGCTCGGCGCTGTCGCCGGTCATGGTCACGCCCGACGAGCTGGGCGACGCCTGGCGCGACGGCAAGGTGCACCTGCCGCTGGTGACCACGCTCGACGGCGAGCGCTTCGGCGCGCCCGAGGCCGGTGTGGACATGCAGTTTTCCTTCTTCGAGCTCATCGCCCATGCGGCGAAGACCCGGCCGCTGGCCGCGGGCACCATCATCGGCTCCGGCACGGTGGCGAACCAGGACGAATCCCTGGGGGCCTCCTGCATGGCGGAGAAGCGCATGCTGGAAATCATCCGCGACGGCAAGCCGACGACGCCGTTCCTGTCTTTCGGGGCGCGCGTGCGGGTGGAGATGTTCGACCGTGCGGGGCATTCGATTTTCGGCGCCATCGAGCATGCCTATGAGCCCTACCGGCGCTGAACCGGCCACGCTCTACGGCTACTGGCGCAGCACCGCCGCGTGGCGCGTCCGGATCGCGCTCAACCTGAAGGCCATGGCGTGGACCTCCAGGGCCGTGCACCTGCTGCGCGACGGCGGTGAGCAGCGGCGTCCCGACTACCTGCGCCTGAACCCGCAGGGCCTGGTGCCGGCGCTGGCGATCGACGGCCAGCTCCTGAGCCAGTCGCTGGCGATCATCGAGTATCTCGAGGAGACCCGCCCCGCACCCGCGCTCCTGCCAGCCGACGCCGCCGGTCGGGCGCGCGTGCGCAGCCTGGCCCAGCTGGTGGCAGGCGACCTGCACCCCCTCAACAACCTGCGCGTGCTGCAATATCTCGACGCACACATGGGTGCCGGGGAGGCGCAGCGGCAGGCGTGGTACCGCCATTGGGTCAGGGTGGGGCTCGAAGCCCTGGAGACCCGCCTGGCGCGCGACGCCGAGACCGGTCGTTTCTGCCACGGCGACGCCCCCGGGCTGGCCGACTGCTGCCTGGTGCCGCAGCTCTATAACGCGCGGCGCTACGAGTGCCCATTGGATGCCTGCCCGACGCTGCTGCGCATCGAGGCGGCCTGCGGTGAGCTGGACGCGTTCCAGGCCGCGGTGCCGGAGCGCCAGCCGGACGCCGCACCCGCCCCCTGACTGCGGCAAGCCCCGATACCGCCCGCACCGGACGGACTAGAATTGGGGTGTAGCAGAAAGGGAAGACACCATGAGCCGTTTCAGCCTGAACAAGTTCCCGGATGGACCGGGCGTCTACGCGCTCTACGAACACCAGCAGGCGCTCACCGTCGGCTCGGCCGCCAACCTGCGCCAGCTGGCCGAGGAGCACCTGTTCGCCTTCACGGCGCCGAGCGAGGCGCTGCGCCAGATGACCGCACACCCGGAGCAGGTCACGGAGATCTCCTGGTGGCAGCATCCCGCGCTGGCGGATGAGGATCGGCGCACTGCCGCGCGCTGGGTCGCCATCGAGGTGCTGGCCCCGGTCGAGCACCCGCGTTTCTCGCTGTCCAAGGTAGGCGAGGCCGCGCTCGAGGACCGGGAGTTCGTCAAGTCCATGGAGCAGCTGTTCCGCGGCGCGCCCGCCGGCAGCTTCGTGCCGCAGACGCTGGATGCGCTGGCGCGCAGCGTCTATGAGCTCAAGGAGAAGGTCGCCGAGCTGGAGCGGCGCCTGGCCAGCAAGGACTGAGGCGCGACGCCGGCGTCGCGCCCGCGCTACGTCGCGCTAGGCGGTCGCGCTCGGCCGCGCCGAGACCGTGGCGTGCCAGCGCAGGAAATTCGGCACGTCGTCTTCCGGTACCGTCATCTTCAGCGCGCGGGCGAAGTCCGTGATGCACAGCAGGGTGATGTCGGCGAGGGAGAACTTCGGGCCGGCGACGAACTCCGACTCGCGCAGCCGCTGTTCGATGACCGGGAAGAACTCGGCCAGGCGCACGCGCCCCCGCTCCACCAGGGCGGGGATGGCGGGCATCCCGCTGCGCCCGGGCACGGCCCGGTCGGCATACGGCGGATAGCTGTTCCTGAAGGCGTCGATCACGGCCTGTCCGGCGTCGAACTCGATGCGCCTGTTCCAGCACTCCACCAGGGCGATCTCCAGCGGCGTGGTGCCGAGCAGCGGCGGCTCGGGTTGCAGCGCCTCGAAGTAGCGGCAGATGGCGGTCGACTCGTCGATCACGGTGCCGTCGTCGAGTTCCAGCGCGGGCAGCACGCCGCGCGGATTGACGGCGAGAAAGCCGGGTTGCAGGTTCTCTCCGGCGCGGATGTTGATTTCCACCGTCGGGATCTCGATGCCTTTCTCGGCAAGGAAGATGCGCACCCGGCGCGGATTGGGGGCGACGCGCATGTCGTAAAGCTTCACGGCCTGGCTCCTTGGGGACTTGGCGCGCCAAGCATAGCGCAACTACCGCAATGGTCCCGGCAGCTCACTCCGGCCGGAGTCCGAGGTACCGGCTGCGGTTGACGTCCAGCATGTTGTCCTCCCAGCCGGTGACACGCGGGCTGACGAGGTTGCGCGAGACGTGGTGGTAGAGCGGGATCAGTGCCTGTTCGCCCACGGCCAGCGCCTCGGCCTCGCGCAACAGGCGCGCGCGCGCCGCGGGATCGGGCTGGCGCGAGGCCGCCGCGGTGAGACGGTCGTATTCCGCGTTGCTGTAGTTGCCGAGGTTGTTCGGTCCGCTCTCGGTCTGCAGCAGCAGCGTGAACGTCTGCGCGTCGTCGTACACCGCGAGCCAGCTGGCGAGGGCAAGGTCGAAGTCCCCCTGTTGCAGGGCGGCGTAGTGGATCGCGGTCTCGGCCCGCTGCAGCTCGGCGTCGACGTGAATCGCGCGCCACATGGACTGCAGCGCGATGGCGACGCGCCGCTCGTTCTCAGACTGGGGATAGCGCAGCCGCAGTTGCAGCGGCTGGCCCGGACCGAAGCCGGCGGCCTGCATCAGCGCCTTTGCCTCCTCCCGTCGCGCCTGCATCGAGTGGTCGCGCCACGCAGGGCGCGCCGGATCGGGGTAGCCGGCGGTGCCGGGCGGCACCAGGCTGAAGGCCGGCCGCTCGCCGCTGCCCAGCACCTTCTCCGTGATGGTGGCGCGATCCAGCGCCATGGACAGCGCCCGGCGCACGCGCGCGTCGCCGAGTGCCGCGCGCTGGTGGTTGACGGCGAGGAAGGACAGCCCCAGGTAAGGCGCCGTGTGCACCGCGTCGGGCATGCGCTCGCGCAGCCATGCCGTGCGACTGGCCGGGAAGTCGCGCAAGACGTGCAGTTCGCCGGCGCGGAAGCGCAGCAGCGCCGCGTCGCGGTCCTCGAGGCCGAAATACTGCACCCCCTTGAGACGGACGGCGGGCGCGTCCCAGAACGCCGGGTTCTTTTCCAGCAGCACGTGGTCGTTGGGCACGCGGGCCGCGAGGCGGAAGGCGCCGTTGGCGGGCATGTTGCCCGGCTTCGTCCAGTCCTCGCCATGCTCCGCCACGGCGTGCCGCGGCACCGGGAAGGCGGCGAAGTGCATCAGCAGCCCGGGAAAATAGGGCGTGCGGCGATCCAGCCGGATCACCAGCCGGTCAGGCGCGGGGGCGGCGACGCCGAGCGCCTGGGGCGGCATCTCGCCCGAGGTGACGGCGCGGCCGTTCTCGATGACCCAGAAGAACTGCGCGTAGGGTGAGGTCGTCTCGCCCGACA
Organism: Thioalkalivibrio sp. XN279; assembly: GCF_011089885.1. NCBI lineage: Bacteria > Pseudomonadati > Pseudomonadota > Gammaproteobacteria > Chromatiales > Ectothiorhodospiraceae > Thioalkalivibrio > Thioalkalivibrio sp. XN279. The sequence goes on along the minus strand of NZ_JAANBD010000029.1, from coordinate 46,724 downwards.
TCATGCGGCGGAATGCGAACACGAAATCGTCGGCGGTGACCGGCGTACCGTCGGACCAGGCATGCTCGCGCAGGGCGAACTCGTAGTGCAGCCCGTCGTCCGACACCGTCCAGGATTCGGCTGCGCCCGGCACCACGGCGCCGCCCCGGCCCTCGGTGGTCAGCCCGACGAGCATGTCGCCGACGATACGGTTCTCCCACACGCCGGTGATGCGGTGCGGGTCGAGCGACGCGGGGTGGCCGGGGTTGGCGACTTTCAGCACCTCGGCCGCCGCGGGCGTGGCGAGGCTGCAGGCGGCGAGTAATTGGAGCAGTATCTTTCCCGGACGCATCGGGTCCTCCCTTCGGCGCATTCGCGTCCTAGAATAACGGTCTGGGAGAAATCCGGCAGAAAGGAGCGCGCATGGACATCGGAGACCTGAGAAGCGAATACAGCGGGCAACCCTTTCGCCGCGGCGACCTGGACCCGGATCCGGTGAAGCAGTTCGCGCACTGGTTCCAGCAGGCGCGCGAGGTCGCGCAGCCGGAGGTGAACGCCTGCACCCTGGCCACCGCCGGCATCGACGGCCGCCCGAGCGCGCGCACGGTGCTGCTGAAGTATTTCGACGCCGACGGCTTCGTGTTTTTTACCAACACCCACAGCCACAAGGCGCAGCAGATCGCGGAGAATCCCGCCGTCGCCATGCTGTTCTTCTGGCAGACGCTGGAGCGCCAGGTGTGTATTCGCGGCGTGGCCGAGAAGATCAGCACCACCGAGGCGCTGCGTTACTTCGCCCGCCGCCCCCGCGGCAGCCAGCTCGGCGCCTGGGTGTCGGAGCAGAGCAGCGTCATCACCAACCGCTCGGTGCTGGAGATGAAACTCGACGAGATGAAGCGCAAGTTCTCGACGGGCGACGTGCCGCTGCCGTCCTTCTGGGGCGGCTACCGCATCCGCCCGGCGGAGATCGAGTTCTGGCAGGGGCGCGCCTCGCGCCTGCACGACCGCCTGCGCTACCGCCGCGTGGACGACGCCTGGGTTATCGAGCGTCTCGCGCCCTGAGCAGGGCGGCGAATTCGCGCAAGGCCTCGGCCCCGACGACGTCGCGCGCCACCAGCGGCAGGTCGAGGCGTGGCACGTCGCCCAGCGACGCCGACAGGGTCGCCAGGTGCGTCTCTTCCTGGCCACGGCGAGCGGCGAAGAACTCGCCTGCCTCCGCGGGACTGCGCTTGTTGACCACCAGCGCGCTCAGTGCCACGCCGGCGCGCTGCAGTTTCTGCGCCAACTCGATGGTCTCCAGTACCGGCAGGCGTTCCGCTGCGAGCACGATGACGAAGGCGGTGCGGGCACCGTCGGCCAGGGTGTCGCGCAGCAGCGCGAGTTTCTCGCGCCGCCGGTAAAGCAGGTGGCGAATGCGGTCGTCGCGCTCTTCCCCGCCCCCCGGGGTCTCGCCGACGACCCGGTCGCCGAGCGCCCGGTCTTCCTTCCCCAAGCCCGCCAGCGCGGCGCCGAAGCGCGCGCTCTGCTCGCGCCGCGTCAGCAGTCCCTCCGTCCACGCCGTCATCATCTCCGGCAGCGCCATGAGGCGCGCCGTATGGCCCGAGGGCGCGGTGTCGAACACCACCAGCTCGTAATCTTCGAGCCCGGCCTGCACGGTCTCCGCGATGCGCTCGAGCAGGGCCGCCTCCTGCATTCCGGGCGCGTCCCGCGACAGCGCCATGTGCCGGTCCACCTCGCCCTGCAGGCGCTCGGGCATCAGTCGCCGCAGCGCCGCGCCGACCTCGTCGAGGTGGCGCGTGACGACCACGTCCGGATCCAGCTCCATGCCGTCAAGACCCGGCGCCAGCCGGACCGGGTCCGGTCCCACCGCACGGCCCCAGAGGTGCCCGAGGTTGTGTGCCGGGTCGGTGGACACCAGCAGCACGCGCCGCCCGGCGTCGGCCTCGGCCAGGGCCACGGCGGTGGACACGGTGGTCTTGCCGACGCCGCCCTTGCCGCCGAAAAACAGCACGCGTTTCTCGCGCGCAAGGCTCAGCAGCATCGCAGGTGGTCCAGCGGCGAATGCTCCATGCCCATGCGCCGGTGCCAGTCGTGGAAGCGTTCGTAGAGGAGCGGCATCAACTCCAGCGTGTACCAGGCCGCCGGGTTGGGCACGCCGAGCGTCTCGGCAAACACCAGCAGCATGAACAGGTCGTCCTCCTCGCGCTGCGCGCGGGCGAAGGTGCGCCGGTAGGGCGCGACGTAGAACTCCCGCAGGCCTGCGGAAATTTCACGCCAGCGACCCGACCGGCGGTCTTCGCCCATGGCCGCCTCAGCGCTTCGCCGCCACCGGCGCCGTGCCCTTGGCGCCGCGGCCCATGGCGATGGCGGCTTCCAGCGCCACCCACAGTGCAGCGAGCAGGATGACGATGTCCATCACCAGCAGCAGCCAGTTCTTCTGCGCGTAGAACTGGCCCAGCTGCACCAGCAGCGCGTAGATCGACATGGTCAGCAGGAAGGCCAGCGGCACCGCGGTGAACACCGCCGGGCGTCCCTGGCGGATCAGGATCACCGAGATGATGGACAGCGTGAGGCCGGCCATGAGCTGGTTGGTGGTGCCGAACAGCGGCCAGATGATCATGCCGCCGGCGCCGTCCGCGCCGGCGCCGAAGGCCAGCGCCAGGCAGAAGCCCAGAGCGATCAGCGTGCTGAACACCACGTTGACCTTGAAGCCGGCGATCTCCGCCGCCTCCTGCACCACGAAGCGCTGCAGGCGCAGGCCGGTGTCCATGGTGGTGGCGGCGAACAGGATCGCCATCACGGCGAGGATGGTGGCGCCGAGGTCTTCAGGCATGCCGAAGCCGCCGGCGAGGATGGCGCCGCCGCCCTGCACGAAGGCCGCCAGGCTGCCGCCGCCGAACTTGGAGTACATGGCCTCCCAGTCGGCCAGCGTGGCGAAGCCCGCGGTGGTGCAGATGATCGCCGCCAGCGCCAGCATGCCTTCGCCCACCGAGCCGAAGTAACCGACGAAGCGGGCGTCGGTTTCCTTGTCCAGCTGCTTGGAGGTGGTGCCCGAGGAGACCAGGCCGTGGAAGCCGCTGATGGCGCCGCAGGCGATGGTGACGAACAGCAGCGGCACCAGGCTGGGCGTGCCGGCGGGCACGTTGTCGTTGAAGGCCGGCGCGACGATGTCCGGCGCGCCGATCAGCACCGCCACGTAGAGCAGTCCGAGGCCGAGGAACAGCTGCAGGCCGTTGATGTAGTCGCGCGGCTGCAGCAGCACCCACACCGGCAGCATGGAGGCGACGCCGGCGTAGACGAACAGCAGCAGGATCCACTGCGAGCGCGGCCCCAGGCCCAGGACGCTTTCGGGCAGCACGATGGGATAGGCGTAGCCGACGAAGATCAGCGCATACAGCGCCACCACGCCGACGATGGACACCCACAGCAGGCTCATCTTGTAGCGGTAGATGAGCTGGCCGATGATCACCGCCACCACGATCGCGCCCCAGGTCGGGATCACTGCAGTCGGCCGCGCCACCAGCAGGTTGGAGATCACCACGGCGAAGGCGGCGTTGACCATCAGCAGCAGCAGGAAGATCACCACCAGGAAAAGGTTGCGCGCGCGGTTGCCGATGACGTTGCCGGTGAGCGTGCCGATGGACTTGCCCTTGTTGCGCACGCTGGCCCACAAGGCGCCGAAGTCGTGCACGCCGGCGAAGAAGATGGTGCCGAGGATCACCCAGGCGAAGGCCGGGCCCCAGCCCCAGATGACGGCGATGGCCGGGCCGACGATGGGCGCGGCGCCGGCCACGGAGGTGAAGTGGTGCCCCCAGAGTACGAACTTGTTGGTCGGCACGTAGTCCACGCCGTCGCGGAACTCGTGCGCCGGCGTGCGGAAGTCAGGGTCGAGCTGGTAGATCCGCTCAGCGATGAACTTCGAGTAGAACAGGTAGCCCGCGGTCAGCATCCCCAGCCCGACCAACAACAAAGCGATTGAGCTCATTCCTTATCCCCCAGGGTGACGTCAACTCTTATTGCTTGCCCGCGGCCGCGAAGCGGGCCCGGTCGATCTCGATCCAGGTGGCCTGCGCGCGGGCACATACGGTCCCGTCGGCGCTCCAGATGGCGGTGCCGGCGCCGTGCTTGCGCCCGTCGCGCGCCAGCCGCCAGCCGCCGACGATGTAGGGCCGGCCGGCCTGCAGCGGCACGTCCAGCGCTGCGGTGAGCTTGCCCAGCACCAGCGGTCGCTCCAGTTCCTCGAGCCAGGCCCAGGCGCCGGGACAGTCCAGCGCCGCCCATACGAATTCGGGGCGTACGTGACCGTCGGCGTCGCACAGTTCCGGGCCGGGCTTCCACGGGCAGGCCACGAGACCGTCGACGTGCGCGTCACCGGCGAAGATGCGCAGCCCGTCGCCGGGTGAGCGGCCGGTGCCGCAGACGAAGCAGCTCGGGAAGGCATGTTCTTCGAGGCCGTGATAGCGCGCCGACGCCTCGGTGGCGGCCGCGAGGCCCGGGCAGGGCGGCGGTTGCAGTGCCAGCGTGGCGCGGCGCCCCTCGGCAATGGTGAGTTCGCCGTCCAGCAAGGCCACGCCATCCGGCGTGCGCAGGAGTTGCAGCTCGCGCTCGAGCGGCGGCGGACGCTTCAGCGTCACTTCCACGACACCCCGGAGCGCTGCGGCCACCAGGCCGCAGGTGTAGCCGCCATTGCCCGAGTCCGGCGGGCCGCAGAAGCGGCGCGCGACCGTGACGCTGCGCAGCGCCGTGGCGGGTGTTTCGCTCACGCGTCCCTGTCCCGCTGCGGCTGTGCGGGCGCAGCGCCGGTGAAGCTGTCGATGCGGGCGTGCAGCCGTGCGACCTCTGCCTCGAGTTCGGCCACCCGCGCTTCCAGGTCGGTGGCGTCGGGGCCTGGGGCGAAGGGCGTGCGGTGCGCCTCGGGCGGCGGGGGCGGCGCGACGGTCTCCGGCGCCTCGCCCGTGAACAGCTGCATCCAGCGGTTTTCGCGCTTGCCGGGCTGGCGCGGCAGGCAGGCGACCAGCGGTTCCTCGCGCGCGGCGAGCCGCGCCAGCACCGCGTCCACTTCGCTCACGTCCGCGAACGGAGCCATGCGGGCCGCGCGGTTGCGCAGCTCCCCGGGCGTCTGCGGGCCGCGCAGCAACAGTTCGCACAGCACGGCCAGCTCCTGCGGCTGCAGCTGGAGCTCGCTGAAATGCGAGTTGCAGAAGCGGTGCCGGTAGCGCGTGACCCGCCCGCCGACGCCGCCGCTGCGGTCCGTGAGCAGGTGTTTCTTCATCAGGCCGTCCACCACGCCCTGGACGGCGGCTGCATCCAGGTCCAGCACGGGATCCCGGTTGCTTTTCTGGTTGCAGGCCGTGACCAGCGCATTGAGCGACAGCGGGTACTGGTCCGGCGTAGTGATTTCCTTCTCGACGAGGCAGCCGATGACGCGGGCTTCGAGGGGCGTCAGCTCTGTTCTCAAGACTTGCCTCCTGGGCTGGGCTCCGTTGTCCGGGACGCACGAAGACCCCGGCACCACCGCTGGCCGGAATGTCGTCAAGGTAGAATACACAATCCATCGTCCACGAAACTGCGTACATTCCCCATGTTGCTCCGCTTTGACCAGGTCTCGCTGCGCTTCGGCGACCAGGTGATCCTCGCCGGCGCCGATTTCGGCATCGACCCGGGCGAGCGCGTGTGCCTGATCGGCCGCAACGGCGCCGGCAAGACCTCGCTGCTGAAACTGGTCGACGGCGGGCTGCCGCCCGACGAGGGCGAGATCCTGTCGCGCGCCGGCCTGCGCATCAGCCGGCTGGAGCAGTCGCTGCCCGGCCAGCTCGAGCTCACCGTGCGCGAAGTCGTGATGGGCGGGCTGGCGCCGGTGCGGTCCCTGGTGGACGAGTACGAGCAACTGTCGCGCGCGGAGCTGGATGCGCCGGGATTGCAGGCGCTGGAGGAACTCCACCGGCGCATCGACGCCGTGGACGGCTGGCACGTCGAGCGGGTGGTCGACACCATGCTGAGCGAGATGCAACTGCCCGGCGAGCAGCGGCTCGGCGAGCTGTCAGGCGGCTGGCGCCGGCGGGTGTCCCTTGCACGCGCCCTGGTCAGCAAGCCCGAGTTGCTGCTGCTCGACGAGCCGACCAACCATCTCGACCTGTCCTCGATCCAGTGGCTCGAGCAGCGCATCGCCAGCTGGCCCGGCGCGGTGCTGTTCATCACCCACGACCGCGCCTTCCTGCAGCGGCTCGCCACGCGCATCGTGGAGATCGATCGCGGCAAGCTGGTGAGCTGGCCCGGCGACTATCGCGACTACCTGCGCCGCAAGGCCGAGTCCATCGAGGAAGAACAGCGCCACAACGCCGAGTTCGACCGCAAGCTGGCCGAGGAGGAGGCCTGGATCCGCCAGGGCATCAAGGCGCGCCGCACGCGTAACGAGGGCCGGGTGCGGGCGCTCGAGGCGATGCGCGAGGTGGCCGGGCAACGGATCCGGCGCCCCGGCACCGCGCGTATCAGCATCGGCGAGGCGGAGCTGTCGGGCCGCAAGGTGGTCCAGGCGAAGAACATGCATTTCCGCTTCGGCGCCACGCCGCTGGTCGACGGGCTGGACCTGAAGATCATGCGCGGCGACCGTATCGGGCTGGTCGGCAACAACGGCGTCGGCAAGAGCACGCTGCTGCGGCTGCTGCTGGGCGAGCTCGAACCGCAGGCCGGTACGCTGAAGCACGGCACCAACCTGGAGGTGGCGTGGTTTCACCAGACGCGCGGCGTGCTCGACCCGTCCAAGAGCGTGGCGGAGAACGTGGGCGAAGGCCGCGACTACGTCGTCATCAACGGCAAGTCGCAGCACGTGGTCGGGTACCTGCGCGGATTCCTCTTCACCGCCAAGCGCGCACTGACGCCGGTGGCCTCGCTGTCGGGCGGCGAACGCAACCGGGTCGTGCTGGCGAAGCTGTTCACCCGGCCGAGCAACCTGCTGGTGCTGGACGAGCCCACCAACGACCTCGACGTCGAGACCCTGGAGGTGCTCGAAGAGCGCCTCGCCGAGTACTCCGGGACCCTCATCGTGGTGAGCCACGACCGCGAGTTTCTCGACAACGTGGTCGACAAGATCCTGGTGTTCGAGCCGGGCGGCCGGATCGTGGAATACGCCGGCGGGTACAGCGACTGGCTGCGCCGCGGCCACGAACTGGCGCAGATGGACGCGCCCGGTGCGGCGAAGAGCGCGGCGAGTGCCTCGGCCGGTGACGAGCCGGCGCGGGCGGCGGCGAAGCCGCGCAAGCTCGGCTACCGGGAACAGCGCGAGCTGGAGGGCTTGCCGGGGCGCATCGAGGCGCTGGAGGCCGAGATTGCCGCCCTGGAGGCCGAGATGGCCGCGCCAGGTTTCTACGCCCAGCCCTGGGAGCAAACGCAGCCGGCGCTGGACGCCCTGGCAGCGAAGCAGGCCGAGCACGACCGGCTGGCGGAGCGGTGGCTTGAACTGGAAGACCTGCAGCAGAGCCTGGCTGTAGAACGGGCCGGTTAGCCCGCCGGTCGAGGGCGCACGTTGAGCGTGCCGGCCGGGTGCGTCCGCTTCAGTAGTGCGGTGGCGCCTCTTCTTCCGCCACGTAATCACGCGGCCGCTGCTCGAGGGCCTGCAGCCGGTCGGCGAGGCGGGCCAGCCGCGCCTCGAGCTGGTCGATGGACTGCTGCTGGCGGTAGATCACGTCGCTCAGCTCCTGGTTGGCGCGCTCCAGGTACGCCAGCTTGAGCTCGAGCTCGTCGAAGCGTGGGTCGTCAGCCATCTGGGCTTCCTTGTGCGACACGGCCTGCAGGATACCGCAGGGTTACGGCCCGGCCATAAAGAAAGGGGCCGGCACGCCGACCCCTTTCGCTCGCGGTGTGCGGGCCCCATGCGTGCCGTTCGGTTCACCTTGTCGCGGAATGTCTCCGCGGTGCGCCGGAGGCCGCTATGCGGCTGTTCTCGGCGCGGTGTCCGGGCGCATGGCCGTGCACCGGTGCCGCAATCGGACCAGCGCCGGGCGCTGCAGGTCTTGCGTGTGCGCGGGACCCGATCTGGGTCGGCTACCGGCACCGGGCCGGGCTGCACACTGCCTTGGAATCCGTTCGCGTGCAGCTTGAACATAGGCCGCGCCGCGACGGCTGTCGCTAGGGATTTTCCGCAGCCCGGGCAGCGGAACTCTGGCTGTCTTTTTGCCCGTCCAGGGTCCAAGCTTGAGGTGAACCTTCCGCACCCGGAGGTCTGCCATGAAACTCCCCATCAAGGACCGCATTGCCGCCGGCCGCGCGCTGGCCGGGCTGCTGGTGGACAAGTATCGCGACCGTGACGTGATCGTGCTGGGGCTGCCGCGCGGCGGCGTGCCCGTGGCCGCCGAGGTGGCCCGCGCCCTCGATGCGCCGCTGGATATCCTCAACATCCGCAAGCTGGGCGTGCCGTTCAATCCCGAGCTGGCCATGGGCGCCGTCGCCAGCGGCGGCATTCGCGTGCTCAACCCGGACGTGATTCGCCGTGCCGGCATCGGGCACGACGCGCTGGAAGAGGTCGTCTCCATGGCGACGCGCGAACTGGAGCGTCGGGAGCGCCTGTACCGGGGCGATCGCGCGCGCCCGGCGCTGGCTCATCGTTGCGTCATCATCGTCGACGACGGCGCCGCCACCGGCGCCAGCATGGATGCGGCCGTGGAAGCAGCGCGCCAGCTGGACCCGGAGCGGGTGATTGCCGCCTTCGCAGTGGCGCCGGCCGAGGTCGTGGAAAAGCTGGAAGCGCATGCGGAGGAGGTCGTGTGCCTGGCCACGCCCGAGCCGTTCTACGCTGTGGGCTCGTGGTACCAGGACTTCGGCGCCGTCTCCGACGAGGAGGTGCGCCGCCTGCTGCGGCCGGAGGCGGTGCCCGCCTGAGGCGCGCTCAGGCCGGCGCGGGGGCGGGCGTGGGCACCGTGCCCGCGTGGCGGGCGCCGGTAAAGCCTGGCAGGCCGCGCCAGTAGCCGTCGCAGGTACCGGTGGGCGCGAGCGCGGCGAGCGCTTCCAGCCGGGCGGGATCGGGATCGCCGGCGAGCAGGGCCGCGAAATGCTCGACGACCTGGTCCATGTGCTGTGCTTGCGGGCTGAGCCGCAGCACTTGCACGCCGGCCGCGCGTATCTCGCCGAGCAGCGGGGCCAGGTCCTGGGTCAGGGCCGACTGTGTCTGGATGCCGTTGAGCGCAAGGAAGGGTTCGCCCTCGCGCGTGCTCATGAGCCGGCCGTCCGGGTCCTCGAGGCAGGCCAGGTCGCAATGGTCCTTGGGGCGATCCTCGGCCCGCGCGGTGTAGCAGCGCGCCGACCACGCCAGCGGGATCCGTCCCCAGCCCAGCACCTCGCAGGGGCAGTCCGCCGGCGCCGCGGCGACCAGGCCCGCCGCGGTGGCGCCGGACAGCTCGAAGGGCAGGACCCAGCGGCGCATGCCCTGTGCCGCCAGCACCTGGAGCGTGCGGGCGTTGTAGATGTTCAGCGTCGGGCCGCCGACGAAGGGCACGCATTCCTCGGCCAGGATGCTCACGGCCGCCATGTCGTTGGCCTCGACCATGAAGCGGCCGTTGCGGCACAGGCGTCGCAGCACGCCGAGCTCGGACCCGGCCTCGAGCAGGGCCAGGCTGGAAAGCACGACTTCCTTGCCGGATTCCTCCAGCCAGGCCGCAATCTCGAGCCAGTCCTCGAGCCGCAGTTCGCGGCGCTTGGGACAGACCACCTCGCCGAGATAGACGACGTCCACCGGCCAGTTGGCGGCGGCGGCGTAAAAGGCCCACATGCGCTGGCGGGGCCAGAAATACTGTACCGGGCCGAGGGCGAGTTTCATTGCCATGACCTGTGGTAGGCGCCGAGCGTGGTCTGCGTGCCCTCGGAGACGGCGGCGAGGGCTTCCTGCCAGGCAGGCGTGGCGCGGAAGTTGTCGGGGTCGGCGACACAGGCGTCGATGGCGGCGCGCATCACGGCTGTCACCTGCGCCACGTAAGCCGGGCTGCGCTGGCGGCCCTCGACCTTGATGGCCGCGACGCCGGCGCGGTACAGCTCCGGCAGCAACTCGATGGAGTTCAGGCTGCTCGGCTCCTCCAGCGCGTAGTAGGTGTGGCCGTCGACGCAGAAGCGGCCCTTGCACAGCGTCGGGTAGGCCGCCTTCTCGCCGGGGCCGTAGCGGTCGATCAGCACCCCGTTCAGGCGCGACTCGAGGCCCTGCGGCGTCTCCTCCCAGCGCACGTGTGAGCCGGGCGAGCAGGCGCCGTAGGTATTCGGCGAGCGGCCGGTGAGGTAGCTCGACAGCAGGCAGCGTCCCTCGACCATGACGCACAGGCTGCCGAAGCCGAAGGCTTCGACGGGCACCGGGGATTGGGCGGCGACCTGGGTCACCTGGCGCACCGAGAGCACGCGCGGCAGCACCGCGCGGCTGATGCCGAACAGCCGGTGATACAGCTTCAACGCCTCGGGGCTGGTGGCGGAGGCCTGCACGGACAGGTGCCGCTCCAGGTCGGGCCAGCGCTCGGCGGCGTAGGCCAGCAAGCCGGTGTCGGCCAGGATCAGGGCGTCGGCGCCGAGCTCGGCGGCGCGATCCACTGCCCGCGTCCATTGCGGCCAGCCGTCGGGCTGGGGATAGGTGTTGAGGGCGATCAGCACCTTGCAGCCATGGTCGTGGGCGTAGCGGATGCCGCGCACGATGTCCTTGTCGGTGAAGTTCAGGCCCGCGAAGTGCCGCGCGTTGGTGGCGTCGCGAAAGCCGAGGTACACGGAGTCGGCGCCCGCATCGACGGCGGCGCGCAGCGAGGGCAGGTTGCCGGCAGGACAGAGCAGTTCCACGGTGGTCCCCGGGTTCTGGTCGAGGGCGCTCAGGATAGCCACCGCAAAGGCCGGGCGTTTTGACGGAGGTCAATGCCGCGGCGCCGGGATGGGGTATGTTGGGGCGGCTGCGCGGAGGACTTCATGCTGCCCTTGCCGAGACCCGAAACCGTCGTGCCGTTGCTGGCCAGGCCCCTGCGGCTGGTGCCGCATCCCGTGCAGCAGCGGCCCCTCGAGCTCGCCCTAGAACAGCTGTTCCGCGCCAGCGTGGCGGAAGGCGCGCTGGATTTCCTCGAGGGCCGGTGCCTGGCGGTGGAGCTGGCGGACGCGGGATGGCGCTGGCCGGTCGCGCTGGCCGACAGGAGGCTCCAGGTTCTCGCTCGGGCGCATCCCGCCGACGTCACCATCCGCGGGCAGTCATGGGATTTCTTCCTCATGGCGGCCGGCCTGGAAGACCCGGACACGCTGTTTTTCCAGCGCCGGCTGGTGATCGAGGGCGACACCGAGCTCGGTCTCGGGGTGAAGAACTTCCTCGACGGCCTCGACGAGGAGCAGCTGCCGCTGCCGGCCCAGCTCGGCCTGCGCGCCACGCGCGCGCTGCGGGCCCGGCTGCGCGCCTAAGCACGGCCCCGCGCCGGTTGCCGATATACTCCCCGGCACGAGGCTGCGGGGGTGAATCCCCGTGAGTCCGCACAGCGAAAATTTTAGCGGGCGCCAGCGCCGGCGCGCAGAGATGCAGAGCGAGGGCCGATCCATGCACAACCCGACACCGGTCCGGACCGGGGCAAGACGACTGGCACGGCTCAACGTGCTGGCACTCGCCCTGTTGCTGTCCGCCTGTGGCGGGGGTAGCGGGGGCGGCGAGGTGCGGCAGCTCGTCGCCGATGCGTCCGGCAGCGCGACGGGCGTGGTGGGCCAGCCGGTGGCCGAGACGCCCGTCGTCAGGGTCGTCGACGGCAGCGGCGCGCCCGTGGCGGGCGCCGTGGTGACGTTCCGGGCGGAGCCGGCGGGCGCGTCCGCAGCGCCCGCCACCGTGACCACAGGCGCCGACGGGCGGGCCCGGCCTTCGACCTGGGTGCTCGGGACCCGTGTCGGCGTCAACACGCTGGTCGCGGGCCTGCAGGGCACCAGCAGCGAGCGGCGTTTCAACGTCACCGCGCAGGCCGGACCCGCGGCGGAGGTCCTGCCGGCCAGTGTCCAGGAGCAGTTCGGCGATATCGGCGCGGCGGTGGACAGGCCGCCGTCCGTGCTCGTGGTCGACCGTTTCGACAACCCGGTGGCCGGCGCCCGCGTAACGTTTGCCGTGGTACAGGGCGGCGGGACCCTCTCCAGCACCAATGCCACCAGCGATGCCCGCGGGATCGCGCGCGTGGAAGCCTGGACCCTCGGCGACACCGCGGGGCTGAACGAGGTGCGCGCCACCCTCGACAGCGTCGGCAGCGTGGCGTTCACGGCGGTGGCCCTGGAGCCGCTGGCGCTTGCCATCGACGGCATCCAGCTCAACCAGTCCACCCAGACGGCGGACGGTGATATTCCCGCCGTGGCGGGCCGGCCGGGCCTGCTGCGGGTGATCGTCAGCGCCTCGCGCCCGAACGAGCTGGCTCCCGACGTGCGCGTGCGCCTGTTCCGCGACGGCATACAGCAGTGGGAGCGCATTCTGCCTGCGCAGTCCGTCGGCGTGCCCATGGAGCCGTCGCTCGCCTCGCTCGACCAGACCTGGAACATCGAGCTGACGCCCGCAGAGGTGCAGCCCGGCGTCGCGGTCGAGGCGGTCGTTGACCCGGCCGGGGAAATCGAGCTGGGGTCGCGCGAAGACACGCGCTTCCCGCGCGGTTCCGGCCAGGCGCCGCTGGTGGTGCAGGCGCCGCCGCCGCTGCGCGTGCTGTTCATTCCCATCGAGGCCTCGCGCCACGGCGCCACCGGGCAGATCTCCGCCTCGAACCTCGACGACTTCCTGCTCAACTCGCGCCGCTGGCTGCCGGTGAACTCTATCGAGGCCGAGGTGCGCGGCACGCCTTTCGTGACCGACCGGGACCTGACCGACCAGGACGAGATCGGCGGCCTGCTCAGCGACCTGCTCGCCGTGCGCGCGTCCGAGCCGGCCGGCGATCGCTACTACCACGGCATCATGCCGGACGTGCAGGACATCCCGGTGGCGGGCATTGCCTATGTCCTGAGCTCACCCTCCCGTCCGGAGCGCGTCGGCCTGAGCTACGACCGCCTGCCCTTCGCGGCAGAGACGGTGGCCCACGAGCTCGCCCACAATTTCGGCCGGCTGCATGCCCCCTGCGGCGACGCCGACGGCGAGGATCCGGATTTCCCCTATCCGGACGGCGGCATCGGCGTGCCCGGCTACAGCATCGGCGACGGGCTGCTGCGCGGCCCGGCCGGCTACTTCGACTACATGGGCTACTGCCGGCCGCGCTGGACCAGCGATTACAACTATCGCGCCATACTGCAGTGGCGCGTGGCGGATACGCTGGCCGACAGCGGCGATCCGGCCGGGGCGCTGGCCGATGCGCCGGCTGCGATGGAGTCCGGCCTGCTGCTGTGGGGCCGGATGCACGGCGGCGGCGTCGAGCTGAACCCCGCGTTCGTGCTTCAGGCGCGCCCGCTGCTGCCCGACGCTCCTGGCCCGCACCTGCTGCGCGGCCTGGGGGCTGATGGCAACGTCGTATTCGAGTTCTCCTTCGCCGCTGCGCGAGTGCCGCATACGCGGCATGCCGACGAGGAACAGTTCGCCTGGTTCGTGCCGCTGGCGCCGGCGCAACTGGCTTCGGTCGACCGGGTCGAGCTGGCCAGCCCGCTGGGCACTGCACGACAGTCCTTGCCGGCAAGAATCGAGCCGCAGGCGCCAGTTGCGCTGGCCGATGCACCCGGGCCGGACACGGCAGCGGAGCGGCTGCCCGGCGGAGGACTGCGCGTCCGCTGGGATGCCGGCCGCAACCCGGTGGCGCTGCTGCGGGATCGTCGTTCCGGCGACATCATCGGCATCGGCCGCAGCGGCGAGCTGCGCATCCCCGGGGCTGCAGCCGCCGGGCTGGAGCCCGAGCTGCTGCTGCCGGACGGGGTGCGCACCCGCCTCGACCCGCCGCAGGAGACCAGGTGACGTCCCGGTGGCGGGCGGGCGGCGCCGCTGTTTGGCCGGCCTCCGTGCTGACCGCCTTGGCGGTCGCCGTGACGGCAGCCGGGTGCACGTCCCTGCCGCCACGCGAGGCCGAGTCGGCCCGGATGGAGATGAGCAGGATCCTTGAGCGCGACGCGGTGCTGGTGCGCGGCTGGCTCGGCGAGGCGGACGCCTGTCTCGAGCCGGTGATCCCGCTGGCGACGGCCCCGGCCAGTGCTGGTGAGGCTGCAGGTCCATATCGGCTGCGAGGCTTTGCCGACAACGATGAAGCCCTGTTCGATGTGCGCCTTGGCGAGGCAGGGCTGGTGGCGGTGGCGGGGCAGGCGCAGCGCCAGTTTGCTGCCGCAGTGCTTCTAAATCCGGGCGGAGCGCAGGCGCTCGCGCGCGTCGTACTGGAGGCCGGGGAGACGAGCGTCACGCGCCGCGCGGTCCGCACTGCGGCGGAGCTGCGCGCCGCCCTGGCCGGCGTGCAGATCTCTACGCTGCCCGATGGCCGCACCGGCGTGCGCTGGGATGCGGACCAGTTTGCGCTGCTGCAGCTCAGCGACCCGGCGACAGGGTCCGTGCTGGCGCTGGACCGCGATGGCGAAGTGACGGTGACGGCGCCACATGGCGCGCTCGAGGTCGCCCTGTCGGATGGCGTGCGCAGCGCGGCCGCGCTGTTCGCGCTGCGCTGAGCGATAGTCGCCGGGCGCTTTGACCGCGCCCGCGGCCTCGGCTATGTTCACGCATCGAGTGAGGAGTCACTCCTACTGCGTTGCAACATAAATAGAAGAGGCCGCTTCCCATGAATCCAGACAACTCGCGCGCGCATGCGCGTAGTCGTCGCGTCCGGTGGCTCGGCGCGGCGCATCTCGTCGCCGCCCTGGTCCTCACCGGCTGCGGTGGCAGCAGCAACAATTCACCTCCGGTCGTAGAGCCGCCGCCGCCGCCCGACCTGGTGAACGCGGGTCCTGACGGCCCGGTGGCGACCATCCGTCGCACCACCAACGGCATTCCGCACATCCGCGCCGAGAACCTGGAGTCGGCCGCTTTCGGCATGGGCTATTCCCAGGCACAGGACCTCGTTTGCCACCTGGCCGACGCCTTTGTGAAGGCGCGCAGCGAGCGGGCGAAGTACTTCGGCCCCGGCCCCGGCAACATCCACATCATCAACGACTTCAGCTACCTGGCGCAGCGCATCCGCAGCGGCGCGGCCGCCGACTTTGCCGCCATGACCGACGAGTCGCGCGCCATGGTGGTGGGCTTCACCGCGGGCTACAACAAGTACGTGCGCGAGACGGATCCCGCCGACCTGCCGCCCGAGTGCCGCAACGGCCCGTGGGTGAAGGAGATCGGGCCCGAGGACCTGGTGGCGCACTATCGCATCGTGGCGCAGTACGCCAGCGGCGACCTGTTCGCCACCGGCGCGGTGTTCATCGCCGTGCCGCCGGGCGTCGATCCGACCCCGGTCCCGGTCGCGGCGGTGGAAGACCGCGCGGTCATGGACATCTTCGAGCAGACGCCGATGCTGGCGCGCCAGCATGCCGGCGAGCGCGAGGATTACGTGGACACCGGTCTCGCCAGCAACGCCTGGGGCATCGGCAGCGAGATGAGCGAGAACGGCCGCGGCGCGCTGCTGGCCAACCCGCACTTCCCCTACACCGGCGTGCGGCGCTTCTACGAGAGCCAGGTCACGGTGCCTGATTTCATCAACTACCGCGGCGCCGGCCTGCATGGCACGCCGATCCCGCTGATCGGCTTCAACGAGAACCTCGGCTGGTCGCACACCGTGAGCACCAGCCGCCGCTTCACCCTCTACGAGCTCACGCTGAAGGACGGCGACCCGCTCACCTACATCAAGGGTGGCGAGGAGAAGCCGATCACCGTGGAGACCTTCGAGATCCAGGTGAACGTCGGCGCGCCTGAGCCGATCACCGTCTCGCGCGACTTCTACTTCTCCGAGTACGGCCCGATGCTCGCCGCCGACGCGGTCACCAGCGGCGGGCTGCCGGCGTGGGGCGGTGTCGGCACCAAGGGCGTGCCCGCGGCCTACAGCTATCGCGACGCCAACGCCGACACCAACGGGTTGCTCGATACCTGGCTGCGCATGGGTCAGGCGAGCAATCTCGAGGAGTTCCAGACCGTGTTCAAGGAGTGCCGTGGCACGCTGTGGGTGAACACCACCTACGCCGACGACCAGGGCAACGCCTTCTACATCGACAGCAGCTCCGTGCCCAACCTGTCGCCGATCGCGCTCGGCGTGATCGCGGCGAAGCGAGCCGCCAGCCCGGCCTACAACGCGCTATTCAATGGCGGCCTGACGCTGCTCGACGGCGACAGCATCCGCGACGACTGGATCGCCGGGCGTTGCGGCATCGGCCTGGTGCCCTATGAAGGGAAGCCGAAGCTGGTGCGCAGCGACTTCACCCAGAACTCCAACGACAGCTACTGGTCGACCAACGTGAATGCGCCGCTGGAGGGCTTCTCGCCGCTGTACGGCCCGGAGCGCAGTGCGCTCAACCCGCGCACCCGCATCGGCACCTTCATGCTGCTGAACCCGGCCAACCCCGGTTTCGCCGACAGCCCGCCGGCCGGGCAGGACGGTAAGTTCGGCGCCGAGGACCTGATCAACGTCATCCACAACAACCGCAGCTGGTACGCCGAGGAATTCCTGGGTGAGCTGCGCGCGCGTTGCACTGCCATCGGCGCTGGCGAGGTCAACCTCTCCGCAGGCGGTACCCGCAGCGTGGCCTCGGCCTGCAGCGTGCTGGCGAACTGGGACGGCGTCTACGAGCAGGACAGCGTCGGCGCACACGTGTTCCGCGTCTTCATCGTCGACTACCGCAACAAGTTCGGCAGCCACCTGACCGTGCCCTTCGACGCCGCCGACCCGATCGCCACGCCGGGCGTGCCGGCGCCGGCGGACGCGGGCGACCTGGCCAACGATCCCATGCTGGTGTCGCTGGCCGACGGCCTCGAGCGGCTCGACCAGGCGCAGATCGCCTATGACGCGCCGCTCGGCACCGTGCAGTACTTCCAGCCTTCCGGCGGGGCGCCTCCGGGCGGCACGGCGGTCAACCTGGGACCGTCGTTCCCCTGGCATGGCGGTGACGGCTCGCTGGACGGCGCCTTCAATGCCATCGGCGTGGTCAGCTCGCCGGTAGCAGAGGACACGCGCCTGCCGCGCGTCACGTCGCCCACCATCCCGCAGACGGCCGGACTGTCGACCACGCCGGGCGAGGGCTGGAACATGGCCCGCGGCACCAGCTGGCACTTCGGCCTCGAGTTCACCGACGACGGCCCGCGCGGCTTCGGCCTCGTGAGCTACTCGCAGTCGGTGGACCCGGCCTCGCCGTTCTTCAACGACCAGAACCTGCGCTACTCCAACAAGGACTTCCGCCAGCTCTGGTTCAGCGAGGCTGACATCGCAGCCAACCAGATCGACGAGATCACCATCAGCGAGTGATCTTCAGCGCGTAATCGCGCAACCCCATCGGGGTCGGGTCTGGCATCATCCTCTTGATGCCGGATCCGACCCCGAGTTTTTTCCTGGCCCTGGACCAGGGCAGCCACGCCAGCAAGGCCTTCCTGTTCGATGGCCACGGCCGGGTGCTGGGTGCGGGCGAGGAGCCCCTGGCGACGCGCCATCCGCACGAGGGCTGGGTCGAGCACGACGCCGAGGCGGTGCTGGCCTCGCTGCGCGGGGCGATCGACACGGCGCTGGCCAACGCCGACCTGGATGGCGCCGCAATGCCGTCGGGGACGCTGGTCGCCGGCCTCGCCGTGCAGCGCTCCAGCGTAGTGTGCTGGGACCGCGACAGCGGGCGCGCCTTGTCGCCGGTGCTGTCGTGGCAGGACCGACGCCATGCCGACTGGCTGGCCCGCCAGGCGCTCGATCCTGGCCGCGTCGGTGAAATCACCGGCCTCGTCGTTTCGCCGCACTACGGCGCCAGCAAGCTGCGCTGGTGCCTGGACGAGCTGCCCGAGGTTGGCGCCGCGGCGCGCGCCGGACGCCTGTGCATGGGCCCGCTGGCGAGCTTCCTTGCCTTTCGCCTGTTGGACGAGCGGCCGTGCGTGGCCGACCCGGCGAATGCCGCACGCACGCTGCTGTATGACATTGATGCCGGAGACTGGTCGGACGAGCTGCTGGAAGCCTTCGCCATTCCGCGCACGTGCCTGCCACGCTGCGTGCCGAGCCGGTATCGCTTCGGCACGCTGGCAGTGAGTGAGGCGGAGGGCGAGGGCAGTGGCCATGGCGACTGCGCGGCGACGCTGCGCGTGCTCACCGGCGACCAGCCCGCGGCGCTGTTCGCCTGGGGCGAGCCGGCGCCGGAGGCGCTGTTCGTGAACATCGGCACCGGGGCTTTCGTGCAACGGGTCGGCGCCGATACGCCACCACAGGCTGAGGGCATGTTGCGTGGTGTCGTGCTGAGCGACGCCGCGCGGCGGCTCTATGTTTCCGAGGGCACGGTGAACGGCGCCGGTGCCGCGCTGGCCTGGCTTGCCGCGGCGCGCGACACCAACGTGGAGCGGCTGGTCGGCGCCGCGCCGCGCTGGCTCGAAAAGGTGCCTGAGCCGCCGCTGTTCATCAACGGTGTGGGTGGTCTCGGCGCCCCGTTCTGGTGCCCCGATTGCCCGGTGGAGTTCAGCACGGACGCGCCGCTTGCTGCCGAGACGGTGGCGGTGATCGAGAGCATCGTGTTCCTGCTGCAGGCGAACATCGAGCGCCTCAATGGCGGCACGGAGCAGGGAGTCCCGGCGCGACGCATCGTCGTCACCGGGGGGCTGTCGAGGCTGGACGGCTTGTGCCGGCGGCTGGCGTCGCTCGCCGGGTTGCCGGTCGAACGCCCGGGCGAGGTGGAGGCCACGGCGCGCGGGCTGGCCTGGCTCCTCGGCGCCCGGGTGGGACAGCCGGCTACGCCGGAGACGTTCGCGCCGCAGGCGTGGCCCGGGCTGCGCGCCCGCTACGAGCGCTGGCGCCATTTCCTGGACCATTGCACGGGCCAGGTCGCGGGCCCTTTCACCGGTTAGCCGAGCGCGGCCCGTGCCGCTAGAATTACCCCGCTCATCTGTCCAAGGAACCCTTACATGACCCGAGTCATCCCCTCGGCCGTGCTGGCCGCCGTTTTGCTGCTGGCCGGCCTGTCTGTCGGCGCCCAGACCCCGTATCCCGCCCTGGCGCCCTCGCCGCTGCCGGGCCTGGAATACGGACGCGACATCTACCCCGCCGGTGCCGACCACGATCCCGAAGTTCCGAACCCCGACGCCTTCCTCGGCTTCCCGGTGGGCCAGCGCACCGCCACGCCCGAGCAGGTGGTGGCCTATGCGCGTGCCGTCGCGGAGGCCTCGCCGCGGGTCGAGCTGGTGGAGTACACGCGTAGCTACGAGGGCCGCCCGCTCGTCTATCTCGTCATCTCCAGCCCCGCCAACCTGGCGCGCCAGGATGAGATCAAGGCCGGTATGCAGGCCCTGGCCGACCCGCGCGACACCAGCGCCGCGGAGCGCGCGCGCCTGGTCGAGAGCCTGCCCGGCGTGGCCTGGCTGGCGTATTCCATTCACGGCAACGAAAGCTCCGGCTCGGATGCCTCGCTGGCGGTGATTCATCATCTCGCGGCGGACCGCTCCGCGGCCACGCGCGCGCTGCTCGAGGAGCTGGTGATCATTGTCGACCCGAGCATGAACCCGGACGGGCGCGCGCGCTTCGTCAAGGGGCTCACCGAGTCGCGTGGCACGCAGCCGAACGTGGACGACCAGTCGGTGCTGCACACCGGCTACTGGCCCTACGGGCGCGGCAACCATTATCTCTTCGACCTGAACCGCGACTGGATCTATGCGCGCCACCCCGAGACGCGCGGCCGCATTCCCGAGATCGCGGCGTGGCGGCCGCTGCTGTTCGTCGACGCCCACGAGATGGGCGCGCAGGACACCTACCTGTTCTCGCCGGCGCGCGAGCCGCACAACCCGCACCTGCCGCCCTACCGCCGCCCCATGGGGAATGTCTTCGCCGACGACCAGGCCGCGGCGTTCGACCGCTACGGCTACCCCTATTACTCCGGGGAGTGGCACGAGGACTGGTACCCGGGCTACAGCGATGCGTGGGCCGCGCTGCGCGGTGCGCAAGGGATCCTGTACGAACAGGCGCGCCTGGCAGAGGACGGCGTGCAGCGCCATTCGCAGCTGATCAGCTACCGCCAGTCGGTGCACCACCAGGTCATATCCTCTTTCGCCAACCTCGAGACCCTGCGCCGCGAGCGCCAGAACCTGCTCGAGGCCTTCAGCAGCGACCGGGCCGAGGTGGCCTCGGCGCGCGGGCCATACGGCAACCGCAGCTTCGTCATCCTCCCGACCGACAACCAGGGGCGTCTCGACGACCTGCTCGACCTGGCGCGGGTGCAGGGCTTCGAGGTGCACCGCCTCACGCGCGAGTTGCGCGTCGGCAGCGCCACCGACCAGCTTGGGCGCGAGTTGCGCAGCGTCGACCTGCCGGCCGGCAGTCTCGTGTTGCGCAACCGCCAGCCCGAGGGCCGGCTGCTCGCGGCGATGTTCGAGTTCGACCCGCGCATGTCCGATACCGCGCTGGCCAACGAGCGCGAGCGCATCCTCAAGGAAGGGCGCAGCACCATCTACGACACCACCGGCTGGAACATCAGCATGATGTTCGGGCTGGAGGCGCTGGAAGTGCCGCAGCATCTCGACAGCGGGCTCGAGCGCGTCGACCTGGAGGCGCCGTCCGCGACCGCGGCCGTTCCGGCCGACAGCGCGGCCGCGATCGCGCTGGCGGTCTCCGGGGCTGACGACCGTTCGCTCGCCTTCGCCGGGCGCATGATGGAGCGGGGCTATTTCGTGCGTGCCAGCCGCAAGGCCTCGCGCCTCGACGACATCGACCTGCCCATCGGCTCCATCGCCGTGACGCTGGATGACAACCGCGGCAAGTCGGACTGGCAGGCCGACGCGCGCACGGTGGCGCGGGAACTCGGGCTCGCGCTGCACGCCATTAGCCATGGGCGCGCGCCGGGCGAGCTTGCCGATCTTGGCGGACAGCAGTGGCGCCTGCTGGTGAAGCCCAACATCGCCCTCGTGTCGCGCGGCATGACCAACATGCTGGATTACGGCGCCACCTGGTACGCGCTGGACCACCGCCTCGGCATCCGCCACAGCCACCTTGACGAGGGGCGCATCGGCGCCTTCGACCTCAGGCGCTACAACGTCATCTACCTGCCCGAGCGCTGGAGCCGCGACGGCCTGCCAGCCGGACTGTCCGGCGCGCTGGAGGAGTGGGTGCGCGCCGGTGGCACGCTGATCGCGGTGGGCAACTCGGCGCGCGCGCTGATGAGCGGCGACGAGCCGCTGGTGAACACCCGACCCATCGAGGCCGTGATCGGCGAGGAGCTGGCCGAGTACCAGGACGCGATTTACCGCGAGTGGCTGGCGGCGCAGCCGCTGCCGGCGGCCGAGTCCACCTGGGGCCGGGCGGCCGTGACCGCCGCCGAGTACCCCTGGGACGGCGCCGGCGAGCTGCCCGAGCCGGAGGCGCGCAAGCGCGTCGACAGCTGGCAGTCCATGCTGATGCCTTCGGGCGCCATCGTCGCCACGCGCGTGGACACGGCGCATTGGCTGGCAGCGGGCACGGGCGACGTGCTGCCGGTGCTGTTCTCCAACTCGCCGGTGCTGATGTCGTCACCGCCGGTCGAGGCGCCGTTCCGCATCGGCGTCTACGACCCCGCCGATGTCGGGGCCGCGACGCTGAACTGGGCGCCGGTGCCGGCCGGACAGGAAGTGCGGGTACGCATGTCCGGCCTGCTGTGGCCCGAGGCGCGCACGCGCATCGCGTCCGCGGCCTGGGTCACGCGCGAAAGCGTCGGCCGCGGCCAGGTGATCCTGTTCGCCAGCGCGCCGGCTTTCCGCGCCGCGCAGCTCGGGGCGATGCGGGTGCTGGAGAACGTGCTGGTGCTGGGGCCGGGCATGGGGACGAGCCAGCCGGTGCCGTTGCCTTAGGGGGGCTCCCTCAAGCCGAGCAGCGGCGGGGCGCTATCACTCCCGCCAAATGCAAAGCGGCCGGGCCTGATTCAGGCCCGGCCGCGTCTTCTAAATGGCTGAGGGCTCAGCTACCAGCAGCCCTCTGGCTCCCTCGTCACGCCGGCCAGATTGACGATGATCGTAAGCTCTTCGCATCCTGCCCCGCTGAACTGCGCCGCTTCGCGCGCCGCCTGCTTGCCTACAGCCGTGGCGACTGCCTCGTAGCTGGTCCGGCCAGCTGCCGTGATGGTGTATGAGTACTTGTCAGTCTCACCGAGCGCGGTGAGCTGCGCCGCCAGGGCGGTAGCGTCTGCGTACACCCCGTTGTCACGGCGCCAGGCCTCCTGCAGCAGCTCAATCTGCTGCAGGGTGCTCTTGGCCTCGTCCCGCGCCGCCTTGGTGATGAAGCGGTTGTAGGACGGGTAGGCGATGGCCGCGAGGATGGCCACGACCGCGATCGTGATCATCAGCTCGATCAGCGTGAAACCGCGTGTCGTTTTCGCCAATTGACTACACATCTCTAGTGATGACGCAGATCCGCTTGAAGTCGCCAAACACGTGACTGCAATCTACGGGCCATTGAGGCATTGCGTTTCAGCCCTACGGTTCGGGTTGCTTGTTAAAGCCAGTAGTGTCTGGGGCATCGCAATTTACCGTAAGAATCTGCGACGGATTGTTGCTCCCTTGCGTCCAGATAATCTCTACGTCGCTTCCATCCAGCACGTTGCTCAACTCGCAAGTGTAGGTTTCTTTGGTTGTCGCACACTTGGTCAAATTGTTGTCGTAGAAAATATCGACCTTCTCGTTGGTTGCCTTGGCGCCCTTGACCGAAATGTTGCAGGTCCTGGTGATTACCGGCTGCACCTCCTTCGGAAGGACTGCAGACACGCCCTTATCGTCAGTCACGGTGAGCTCGACGATGTATTCACCGGGAACTGCGTAAGGATGAGAAACGGTTGGGTCGGCGCTTTCGACACGATCGCTGCCATCGCCAAAGTCCCACGCGTACAACTCGATTGTGCTCCCTTCAGATGCATCGGGGTGGAACGAATCCCCGGCATCGAAGTTACAAGTCAGTTCGTCACACGTTACGGTGAAGAGCGGAATCGGAGCATTGCCAGAACCTTCGTCGCCCGTCACGGTCACGGACTGGGTCAGGGTATCGGCCAGGCCGATATCGCTCCGCACCGTCAAGGTCACGGAGTAAGTCGAGGCGGCCCCATACACGTATGTCACGACGGCCTCTCCTGTGACGGACTCGCTGCCATCGCCAAACGACCAAATGTATTCGGTAATGCTTCCATCGCCGCCAGTTGAGGCACTGGCATTGAACTCGCAGCTTAATGTGCCTTCCGGACACACCGCCGTGAAGAGCGCGGTCGGCGGTACCGCGGCGTCAATCAGTTCGAAGTTTCGCGCCACGATATCCGCAGGGAAAACGCTTGGCATGTAATCGTCCGTGCCTGCTTCACCCAGCGCCCGGGTGAATGAATAGGCAACCGGGTCTGCGAAGTCGAGAAGCGGATTCAGTGCCTCTCCGGTTACTTCAGGAGCAAGGGCGCCATTCCGGACGCCGCAGACGTAGCCGCCGCCGGCTTCGCCAAATGCACCGAAGTGCCTGCAGGCCTGGAACAGCCCGCCACCAATCGCATAGATGTCCACGTCTGCGCCACTTACCGCCATGGAGGCTTCATTCGCTATGAAGCCACTGACCCGGGTATAGCTCGTGCAGAAGTCACCCTGGTAATCCTTGGAGCTGGTGCAGTAAAAGATATCCGGGTTGCGCCCAAAGAGATCGGTGTAATACGTACCCACTTCCTCATCGATAACCTGCAGTTCCTGCATGCGAGCGGAGCACGTGGCACCGCCTACATCATCGCGCATCAACAGGAAGTGGTGTCCGCCCGGCACAAGACCGCGCGCATCGGTGTCCGCCCAGCAAGCAGCAGGTTCACCAAGTTCATCAAGGCCATCCGTGCAGACGGTGCCAATGTTGGCCTGCAGCTCGCCTTCGAGCGGGCCGCCTTTTACTCCGTGCGGCAAGTCCCGAACGACAGTGTCTCCCTCGACAGTCGTGGGGGGCTGCCTGCCGTCATAAAACCGGGTTGGCGTGCGCAGCTGGTCGTTGGGATCTCCATCGGCGAGCACCAGGGCAGGATTGCCGACGCAGACTTTCTCCTCTTCCGTCTCATAGTTGGAAAGGACGGTGATGGAGCGGCGCCACTGGTTGGCGACAACGCAGCTGTAACTGATATAAGCGAACGATTCGACATCAGTTGCTGCCGGGATCACGGGCACGGCATCGCCCGGGTAGTGCAAGCGACAGAGCGCATTACCCTCAACGAAGATGTCGACGTCGCACTGCTCCTGGATGGTAGCGCCGTCGCCGCAGGTCCGGCCCGACAGGAAAATATTCCCGTTGATTGTGGCGAAGTTCTGGACACCATCTTCCACATCCGGCACGAGGCAGACACTCGAATCACACAAAGCGAAGCCGCTGGGATGGTTAATTACATCGAAGCCGCCCGGAGCCAGGTTGAGTGCTGGTTTGAAGAAAGTCACCTCATCCTCAGGAGGCCGCGGGACGAGTTCACCGCGGCCGTCTGGGCTGTACAGGGCGTCCGCGAAAGCCTTGGTGCCAGCGCGGCCGAAGTCGTTCCTGGCAATGCGAGAGGAGAGGGTGACGAGCACGTCAGCCCCGTAGGGGCTGCAGTCATCACTGGCCCTTGAAACGGCAACCTGCACATGCTTCATCACGTCGGTCTCCACCTCCGTGACGATCCAGCACCTCTTCAGGCTGACGGGGCGCAGCGAGAAGAAGCCGAACCCGTCGAGCTCAAGCAGCGGATCGTCATCGGTTGTGATGGAGTCGAACTGGCTCGCCCGCAGTTCCTCTATCTTGGCTTCAGCCAGCGACATGGCGGTGGACCGGAGCCGGTTTTCACCCGCGCTGCCGAGCAGCTCGCCATGGATGGCCATGGTGGTTGCAAAGCCGAAGCCCAGTATCGCGATGGAGATCAGGGCCTCTACCAGGGTAAAGCCGGACTCGCGCGAGCCGGCCTGTGCGCTATCCGTTTGTGTTGGTAAATGCATTTTCATGATCTCGTCCCTCTCCTGGTCCGGACCGGCTTAACTGTCGCCGTAATCAGAAGAAAACCTCGCGCCAGGAGGTTGCATCGAAGCTGGCCAGGACCTCGCCGACCTCGGTACCGCTTTCGCCCGTGGGTCCGCCAAGGACAGGCTGCTTGGCAACATTCTCGTTGTAGAACACGGCGATATTGCCTGTGCCCTTGACGATCGGTTCTTCTGTAACGAGGGAGCCGACGACCTTTGCCGTGCCGCTTCCCTTGGTGACCTCACCAGTGACGTAAACGACCCCCCAGATGACGGTATTGGCACCGATTTCGAGGTTGCCGTCGACGACCATGACGATAGGCTTCTCAGGACTGCCCCAAGCGCCGTCGCTGGGCACGGTATAGGTGCCGACTTCGCCGCCTACGGTCGCTTCGATCCATACGTTCGGATTGGAGTTAATGTCGGTGCGCGTGCCATCCAGGCTAATTGGCTCGGCATCCGCGCGGAAGTCAGTTCTCTCCACTCCGAGGATTTCTTTGAAAAAGGCATCGTCTGACATTGATGCGAGCGCCGGATCTTCAACGATCTGTCCTAATTCCGGATACAGCTGGGTGCTCTTGGTTCCGCCAGGGGGATCGACGGTACCGCCTGCCGTAACGAGCACGCCCTCGTACGTATCGTTGGACGCTTCTTTTTGCCAGTCGTGACCCTGGTCGGCCCAGGCGCGACACTGTTCTGCGGTAGCACAGGGTGCAGCAGAAGCGGTGCCGTCAAAATTGACGCTCCCTTTCGAGATGACAGCACTTACCACGGGGGGGGTGCCTCCGGTGCCCCCGGACCCCTCCAGCGGCGTACTGATCCACTCGCGCTCCAGGTCGATCGCAACCTCTAGAATCCGAACGGCCGATCCGTCCGCCGAGCGCCCGATCGAGCGCACGAAGCTGCGGGTTTGAAGCCCGAGAGTGGGCGATGGACAGACGGGCGCCTCACGACCGTATAGCAATTGGAAAGTCGGAGAATCGCCACTCGCATCGACGGGCTCGATGCCGCAGGTTGTATTCAGGGTATCCAGAGACTCCGAAATGATGTTTTGCAGCGCAAAGTCCAGCCCGGCCTGCGCCGCATGGAATGCCTGCTTGGAGCGCAGCTCCGCAGCGGTCATGCGGTTTTCCAGCGTGGTCGTTCGGGTCATCATGTAAGTAAGGATGTTGACCAGCAGTACGATGATGACCGTTATGAGCAGTGTCGCCGCGCCTCGCTGGCGGTTGCGTATCGACGGGCACCCGGGTCGGGAGTTCGCGTTCATCATTCTATGCCTCCGGTCAGCGTACATCGTGGTTCCTGACCATCACTACATCGTTCAAAGTCATATTCTTTATGCCGCTGCTGGTGCCGATCTCGCCCGTGAGCGATAGCGTCACCTCAAGCACCTCAGTCACATCTGTCATGGGTCCCCCGCCGTCCCTACAGCGTGGGAATACCGCAATATCCGCGGAAGAATCGTTCTCGACGATCGGATCGAGTTCGTCAAACGGATAGCAGGTCACGCGCCAGGCGACAGAGAAATCCGTGATGCTGAATCCGCCCTCCGACAGGTCCTCGTAAAGAGCGACCCAGTTGTTATTGTCTACACATGTCGGCCTGTCGGTGGGGTTTTCAGTGAAATAGATCTGGAACAGACCTGCATCGTTAAGTCTGAAGCCCCGGCCCAGGCCTTCAACGAAGTAGGTGATGCAGTCGCCGTCGCCGCCGAACTGCACGGCGAACTCATCCGGAATATCCACCCCCCCGTCCGCACGGCGCACGTCCTGGCTCATGATCTGCATCGCGCTGCGCAGGTCATTGTTGAGCCGAGCTGACTCGAGCGAATAGGAGGCCGAGCGCACGGAGATCCCCCACGCGGCAACGACGGCAAGCGTAACAATCGCGCCCACAGCCACGCCGATGAGTAACTCGATCAGGGTGACGCCCCGACTGCGTTCGAGATTCATGCGCTTCACGGGGGACATGTCTTCATCACCGATATATTGCCTGCGCCCGGGGGAGAACAAGTCGATACGCGTCCAATCGCATTCACCATGACGCGGGCGACATGGCGCGGGGAGGTGATTTCGATGGTCTCGACGGGGTTGACGGTCTCCACGAAGTCATCGCTTGGGTCAGCCGGATTCGCGCCCAGGTTGATTGCGCCGATACGTACTCCACGTCCTGGTGCGAACCGCATGGCGGCTGGTGCTGAGTCCAGGGTCAAGCCCGGAAACTGGCCAGCATTGCCGGCCACCTCTTCATAGTCCTGTGGAATTAGGTTGATATCGACGCTGAACGGAATCTCGCAAACATCCGCTGAGGCAAGGGAGCAATCGCAGGTAGCGGCATCAGTGAGGCCGAAGCACCAGTCGGCCCCTGTATCGAACACCATAGTGATCGGCCGGTTGGTCTCGATGGCCGTCATCCGCGCCTGCTCTACCTGCTTGCCGAGGGCCTCGGTCGCATCGACAACGCGCCGGCGGTCGATGGCGTCAAAGAACGATGGAGTCCCAAGCACGATGAGGATGGTCAGCACACCAATGGTGACCAGCAACTCGATGAGGGTGAACCCCCGGCTTTGACTCGCTTGCGCGCGCTTCATCTTCATCCTCGGGTTTTGACCCGCGTCGGACGGGGGCCTGCGCCTGCGCTCGCCCCGGACCCTGCATATAGTTCAACGAGCATTAGTGTACCGCTGCCAAGTTGCCAGAACGCGACGTCCGTCACAAAGCAGGCAACTGTCGAAACAACAGTTTACGCGCATATACAATACTTCAGTTCCCGGTTCGCGGCGCGCCCGTAGCGGGATTTGACAATAACCCGGCACGGCGACCGGAAGGGTGTCCATGGAAGCGATCGCGGTACTCGCCGGCGGGGCGCTGGGCGGCATGGCCCGCTTCTGGTTGGCGGACCTGCTCAGCCGCGGGCGCCTCAATAATTTTCCGTGGGGCATCCTCGCGGTCAACGCCAGCGGGGCGCTGGCGGCGGGCGTGGCTGCCGGGCTGGCTGCCGGCGCAGCCGGCTTCGCGAGCTCGCTGGCCTGGCAGCTCGGCGTGGTGGGGTTCCTCGGCAGTTACACCACGGTGTCCTCTTTCAGCCTGCAGACGCTGGCCCTGTTTCATGACGGCCGGGCCGGGAAGGCGGCGGCGAACATCATGGCCTCGCTGCTGCTCACGCTGGGCGGCGTGGGCCTGGGCTGGGCGCTGGTGGGCTGGGCGGCCGGGGGCCCCAAATGAGCCACGCCCACGATCACCCCCGCAGCAGGCTCTATCTCTGGGTCGCCCTGGGCAGCAGCCTGGGTGCGCTCGGCCGCTGGGCCGTGGCGGAGGTAATGGCCGGGAGCGGGGCGCCCGGTATGGCCCCGGGCTGGCCCTGGGGCACGCTGACGGTAAACGTCGCCGGGTCGCTGCTGATCGGCATCCTGGCTGCGCTTGTGGCGCGCCACCGCGCCCCGCTCAGCCAGTTGCCAGCACAATTGTTCCTGATGACCGGATTTTGCGGCGCGTTCACGACATTTTCCGCCTTCGGCCTGGAGACGCTGTGGCTGCTGCAGGCAGGCCGCACCGGTATGGCCATGGCCTATGTCGCCTGCTCGGCGCCGCTGTGGATATTCGCTGCCTGGGCCGGCTATCGCCTGGGGCTTCAGGGCCGGTGGGGTGCCGCAAGGTAGGGCTTGCCGCGCATCTCTTCCAGCCGGCTGGCGGTGCGCTTGAACTCGAACTGCAGCCGCCGGCCCTGGTACAGCGCGTCGGTCGGGACGGCCGCGGAGAGGACCAGCTTCACGCTGCGGTCGTAGAACTCGTCCACCAGGGCGATGAAGCGGCGCGCCTCGTTCTCGTTCTCCGCCGTGAACTGCGGCACCCTGCCCACCAGCACGGTGTGGAAGCTGCGCGCGATCTCGATGTAGTCGGCATGGCTACGCGGCCCGCCGCAGATGGAGGCGAAATCGAACCAGGCCACGCCGTCGGCGCGGCAGCGCACCGGGATGTCGCGCCCGAGCACGCGCAGGGGGCCGCGGTTGCGCGTGTCCTGGGGCGCCGCATCCGCGAACAGCGCCTGCAGTCCGGCCTCGGCCTGGTCGTCCAGCGGCACGTGGTAAATCTCGGCCCGCTCCAGCAGGCGGAAGCGATAGTCGGTCTCGCCGCCGACCGAAACCACCTCGGTGTGTCGCTCGATCTGCGCAATCGCCGGGAGGAAGCGGGCGCGCTGCAGGCCGTCGCGGTACAGCTCCGCCGGCAGCACGTTGGAGGTGGCGACCAGCGTCACGCCGCGCGCGAACAGTTTCTCCAGCAGGGTGCCGAGGATCATGGCGTCGGCGATGTCGGAGACGAAGAACTCGTCGAAACAGACCACGCGCGCCCGTGCCGCCAGCTCGTCGGCCACGGGCCCGAGCGGGTCCTTGAAGTCGCGGTAACGCCTGAGGCCGTCGTGCACGTCGGCCATGAAGCGGTGGAAGTGCCGCCGCGTCTTCTCGCGAAACGGCAGGCACTGGTAGAACAGGTCCACCAGCCAGGTCTTGCCGCGCCCGGTGTCGCCCCACAGGTACATCCCGCGCACCGGCACGATCGGCTCCGGGCGGCGGAAGAGGCGCCGGCGCGGCGGCCGCCAGGCGACGAGCGTGCGATGGAGTGCGTCCAGCCGGCGGGCCACCGCTTCCTGCGCCGGGTCGCGCACCCAGCCGAGGCGCTCGATCTCGGCGTGGTAGCGCGCCAGCGGCGTCTGCGTGGCGGGGTCGGAGTCGGCGTCGGTGGGCGACATCAGTCCGCGGCCAGCTCGGGCCGGTCGCGGAATTCGTCCAGGGCGGCCGGGTTGGCCAGCGCGTCGGTGTTCTTCACCGGGCGGCCATGCACCACGTTGCGCACGGCGAGCTCCACGATCTTGCCGCTCAGCGTGCGCGGGATGTCGTTGACCTGGACGATCTTCGCCGGCACGTGGCGCGGCGTGGTGTTGGCGCGAATGACCTGGCGGATCTTCGCCTGCAGCGCGTCGTCGAGGGACTGGCCCGCGCGCAGGCGCACGAACAGCACGATGCGCTGGTCGCCGCCCCAGTCCTGGCCGATGGCCAGCGATTCGAGCACTTCCTCGAGCTTCTCGACCTGGCGATAGATCTCGGCGGTGCCGATGCGCACGCCGCCGGGATTGAGCACGGCGTCGCTGCGGCCGTAAATGACCAGCCCGCCGTGCTCCGTCAGCCGCGCCCAGTCGCCGTGGTGCCACAC
This sequence comes from Thioalkalivibrio sp. XN279, assembly GCF_011089885.1. Classification (NCBI taxonomy): domain Bacteria; kingdom Pseudomonadati; phylum Pseudomonadota; class Gammaproteobacteria; order Chromatiales; family Ectothiorhodospiraceae; genus Thioalkalivibrio; species Thioalkalivibrio sp. XN279. Next base: position 16,523 of record NZ_JAANBD010000029.1, on the reverse strand, counting down.
GCCGGGAAAGCGCTCGAAATAGGCGGCGCGGTATTTATCGCCATCCGGGTCGTTCCAGAAGCCCACTGGCATGGAGGGGAAGGGCTTCGTACACACCAGTTCGCCCGGCTCCTCGGTGTGCGAGCGGCCTTCGTCGTCGAAGATCTCCACCGCCATGCCGAGGCCGCGGCACTGCAGCTCGCCGCGATGCACCGGCAGGACCGGGCAGCCGAGCGCAAAGCAGCTGACGATGTCCGTGCCGCCGGAGATGGAGGCGAGCTGCACGTCGGCCTTCACGTCGCGGTAGATGAAATCGAAGGAGGCCGGCATCAGGGGAGAGCCGGTGGAGAGGATGGCGCGCAGGGGCTCGAGCCGGAAATGCGCGCGCGGGGCATAGCCGGCCTTTTCCACTGCGGCGAGGTACTTGGCGCTGGTGCCGAACACGGTGATGCCTTCTTCCTCGGCCATTTGCCACAGCGCTTCCGGCCCCGGGTGGAAGGGATTGCCGTCGTAGAGCACCAGGGTGGCGCCCACCGCCAGCCCGGACACCAGCCAGTTCCACATCATCCAGCCGCAGGTGGTGAAGTAGAAAAGCATGTCTTCGGGCCCGATGTCGGTGTGCAGCCGGTGTTCCTTCAGGTGCTGCAGCAGCGTGCCGCCAGCGCCGTGCACGATGCACTTCGGCACGCCGGTGGTGCCGGAGGAGTAGAGGATGTAGAGCGGGTGGTCGAAGGGCAGCTGGGCGAACTCGAGCTCCGTTTCGTGCGACAGCAAGTCCTGCCAGCGCACCCCGTGCGGGAGCGTGTCCGGGTCGGGCTCGGCATCGGGCTCATGGTCCAGGAAGGGCACCAGCACCACGCGCTCCACGTCTTCCAGTTGCTGCAGCACGCCGCGGATGCGCTCGAGCGAGTCGATGCGCTTGCCGTTGTAGCGGTAGCCGTCGGCAGTGAACAGCACCTTCGGGCGGATCTGGCCGAAGCGGTCGAGCACGCCCTGGGTGCCGAAGTCCGGCGAGCAGGAGGACCAGGTGGCCCCGAGGCTGGCTGCGGCGAGCATGGCGATCACGGCCTCGGGGCAATTGGGCAGGAAACCCGCGACGCGGTCGCCCGGCCCGACGCCGAGTTCGCGGAGCGCGCCGGCGAGGCGCGCCGTCTCGCGGTAAAGCTCGGCCCGGGTGAAGGTGCGCCGCGACCCATCCTCGCCGCGCCAGACCAGGGCGAGCCGCCCGGGATCGTCCTGTCGCAGCAGGTTCTCGGCGAAATTCAGCCGCGCGCCGGTAAACCACCTGGCCCCCGGCATCTGCTCACCATTTTCCAGCACCACATCCCAGCGGCGTGACGCCTTGACCTCGCAGAAGTCCCACACGGCGGCCCAGAACGCGTCGCGCTGCTCGATGCTCCAGCGCCACAGCGCGTCGTAGGTCTCGAGTGGCCGGCCCGCAGCACCGCTTGCCGAGGCCATGAAGCGCGTCAGCTGGGCGCGCGCGACCTGCTCCGTGGAGGGTTGCCAGAGGATCGTGTCGTCCACCAGCGCCCGCCTCAGGCGTCCAGCGCCTTCTCCAGTTCCGGCAGCAGCGTGAACAAGTCGCCCACCAGCCCGAAGTCCGCGGCCTCGAAGATCGGCGCGTCGCCGTCCTTGTTGATGGCCACGATGCAGCCGGCGTCCTTGATGCCGGTCATGTGCTGGATGGCGCCGGAGATGCCGACGGCGATGTAGAGGTCCGGGGCGATGATCTTGCCGGTCTGGCCGACCTGCATGTCGTTCGGCACGTAGCCGGCGTCGACCGCGGCACGGCTGGCGCCCACGGCGGCGCCGATCTTGTCGGCGAGCTTGAAGACGATCTCGAAGTTCTCCTTGCTGCCCACGCCACGGCCGCCGGCGACCACGCGCGGCGCGCTCTGCAGGTCGGGACGGTCGCTGCCGCCGGACTCGGCGAGGCCGAGGTAGCGGCTGTGGCCCGGCAGTTCCGCCTCGGCCTGCGCCGCGACGATGGGCGCCTCGCCGGCTTCGCCGACCGCCTGGAAGGAGGCGATGCGCACGGTCGCCAGCACCGGGATGCCTTCCGGCACCTTGACCGTGGTGATGACGTTGCCGGCGTAGATGGGCCGCTTGAAGGTGCGCGCGTCGATGACTTCCATCAGGTCGGACACCTGCGGCACGCCGAGCAGCGCCGCCACGCGCGGCAACACGTCCTTGCCGAAGGTGGTGGAGGGCGCGAGCACGTAGTCGTAGCCGCCCTCGTGCGCGGCGGCCAGCCTGGCGATCTGCGGCGCCAGCACCGCGGCCAGCGGCGTGCCGTTGGCCTCGTGGCTGACCGACAGCACACGGGACACGCCGTCGAGTTTCGCCGCGGCAGCGCAGGCCGCATCCGCGTCCGGCGCATGGAACACGGCCACGTGCACGTTGCCCAACTGGCGGGCGCAGGCCACCGTGCGGGCGATGCCGGTGTTCAGGGTCTTGCCGTCGTGGTCGGCGATCAACAGTACGCGGCTCATCACAGTACCCCCTTGTCCTTGAGCGCCTTGACCAGCGCTGCTACCGATTCGACCTTGGTGCCGCCCTGGCGCTTCGGCGGCGGCTCGTGCGCGCCCACTTCCAGCTGCGGCGGCATCTCCACGCCGAGCTCGGCGAACGGCTTGATGTCCAGCGGCTTGCGCTTGGCCTTCATGATGTCGGGCATTTTCACGAAGCGCGGCTCGTTGAGGCGCAGGTCCACCGTGACCACGGCGGGCAGGTCGACCTCGATGTTCTCCAGGCCGGCATCGACTTCGCGCGTGGCCTTGAGCGTGTCGCCGGTGCGTTCCAGCTTGGAGACGAACGTGGCCTGCGGGCGGTCCCACAGCGCCGCCAGCATCTGGCCCACCTGGTTGGCGTCGTCATCGATGGCCTGCTTGCCGAGCAGCACCAGCCCCGGCTCTTCCGCCTGCACGATCTTCAAAAGCGCGCGCGCTGCGGCCAGCGGCTGGATCTCTTCCTCGGCCTGGTACAGCACGGCGCGGTCGGCGCCCATGGCCAGCGCGGTGCGCAGCTGCTGCTGCGCCGCGTCCGGGCCGATGGACACCACCACCACTTCTTCGGCCTCGCCACGCTCCTTCATGCGCAGCGCCTCCTCGACGGCGATCTCGTCGAAGGGGTTGATGCTCATCTTGACGCCGTCCTTGACGACGCCGGTGCCATCGCGGTTCACCTGCACGCGCACGTTGTAGTCGATGACGCGCTTGATGCCGACCAGGATCTTCATGGCTTCTCCTTAAGGTGCTGCGCCGTCCCCGGCGCGGCGATCACATTGTCTGGTAGTTCGGTCCGCTGCCGCCTTCCGGCGTGACCCAGTTGATCACCTGGTAGGGGTCCTTGATGTCGCAGGCCTTGCAGTGCACGCAGTTGGAAGCGTTGATCTGCAGCTGCCGGCCGCCCTGGCCGTCGTCCACCATCTCGTAGACGCCGACGGGGCAGAAGCGGGTGCAGGGGTTGCCGTATTCCTCCGCGCAGCGCGTGGCGCAGATCGAGGTGTCGGCCACGCGCAGGTGTACCGGCTGGGCCTCCTCGTGCGCGGTGTTGGCGAAATACACGCTGGCGAGGCGGTCGCGCGGCGGCAGCGTGCGCTCGGCTTCCCAGTTTGCCGCCATCGCTGCCTGGCCGTCGTGCGCCCGCGCGGCAGCGAGCGAGTTGAGGCTGTCCCAGTCGGAGTGCGTCTTCAGCGTCCAGGGACTGCGCCCGCCCAGCACGGTCTCCAGCGCGGCGTTGGCCATGCCGAACCACAGGCCGCGGTTGAAGCCGGGGCGGATATTGCGCACCTTGCGCAGCTCTTCGCCCGCGGCGGAGGCACGGAAGGCGGCGTCGTAGCCTGCGGGCTGACCGGTGGCCGCCAGGTGGTCGGCGGCGAGCATGCCGGAGCGGATGGCCTGGTGCACGCCCTTGATCTTCGGCACGTTCAGGGTGCCGGCGCCGTCGCCGATGAGCAGCGCGCCGGGCATGTCCATTCTCGGCAAGGCCTGCCAGCCGCCCTCGATGATGGTGCGGGCGCCGGTAGAGATGATCTCGCCGCCCTCCAGCAGGGCGCGCATGTCGGGGTGGTGCTTGAACTGCTGGAAGGCCTCGAAGGGCGAGAAGCGCGGGTCGGCGTAGTCGAGCCCGACCACGTAGCCGATGTACACGCGGTCCTGGTCGAGGTGGTAAAGGAAGCTGCCGCCGTAGGTGGCGTTGTCCAGCGGCCAGCCCACGCTGTGCTGGATCAGCCCCGGCGTGGTGCGCCCCGCGGGGAGCTGCCACAGCTCCTTGAAGCCGAGGCCGTAGGTCTGCGGCATGGCGTCGCGGTCGAGGCCGAAGCGCGCGATGAGTTGCTTGGAAAGGCTGCCGCGGCAGCCCTCGGCGAACAGGGTGACTTTCGCGTGGATATCGACGCCGGCGGCGAAGTTGTCGCCGGGGCGGCCGTCGGGCGTGCCGTCCGCTTCCCGGCCCATGTCGCCGCAGCGCACGCCGATCACCCGCGCCGCATCGCCTTCGCCCTCGAGCAGGGGATGCCGGCCCGGGAAGCCCGGGAATACCTCCACGCCGAGCGACTCTGCGTGCGCAGCCAGCTGCTTGCACAGCTCGCCGAGGGAAACGATGAAATTCCCCGCGTTGTGCATCTGCGGTGGTGTCGGCAGCTTGTAGGAGCGCTTGCGGGTGTAGAGGCGGAACTCGTCCGCGCCGGCGGGGACGCAGATGGCCGGCGGGTTGTCGCGCCAGGCCGGCATGAGCTCGTCCAGCGGCCCCGGCTCCATGACGCAGCCGGAGAGGATGTGCGCGCCGATCTCGGAGCCCTTTTCCAGCAGGCAGATGTTCGCCTCCGGGAGTTTCTCCTTCAGGCGGATGGCGCAGGCGAGGCCGGCCGGCCCGCCGCCCACGATGGCGTAGTCGTACTCCATGACATCGCGCTCGATGTCCTTGTCGTGTGCGCTCATCGGCGACTCGTCCTCGTGCGCGGCTGAACCGGTGATTTTACCCGAGGCATCCGGCTATTTGGGCTGCATGCGGATGGCGCCGTCGAGGCGGATGGTCTCGGCGTTCAGCATGCTGTTGGTGCAGATGTAGGCCACCAGGTCGGCGAACTCCTCCGGGCGGCCGAGCCGCGACGGGAAGGGCACCTGGGCGGCCAGCGACTGCTGGATGTGCTCGGGCATGCCTTCCATCATGGGGGTAAGGAAAATGCCCGGGGCAATGGTGTTGACGCGGATGCCGAGGCGGGCGAACTCGCGCGCCAGCGGCAGCGCCATGGCGGCGACGCCGCCCTTGGAGGCCGAGTAGGCGGCCTGGCCGACCTGGCCCTCGAAAGCTGCCACCGAGGCCGTGTTCACGATCACGCCGCGCTCGCCCTGGTCGTTCGGCTCGTTTTCCTGCATCTTCGCCGCCGCCGCCTTGGCGAGCAGGAAAGTGCCCACAAGGTTCACCATGATCACCTTGGCGAAGTAGCTGCCCTCCATCGGGCCCTCGCGGCCCAGCACGCGCCCGGCGCCGAGGATGCCGGCGCAGCTCACGGCCAGGTTGATCCCGCCGAAAGCCCCGGCAGCCGCATCCACGGCGGCGTTGACCTCGGCCTCGTTGCTGACGTCGGTGCGCACGAACATCGCACGGTCGCCGAGATCCGCGGCAGCCTGTTGACCCTGCGCCCCGTTCACGTCGAGCAGGGCGACGCTGCCGCCTTCATTGATGATGCGTTGGGCCACTGCGTGGCCGAGTCCGGAGGCGCCGCCGGAGACGACGGCCTTGAGCTGTGACAGTTCCATTGAGGCTTCTTCCTTATCCGTTGCTTGATTCGTCCAGGTATTCGGGCAGCTGCGCCAGGCGGCTGCGTGGCGCCCGGTCGAGCTGCGCGCAGATCCAGCGGCCGGCGGCGACGAGCTTGTCGAGTTCGACGCCGGTCTCGATGCCGAGGCCGTGCAGCAGGTAGGCCAGGTCCTCGGTCGCCACGTTGCCGGAGGCGCCCTGCGCGTAGGGGCAGCCGCCGAGGCCGGCCACCGAGGCGTCGATCGTGCTCACGCCCGCTTCCAGGCAGGCGAAGATGTTCGCCAGCGCCTGGCCGCGGGTGTCGTGGAAGTGCACCGCGAGGCGCTCCATGCCGCATTCACCGGCCACCGCCCACAGCATGCGGCGCGCGGCCACGGGCGTGCCGACGCCGATGGTGTCGCCCAGCGAGACCTCGTAGCAGCCGAGCGCGAACAGCGCCTGGGCGACCTCGACTACTTTCGCGTCCGTGACGCGGCCCTCGTAGGGGCAGCCGAGGACGCAGGAAATGTAGCCGCGGATACGCACGCCGCGGTCCTGTGCGGGCCCGGCGAGAGCGCGGATCCGCTCCAGGCTCTCGGCGATGGAGGCGTTGATGTTCTTCTGGTTGAAGGTCTCGGAGGCGGCGGTGAACACCGCGATCTCCTTGACGCCGGCCGCCAGCGCGCGCTCCAGTCCCTGCAGGTTGGGCACGAGCACGGGGTAGGCCACGCCGGGCCTGCGTTCGAGGCCGCGGTAGACCTCGTCGGCGTCCGCCAGCTGGGGAATCCAGCGCGGGCTGACGAAGCTGGTGGCCTCCACCGCCGGCAGCCCGGCCGCTGCCAGGCGCTGGATGAACTCGATCTTCACCGCCGCAGGTACCACGGCCGGCTCGTTCTGCAGTCCGTCGCGGGGCCCGACCTCGACGATGCGCACGCTCGCGGGCAGCGACACCTCAGTCGGCCTCCGGCCGGATGTCCACCAGCACGGTGTCGGCTTCCACGCTGTCACCTTCGCCGCACAGCACGCGCTCCACGGTGCCGGCGACGGGCGCCGCCAGCGTCAGCTCCATCTTCATCCCTTCCATGATCAGCAGCGGTTGCCCGGCGCTGACCCGGTCCCCGGCGCGAACTTTCACCGCCACGATGGTGCCGGGCATGGGCGCCACGGGGTGGGGGTCCTGTTCCCCCTGGGCGTCGTCGGCCGCGAACAGCGGCTCCACCACGAAGTCCCAGCCGTGATCGCCGAGTCCGACGTAAATACGTTCGCCGTCGGCGACCACCAGCGCCTCCTCGTCCAGGCCGCCGCAGCAGATGTGCAGCCGGCCTTCACCCAGGTCCTCGAGCATGGCGTCGAGATGATGGTCGCCAGAGTGCAGGCGCAGGTTCCGGCCCCGCACTTCCAGCCGCAGCGCATGGCGACGTCCGGCCGCGTCGAGCAGGCGGATGGGCACGCCGCCGGCGCCCACCTGGCGCCAGCCGTCGCCGGCCGCCCAGGGCGACCACGGGTCGTCCGCCGGCACCGGCCGTGGCAGGTCGCGGCTCACGCGCCAGCCGGCTGCGGCAAGGACCGGCAGCGGCGGCTGCGGCACGTCCCACAGCACTTCCTCCAGCGCCCGGTCGAGGAAGCCGGTATCGACTTCCCCGGCGGCGAACAGGGGGTGCGCGGCCATGGCGCGCAACAGCGGCAGGTTGGTGGCCACGCCGGCGATCGAGGTCTGCGCCAGCGCGCCGCGCAGCCGGCCGATGCATTCGTCGCGGTCGAGGCCGTGCACCACCAGCTTGGCGAGCATGGGGTCGTAGTGGTGGCTCACGACGTCGCCTTCCTCCACGCCGGCGTCGAGGCGGATGGCGGGATGGCGCTGCGGCGAGCGCAGGCGATGGATGCGCCCGGTCGAGGGCATGAAGTTGTTGCCGGGATTCTCGGCGTAGATGCGCGCCTCGATGGCGTGACCGCGTTGCGGGATTTCCGCCTGCGCCAGCGGCAGGGGCTCGCCCGCGGCGATGCGCAGCTGCCACTCCACCAGGTCCAGGCCCGTCACCATCTCGGTCACCGGGTGCTCCACCTGCAGTCGCGTGTTCATCTCCATGAACCAGAACTCGCGCTCCGGGCTGGCGATGAACTCCACGGTGCCGGCATTGAGGTAGTCCACCGCGCGTGCGGCCTCCACGGCGGCCTCGACCATGTGCCGTCGCGTCGCGTCGTCCAGCAGCGGCGAGGGGCTTTCCTCGATGACCTTCTGGTAACGGCGCTGCGTCGAGCAATCCCGTTCCCACAGGTGAATGACATTGCCGTGGCGGTCGCCGAAGACCTGCACCTCGACGTGGCGCGGTCGCTCGATGTAGCGCTCGAGAATGACGCGGTCGTCGCCGAACGCCTTCTGTGCCTCGCGTCGCGCCGCGGCGAGGGCGTCGAGGAATTGCGTCGCCTCGCGCACCACGCGCATGCCCTTGCCGCCGCCGCCGGCCGAGGCCTTGATCAGCAGCGGGTAGCCGACCAGCTCCGCCTGCGCCGCCAGGGTTGCGTCAGCCTGGTCGGCGCCGTGATAGCCGGGCACCACCGGGACGCCGGCGTCCTCCATGATCGCCTTGGCCTCGCTCTTCGAGCCCATGCGCCGGATGGTCTCGGCGCGGGGCCCGACGAAGACCAGCCCGGCCTCCGTGCAGGCGCGTGCAAAAGCGGCGTTCTCCGACAGGAAGCCATAGCCGGGATGGATGGCGTCCACGCCCGCGGCGAGGGCCGCCTCGACGATTCGCGCGCCGTCGAGATAGCTCTCGGCCGGCGCCGCGCCGCCGATGGCGACGGCGGTGTCCGCCTGGCGCACGTGGCGGGCGCGGGCGTCGGCGCTGGAATACACCGCCGTGGTCTCGATGCCGAGCCGGCGGCAAGTGCGCATCACGCGGCAGGCGATCTCGCCCCGGTTCGCGATCAGCAGCCGCCGGATCTTCAGGCCGTCGCTCACCCCGCGCCCTCTTTTTCTCCGCGCCGCGGCGCTGCTGCCGCGTCGATCCAGGCCGGCTTGCGCTTCTCCAGGAACGCCGCCAGGCCCTCCTGGCCTTCTGCCGAGACGCGCAGCTGGGCGATGATCTGGGCGGTGCGCCGCCGCAGCGCGGCGTCCGCCGATATGGCGCCGCCCTCGACCGTGAAGATGAGTTCCTTGCTCTCGCGCAGGGCGTTGGGGCCGCCCTTGAGCAGCATGCCGAGCTGGTCCTCCAGCGCGGCGTCGAGCTTATTCGGCTTGGCGATCTCGTGCACCAGGCCGACGCGGCGCGCCAGCTTGGCGTTCATGGCCTCGCCGCTGAGGAACAGCCGGCGTGCATTGCGCTCGCCCATGGCCGCCACCACGTAGGGGCTGATCACGGCCGGCACCAGGCCGAGGCGCACCTCGGACAGGGCGAAACGGGCCTCGTTGCTCGCCAGCACGATGTCGCAGCAGGCCAGCAGCCCGACACCGCCGCCGTAGGCGTGGCCGTTGACGCAGGCCACGGTCGGCACCGGCATGGAATTCAGCAGCGCCATCAGGTCCGCGAGATGCAGGGCGTCCTCGAAGTTCTCCTCTTCGCTGCAGCTCGCCATGGAGCGCATCCAGTTGACGTCGGCGCCGGCGGAAAAGGAGCGCCCCGCGCCGGTCAGCACCACGATGCGGACATCGCCGCGCGACTTCAGCCCCACCAGCAGCTCGGTGAGGCGCTGCACCAGCGCGGCGTCGAAGGCGTTGTGCACCTCCGGGCGGTTGAGCGTCAGCGTCGCGACGCCGCGACGGTCGATTTCGAGCAAGACATTGTCGGCCATGGGCCTGCCTCTACATCCTGAAAATGCCGTAGGGAGCCTCGACTGCGGGTGGCGCATTGCGCGCCGCCGACAGGGCGAGACTGAGGGCCCGGCGCGTGTCGGCCGGGTCGATGACGCCGTCGTCCCAGAGCCGGGCCGTGGCGTAGTAGGGGTGGCCCTGGGTTTCGTATTGCGCGCGGATCTCGGCGCGAAACGCGTCTTCGTCGGCTTGCGGCCAGTCCTCGCCGCGCGCCGCCAGGCCGTCGCGTCGCACCGTGGCCAGCACGCTGGCCGCCTGCTCGCCGCCCATCACGGAGATGCGGGCGTTGGGCCAGGTCCACAGGAACCGCGCGCCGTAGGCGCGGCCGCACATGGCGTAGTTGCCGGCGCCGAAGGAGCCGCCGATGACCACCGTGAACTTCGGCACCGTGGCGGTGGCCACGGCATTCACCATTTTTGCCCCGTCCTTGGCGATACCGGCCTGCTCGTACTTCTTGCCGACCATGAAGCCGGTGATGTTCTGCAGGAACAGCAGCGGGATGCCGCGGCGGTTGCACAGCTGGATGAAGTGCGCGCCCTTGAGCGCGGACTCCGAGAACAGGATGCCGTTGTTGGCCAGGATGCCGACCGGGTAACCGTGGACGTGGGCCGTGCCGCACACCAGGGTCTTGCCGTACAGCGGCTTGAACTCGGTCAGCCGCGAGCCGTCGACCAGCCGCGCGATCACCTCGCGCACCTCGTAGGGATAGCGGGTGTCCTGCGGCACGATGCCGTAGAGCTCCTCTGCGGGGTACAGCGGGTCTTCCGGTGCCGCCACCTCGCCGTGCACGTGGCGCGGGCGATTGCAGGCGGCGACCAGCTCGCGCGCGATCGCCAGCGCGTGGGCGTCATCGTTGGCGAGATGGTCGGTGACGCCGGAGATGCGGCTGTGCACTTCGCCGCCGCCGAGCGTTTCGGCGTCGACTTCCTCGCCGGTGGCCGCCTTCACCAGCGGCGGGCCGCCGAGGAAGATGGTGCCCTGGTTGCGCACGATCACCGCCTCGTCGCACATCGCCGGGACGTAGGCGCCGCCCGCGGTGCAGGAGCCCATCACCACCGCCAGCTGCGGGATGTTGGCCGCCGAGAGCTGCGCCTGGTTGTAGAAGATGCGGCCGAAATGGTCGCGGTCCGGGAACACCTCGTCCTGCAGCGGCAGGAAGGCCCCGCCCGAGTCCACCAGGTAGACGCAGGGGAGGTGGTTCTCCAGCGCCACTTCCTGCGCCCGCAGGTGCTTCTTCACCGTCATGGGGAAATAGGTGCCGCCCTTCACGGTGGCGTCGTTGGCCACCACCACCACCTCGCGGCCGGACACGCGCCCGATGCCGGTGATGATCCCTGCCGCCGGCGCCTGGTCCTCGTACAGGCCATGCGCCGCCAGGGGCGAGAGTTCGAGGAAGGGGCTGCCGGGATCGAGCAGGGCGTCGATGCGCTCGCGCGGCAGCAGCTTGCCCCGGTCGGCGTGCCGGGCCCGGGCCCGTTCACCGCCGCCGAGCGCGGCGCGCTCGCTGTGGCGTTTCAGGTCCGCGACCAGCGCCTCCATGTGGCGCCGGTTGGCGCGGAAGGCGTCGTCGTCGGTGCGCAGGCTGCTCTTGATGGCGGGCATCGGGCTCAGAGCGCCTCGACCGCCACGGCCGTCGCTTCACCGCCGCCGATGCACAGCGAGGCGACGCCGCGCTTCAGGCCGCGCGCGCGCAGGGCATGCACCAGGGTCACCAGGATGCGCGCCCCGGTGGCGCCGATGGGATGGCCGAGGGCGCAGGCGCCGCCGTTGACGTTGACTTTAGCCGGATCCAGGCCGAGGTCGTGGATGGCCGCCATCGCCACCACGGCGAAGGCCTCGTTGATCTCGTACAGGTCGACCTGGTCGGCTGTCCAGCCGATGCGATCCAGCAGGTGGTGCATTGCCGACACCGGCGCAGTGGTGAACCATTCGGGGGCGTGCGCGTAGCCGGCGTGGCCGACGATGCGCGCCAGCGGCGTCATGCCGCGCCGCTCCGCCTCCGCCGCCGTGGTCAGCACCAGCGCCGCGGCGCCGTCGGAGATCGAGGACGAGGAGGCGGCGGTGACCGTGCCGTCCTTGGCGAAGGCGGGCCGCATGCTCGGGATCTTGTCGATGTCGCAGCGGCCGGGTTCCTCATCCGTCGCCACGACCTCTTCGCCGCGCCGCGTCTTTACCGTCACCGGGGTGATCTCGGTCGCGAAGGCGCCGTCGCCGGCCGCCAGCGCGCGGCGCACGCTCTCGATGGAAAAGGCGTCCTGGGCCTCGCGCGTGAAGCCGTACTTGCCCGCGGTCTGTTCGGCGAAGTGCCCCATCATGTGGCCGTCGTAGGGGTTCTGCAGGCCGTCGTAGAACATGTGGTCCAGCACCTGCTGGTGGCCCATGCGATAGCCCGCGCGCGCCTTCGGCAGCAGGTAGGGCGCGTTGCTCATGGACTCCATGCCGCCGGCCAGCACGATGCGGGCGGAGCCGGCGTGGAGCAGGTCGTGGGCGAACATGGCGGCCTTCATGCCCGAGCCGCAGACCTTGTTGATCGTGGTGCAGCCGACGCTCTCGGGCAGGCCGGCCGCCAGGGCCGCCTGGCGCGCGGGCGCCTGGCCCAGTCCGGCCGGCAGCACGCAGCCCATGATGACTTCCGAGATTTCGCCCGGCTCGAGGCCGGCGTCGGCCAGCGCCGCGCGCGCCGCGGCGGCGCCGAGCTCCGGGGTGGGCACCGCGGACAGCGCGCCCTGGAAAGACCCTATGGGCGTGCGCCGCGCGGCGGCGATGACGATGGATGTGTCGCTCATGGTGTGACTCCCTGTTCTAGTCGGCGCCGCCGGTGGCACGGAACAGCTCGCGCCCGATCAGCATGCGCCGGATCTCGCTGGTGCCGGCGCCGATCTCGTACAGCTTGGCGTCGCGCAACAGCCTTCCGGTCGGGTACTCGTTGATGTAGCCGTTGCCGCCCAGGGCCTGGATTGCTTCCAGCGCCACCTCGACGGCAGATTTCGAGGCCAGCAGCAGGCAGGCGGCGGCGTCGAAGCGGGTCGGTTCGCCGCGGTCGAACTGACCCGCGACGCGGTAAGAGAAAGCACGCGCCGACTGCAGCGCGGTGTACATGTCGGCCACCTTGGCCTGCATGATGCCGAAGCTGCCGATGGGCTGGCCGAACTGCTTGCGCTCGTGCAGGTAAGGCAGCACCGCGTCCATGCAGGCCTGCATGATGCCGATCGGCCCGCCCGAGAGCACCAGCCGTTCGGAGTCCAGGCCGCGCATCAGGATGTAGGCGCCGCCGTTGACCTCGCCGAGCACGTTCTCCGCGGGAATCTCGCAGTCCTCGAACACCAGCTCGCAGGTGTTGGAGCCGCGCATGCCGAGCTTGTCGAGCTTCTGCGCCGTGCGGAAGCCGGGCATGCCCTTTTCGACGATGAACGCGGTAATGCTTTTTGAGCCCGCGGCCGGGTCGGCGGTGCGCATGTAGACCAGCAGCACCGAGGCCTCGGGGCCGTTGGTGATCCACATCTTGGATCCGTTCGCCACCCACACCTCGCCGCGCTGCTCCGCGCGGCAGCTCATGGAGCCGATGACGTCGGAGCCGGCGCCGGGCTCGGACATGGCGAGCGCGCCGACCCATTCGCCGGAGCACAGCTTCGGCAGGTACCTGGCTTTCTGCGCCTCGGTGCCGTTAAGCCAGATGTTGTTCAGGCACAGGTTGGAGTGCGCGCCGTAGGACAGGCCCACCGAGGCGGAGGCGCGCGAGATCTCTTCCATGGCCACGCAGTGCGCCAGGTAACCGAGGCCCGAGCCGCCGTAGTCCTCGCCGACGGTCAGCCCGAGCAGGCCCATCTCGCCCAGCGCAGGCCAGAGGTCCTGCGGGAACTCGTTGCTGCGGTCGATCTCTTCGGCCCGCGGCGCGATGCGCTCCTCCGCGAAGCGGCGCACCGAGTCGCGCAGCAGGTCCAGCTCCTCGCCCAGGCCGGTGTTGAAGACGCTCATGCGGTGCTCAGCCCATCATTTCCGTGGTGTGGCTGCGGCGGCCCGAGAGGCGGTCCTTGAAGCGCTTGGTGTAGGGGATCTTCACCTTGGAGATCATGGCGATGCGCTCCTCGGCCAGGCGATCGGCGGCCTGCCAGGTCGGGATGCCGTCACGCTCCGCCAGCAGGAAGATGCGGCTGATGATGTCGCGGATGCTGGAAACCATGCGGTAGGCGCGGTCGCGGTCGTAGCCCTGCAGCTCGATCGCGACGTTCATCAGGCCGCCGGCGTTGATCGCGTAGTCAGGCGCGTAGAGGATGCCGCGCTCTTCCAGCGCCGTGCCGTGGTCGTTGGTCTCGAGCTGGTTGTTGGCGCTGCCGGCGACGATGTCGAACTTCAGCCGCGGCAGCGTGTTCTCGTTGATGACGCCGCCGAGCGCGCAGGGCGCGAACACGTTGGCGTCCACGTCGTAGATCTGGTCGGTGCTCACGGCCTCGGCGCCGAACTCGTCCACGATGTGCTGCACGCGCTCGGCGTTGATGTCGCACACGAACACCTTGGCCCCGGCCTCGGAGAGGAACTTGGCCAGGTAGTAGCCGACGCTGCCGGCGCCCTGGATGGCGAAGCTCGCCTTGCCCGGGTCGTCGTGGCCGTATTTCTTCTGCAGGCAGGCCTTGATGCCTTGCAGGGTGCCGAAGGCGGTGAAGGGGGAAGGGTCGCCGCTGCCGCCGTGGACGCGATGCACGCCGACCACGCGATCCGTCTCCTGGTAGATGTAGTCCATGTCGTCGACGGTCGTGCCGACGTCCTCGGCCGTGATGTAGCGTCCGCCGAGCGAGCCGATGAAGCGGCCGAAGGCGCGGAACAGGCCCTCGCTCTTGTCCTTGGCCGGATCACCGATGAGCACCGCCTTGCCGCCGCCGAGGTTGAGCCCGGATACCGCCGCCTTGTAGGTCATGCCCCGCGACAGGCGCAGCACGTCCTTCACCGCGTCGTCGTCGCTCGCGTAGGGCCACATGCGCAATCCGCCCAGCGCCGGCCCGAGGGCGGTGTTGTGGATGGCGACGATGGCCTTCAGGCCGCTGTCCTTGTGCTGGAAAAAGACGACTTGCTCGTGGCCCATGCCTTCGAGCTTCTGGAACAGGTTCATCAGAGGATGCCTCCTGGGTTTGGTCCGGTTCAGGGCGTCCGCCCCTTAGTCTTGTTCTGGGTCGTTGTTCTGGTGCGCAACGCCTGGCGGGACCCGGGCGGGCCGCGCGAGTGTCTGCAATGACGCTGGTCGCGCCGCGGGGCTGACAGGAGAGGCGGACCTCCGTGTCCCGCCGGGCGGCGAGTCGGGCCGGACAATTATAGCGACGGGTGAAAAGCCGTGCATTCCCGTGCGCTTGTGCCGCGTTGCAGCATCCGGGCGGGAACGCGGTGACCGGGTGCTTGCCGCTATAATCAAGGGCTGTTTGCCGCCCGGGGCGGCGCCGGATACGCACCAAAGCCATGAGCACAGCAGCACGCGAACTCGAGGTCCTGCCGGGCGCGGAGGGGCGCCCCCTGCGATTCGTCACGGCGGCTTCGCTGTTTGACGGCCACGACGCGGCCATCAACATCATACGCCGCATCCTGCAGTCCCACGGCGCGGAGGTGGTGCACCTGGGCCACAACCGCAGCGTGGCCGACATCGTGCGCGCCGCCCTGCAGGAGGATGCCGACGGCATCGCCGTCTCGTCGTACCAGGGCGGCCACAACGAGTACTTCCGCTACATGGTGGACATGCTGCGCGAGCACGACGCCGAGCATATCCGCGTGGTGGTGGGCGGGGGCGGCACCATCGCCCCGGCGGAGCGGCGCGCGCTGGAAGCCTACGGGGTGGAGCGGGTCTACGGCCCCGAGGAGGGCATGAAGCTCGGCCTCGAGGGCATGATCGAGGACGTGTTCAAGCGCGTGCGCGCCGCGCGCCGGCCCGAGCTGGCGCCCGGGGCGGACGGGCCGCGGGACTACCTGCGCATCGGCCGCACGCTGAGCCTGATCGAAGAGGGCGCGGACGGCGCGGACGGCGGCCAGGATGCTCGGGCCTGGCAGCAGGGCGCAGTAGCCAGCATCGGCGCGCGCTCCGTGCCCGTGGTCGGCATCACCGGGACCGGCGGCGCCGGCAAGTCCAGCCTCACGGACGAACTGCTGAACCGCTTCCTGCGCGCCTTCCCCGAACTGCACATCGCGGTGCTGGCGGTGGACCCGACGCGGCGGCGCACCGGCGGTGCCCTGCTCGGCGACCGCATCCGCATGAATTCCCTCGCCGACGAGCGCATCTACATGCGCTCCGTCGCCACCCGGCGCCAGCACCTGGCGACCAGCGCGGCCCTCGCCGAGTCCGTCGAGTTCCTCAAGGCGGCCGGCTTCGGCCTGGTCATCGTCGAGACCGCGGGCATCGGCCAGAGCGACACCGAGATCGTCGACCTGGTGGACCTGCCCGTTTATGTCATGACCAGCGAGTACGGCGCCGCCAGCCAGCTGGAGAAGATCGACATGCTCGACTTCGCCGAGCTGGTGGTGCTGAACAAGTTCGAGAAGCGCGGCGCCGAGGACGCGCTGCGCGACGTGCGCAAGCAGTGGAAGCGCAATCGCAAGGCCTTCGACATGCCCGACGAGCGCGTGCCCGTCTACCCGACCATCGCCAGCCAGTTCAACGACCCCGGGGTAAACCGCTTCTTTCGCGCCCTGTGCACGGCGCTGGTGGCGCGCTGCGGGCTGGACGAGGCGGCGTGGATACCCCCGGAGTTGCCGGTGTCCACCGACCACGGCGCCCTGATCCCGCCGCGGCGCGTGCGCTACTTGGCCGAGATCGCCGAGGATGGACGCCGCGCCAACGGCGAGGCCGAGCGGCAGGCCGAGGCGGCCAGCCTGGCCTGGGCCTGCTGGCGCGCCCTGGAGGGTATCGACCAGGCGCGGCCCGAGGCGCTGGCGCCGTACCCGGACGACGCGCTGGCGGGTGAGGGCGCGCTCGCCGGGCTGCGCCGGCGCCACAACGAGGCGCTGGCCGCCGTCG